>NZ_CBCSIW010000028.1:0-47085 GCF_965139575.1 Comamonas aquatilis | reverse complement strand
ACATCATTGTCGAGGCGCCGCAAGCTCCCATCTTGTCCACGCTTGTTGATCTGTCCACCACCGCAGAGCAACCGCTTCATGTGCTGCACGCCCAAGGCCGCTACATCATTGACAGCATCGTGGTGGAGCGGGCAGACGGCGTGACCTCCGGTGTATCGCTGTCGTTGCGCACGCTCGATGCAGCGCGTGGCGGCGGCCGAGAAGTGGTTTCGGCGCTTGATCTGGCGCCACTGGCAAACCGCAAAGCGATTGTTGAGCAGCAGGTTGCTCTTGGGGTGTGGCTAAAGGCTCCATATCTCTATGCGACTGTCGCTGGCCCTGGCACTGGCACCGTGCGCCTGGCTGTTTATGGCCGCATTCTGGAGCTGGATGACCCTGAGTCTCGTACATATGGCACACGGCAACTTGATCGCGTGGGATAAAACCAATGAGCAAACTCTTCAACACACCCACTCGCAAAACCATTGCCGGCCATGATTTCGAGGTCAGCCAAGTTCCCTTTGAGGTCTTCACCGAGGCATTCGAGTTCGGCGACTGGCTGATCGGCATGCAGGGCGGCCAGTTCGACCTGGCCAGCCTCAAGGTGCTGCAAGGCGAATCGACCTTGCGCCTGGCGCTGGAAAAGTTGCTGGCGGCGTGCCTGGCGCCAGTGCAGGATGGCCAGCCCAAGCCCATGTCGGTGGCTGACGTGCGCGCGATGCCGATAGCCATGGTGCTTGAAGCGGTCTATGTGGTGCTGGAGGAAAACCTCAGTTTTTTTACCCAGCGCCTGCAGGCGATCAAGGTGATCCAGGCGAAACTGATGTCGATTGGTTCGCCGTTGCTCAGCAGCTCATCGCCGCAGGCCACGACCGACAGCAGCTTCGGCGCTACAGCATCGACGAGCTAAAAGGCTATCTGCAGGCCATCGGCGACCAGGCCGAACGCCACGCACAACACCAGGCGGCCCACACGGCCGTCGCACTTGCAGGGGGCTCAATCTGAGCCCCTTTTTTCATGGGCAAACTCTAAAGCGTTTTACTTATTGCTGATGGCCGTGGCGGGAGACCATGCGGTCCATGGCAAACAACCTCGAAATCGGACTGCGGGTCCAGGCCGCACTGGACGAAGCACGCAAAGAAGTCCGCGCGTTCACTGCCGAAGTCCAAGAGCTGGGCGCAGCCGGCAAAAAAGCTTCGTCAGAAATGTCGACCGTGCCGGCGCCCGCGTCTGGCTCGGCCCCGTCGACTCTCAGCTCCGACCAGGCCGCTACAGCTAGGCAGGCGGCCACCGCCACTCAAGAACAAGCTACAGCCACGGCCGCGCTGTCAGCAGCCCAGAAGGAACAGGCCGAAACCTCTGACCGTGCAACCAAGTCTGAGCAGGAGCTGACCAAGCAGCGCGAATCCCAGGGGCAGCAAAGCAGGAAGAACGAGGAGCAGCAACAGCGCCAGGCTAAAGGCTCCGACGAAGCCGCCAAGGCTACCGACCGTGAAAAGCTGGCCATTGACCGCCTGATCGCCAGCCTGGACCCTGCCGCCACCGAGGCTTTCCGCCTTACGCAAGCTCAGAACGAACTGAATACGGCCCTGGCCCGTGGTCTCATCACACAGGACCAGCACACGCGTCTCATGGGCCTGGCTCAGCAGCGCTTTGCCGGCCTTGGTGTTTCTGCAGGGCAAACAGCTGCTGCAATGCGCATGCTGCCTGCGCAGATCACCGACATCACCACCAGCATCGCCAGCGGCATGCCCATCTGGCTTGTGGCCATCCAACAGGGCGGGCAAATTAAAGACTCTTTTGGAGGGGTCGGGCCCGCTTTCAATGCCATCACCTCTGCAATCACGCCAGCGAGGGCTGCCGTCGGTGGACTGGCGCTGGGTGTGGGCGCCTTGGCTCTGCTGTTCCTTGAGGCCGAAAAAAAGGCCTATGCCTTCAATGTGGCAGTGCAAACTACTGGCAACGCCGCAGGCGCGACCCAAGGCCGCATTGAAGCCCTGGCCGAGGCCGCCAACAAAGTTAGCGGCATCAGCAGGAGCGCAGCCGAGTCCGCGGCCGTGGCCATGGTGCAGTCCGGCCGCCTCGGTATCGACGTTATCGGCAATCTGACCAAGGCCATCAACGGTTATGCTGCCGCCACCGGCCAGTCCACCGATGCGGCGGCCAGCTCCCTGGCCAAGCTGTTTGCGGAGCCAGCCAAGGCGGCAAAGCAACTGGATGATCAGTTCAATTTCCTCTCGGCAACGCAGCGCCGGCACATCGCCGACCTGGTCGAGCAAGGCCGAGTCGAGGAAGCCCAGCTCGAACTGAGCCGGCAGGCTGCTGACCACTTCGGCCGCGTGGTGCCTGAAAACCTCGGTGTGCTGATGCGGGCGCTGAATGCAGCGGCCGATGTTGCGCGCAAGTTCTGGGGCGCGATTCTCAATATTGATAAGCAGAAGACGCTTGAAGAGCAGATCAAAGAGCAAGAGAACCGTGTTACCCAAATGGCAGCCGATCTGCGGCGCCGTGGGACGAACCTCGCCGGTAATCAACAAATGCCGCAACTGCTCAACAACGCGATAGGCGAGCTGAGCACTCTTTATGCTCAACGTGATAAGCAAGAAAAAGAGGCCGACGACAAGGCTGCTACTGCTCGCAAGGATCGCCGCAAAAAGTCTGTCCAGGAAGAGTATGCGGCGGCCATGAAGGCCACTGAAACCGAAGAGAAGCGCCTGGCCGAGAACAAGAAGAAATGGCAAGCATGGCGCGATGAAGGGTCAATCACTCAGGCTGAATTAGACGCACTGGTCAAGCAGGCAGACGAGAAAGCCAAGAAAAATCCGCGCACGCCCAAGGGCAACACCCCTGAGCAGGAGGCTATCCAGCAGATCCGCTCAAATCTGCGCACCCTGCAAGCCTCAATCAAGAGCAGTGATGCCTTCCTGGTCAACCAGCTGGAAGAAGGCCGTGTCAGCATTGAGGAGGCCTACCAAAAGCGCCTGGCTGGCATCAATGAAGACTACGAGGCCCAGCGTGAGGCTCTAGAAAAAGAGCTGAATGCCAAAGGCACGACAAAGACTCGGGCTGTGGAGCTGAAGGCATCGCTCAAGGTCTTGGAGCAATCGAAGGTAGATTCCACGCGCGAGTTGGACAAATGGCGGCGCTCTGAAGAGTTGAAGTTGGCAAACCTTGTCGTGAGACTGCGTGTAGATACAGCTGCATTGACTGGGCAGTTTGACCGTGAGGCCATCCGAAAGCAGTTGGAGCTGCAATATGCGGAGGAGTTACGCGCCGCTGGCCGCCAGTCGAATCCTGCGGATGCCGAAAAGTCTCGCCAGCAGGTCCAATTATTGATAGAGGCTGGTGCTGCTCAGGCTGAGTTCAACAATAAGCTGGCAGAGGCGCAGCGCCTTCAGAGCCAGCTCGGTGTCATCGAGCAGGCCGTGCAGACGCAGGCCACGCAGGGAACGATCAGCCAGATCGAGGCCGAGGCACGCATCAGGCAGGCCCGCGCGGCCCAGGTACCAGTGCTGCAATCCATCGTCCAGGAGCTGGAGCGCGTGCGCGACAGCCTGCCGCCCGAAGCACAGGTCGCCATCGACAACATGAGCACCAGCATTGGCCAGCTCAAGAATGAGGTGTCCAGCGCCACGCCTGTGGTCGTCAACCTTGGCACCCGCCTGCGCAATACCGTCATCGATGGCGTCGCGGATGCTGCGGCCAATGCCGTGACGAACTTCAAGAGTCTCAGCGAGGTCGCCAGCGCGACCCTACGCCAGATTGCCGGTGACATCGTGCGCAGCGACATCAAGCGGCTGCTTACCAACATGTTTACGCCT
Organism: Comamonas aquatilis; assembly: GCF_965139575.1. Classification (NCBI taxonomy): domain Bacteria; kingdom Pseudomonadati; phylum Pseudomonadota; class Betaproteobacteria; order Burkholderiales; family Comamonadaceae; genus Comamonas; species Comamonas aquatilis. Next base: position 43,285 of record NZ_CBCSIW010000028.1, on the reverse strand, counting down.
GATGTGAGCGGCGGCGGAACTGTCATCGGCGGCATTTTTGGCAGCATCGGCAAGATTTTCGGGTTCGCCGAGGGCGGATCTCCTTCGACTGGCGGCGGCCGCATCGTGGGCCCTGGCACGGGCACCAGCGACAGCATCGCCGCATTGGTCGACGGCAAACGGCCCATTGCCGTGAGCAATAACGAGTTCATCCAGCCAGAGAAGGCCGTGAATCACTACGGTCTGCCGTTCATGGAGGCCGTGCGCACTCTGCGCCTGCCAAAGCCTCGCTTCGCTCTGGGCGGTCTGATATCTGCCAGCCAGCGCGTGAGCTTCGCCACAGGGGGCTCTGTATCGTCCGCCGGCGGCGCCATGCCTGGCCAGACTCAGCCTGTAGAGGTCCGCTTCAACAACCAGGGCACTCCCAAACAGCAAGTCGGACAGCCGATAACCAAACAGGAATTGGGCCGCCTAGTCGTCGAAATCATGATCGCAGATGCAAGCAATGGCGGGAAAGCCTCAAGCGCAATCAACGCGGCAGGGAGGCGCAACTGATGGCATACACCCGATTCCCCGATTACGCCCAGCTCGTCTTCGAGACTGATTACACCCTGCGCCCCGTGGGTGGTGTAGAGCGTACAGAGATGGAGGACGGCTTTATCGAGCAGGCTCCTGTGCAGTCTCTGGCCCGCTATGAGCTGCCGCTGACCTACCGCCTGGACAGCCTGGCGCGCAAGCAGCAGTTCGAGATCTGGCGCAAGACCGACCTGGCCCTTGGCGCCCGGTTCTTCGCCTGGCCAGATGTCGAAGACCCCAGCGGCGCCACGCTGCGCCGGGCCCGGATCGTGGGTGGCTCGGTTGAATACAAGGCGATCACCGACCGCCTGGATGAGTTCATGGTCTCTTTCACCCTGGAGTACTGGGCATGAGCACGCGCAAGTCTTCCCGATATCGCCGTGCTGCCCAGCAACTGGCCCCGGCCGAGCGCCCTCTGGTGCTGTTGGAGCTGGCCCATGCATTGCTGCCCGAGCCCATGCGTTTCGTCAATGACAACCAGGACGTGGTTTCTCGCACTCATTTGTATGTGGCCACGACTTTCGAGTTCACCTGGCCAGACGACCAGGAAGGGCGCACGCCGGCAGCGGCGCTGAGCATCGGCAACGTATCTGGCGGTGTGGGCGTCTTCTTCGAGCGCACCCACGGCGGCCGTGGTGCTGTCATCACGGCCCTGCAGATCATGCGCAGCGCCCCCGATTTCATCGAAGACGAGCTGACGCTGGATCTACGAAACGTCGAAGTCACCACCAAGGCCGTGATCGGACAGCTCGGCTATGACGACATTCTCAACAAAGCGGCCGTGGCGTACACCTACCGGCCGGAAACCGCTCCGGGGCTTTTCTGATGCACTGGTCTGACTCTTATATAGACATCCCACACGATGTCCTGGACTGCGCGCAACTCGTTGAACGTGCTTTGCATGAGCAGTTCGGCCGCATAGACATCCACTTCCCAAGGCGCCAGGCAGACGACCTGGCCCACCGCTCGGCCTTGATCACGGCCAACCAGGCTGATTTCGCCAAGCGGATCGAGGGGCCCGTCGATGGATGTGGCGTGCTGATGTTGGCACGCGGCCGCCAGGCCCACATCGGGCTGTATTGCTTAATTCAGGGCGTGCCCTATGTGCTGCACAGCGATGCACTGTTCGGGTCGAGCATGCGCCAGCCCCTGGCACGCTTGCCTCGGTGCTACCGTGTGGAGGGCTTTTACCAATGGCTCTGATGCCCACACTCTCAGTCATCTGGTGTCCAAACCCGTTGCGCCCAGCCAGTGACCGGAAGGTACTGCCCATTGCCCTGGCCGGTACCGAAACTCTGCAGGGCATCATCCAGCGTCTGGGCCTGGCTGAAACACCCCTAGCCGTCATGTTCAATGGCCTGCCCGTGGCGGCCGAGGATTGGGCCGCGACGCCCGTGACCGTATCTGACCTGATCGTCATCCACCAGGTAGCCAAGGGTATCGTCGAGGGCAGCACAGTCGCAGCCAAGCTGGTTATGTATGGCGAGATTGGCTGGACTGCTGCCTTCGCTCTGGGAACTGTGGCCGCGTTTGCTGCCAATGCCGTGATCGCCTTCGCCATTTCCGCCTTGGCCGGCAGCTTGTCCGCCCGGAGCGCTGCCTCTGCCCAGGGCGATGATGCGCCCACGGCGTACAGCATTGAGGGCGGCTCCAACTCGGCCCGCAACTATGAGCCACTGCAACTGGTACTGGGCGAACATCGTGTATTCCCAGACTACGCTGGCCGTCCGTTTGGCGAATTCGTCCCGGACCCTAGCACGGCCACCGAGGTGATCAACAACACCCCGGTCTATGAAACCCGTACCCATCCGCCATTCGGCTTCGAGGGCACAGCAGTCATTGCCCCATGGGTGCTCATTCGCACAGATGTCTGGGAAAGCGGAACGATTGAGTACTACGGAGACCAGGCCAGCCGCACCTATACCAGCAGCAGCGGCGGAACGGTCACCCAGCCGCATACCTTTGTAATTAGTCACCAAGGGCTGTTCGACTCGGTGACGACCTATGAGGACTATCTGGTGCAGATCACCCCACCAGAAAGTGGTGGAGGAGACTGATATGGCTTGGAATCTTTTGGGCACGCCACTGCCAGTCCTGGTGCGCTATGGCTACACCATCATCTACAACACGGAGCGCGTCACGAGTGTCTTCAATTATGGGTTTGGCGACCTGGCCATCAGCGACGAACGCATCGGTGCCAACGCTGTCAGCCAGTACAACGCCATCGAGCTGCACAGCAGTGCAACTCCGCCTGGTCAGGCCGACCGCACAGTGCTGCGTGGTTACGCAAGCGCTGGCTGGCCGACGGATATATACCCTGGCAACGTGCAGACCGTCGATGGCGGCGCCCTGGAACAGCGGGCAAATGTCGAGAATGACGGCTGGATAGAACGCAGAGGCTCTGTCGCCGGCAGATTCATACAGATGGATATTTCGGGCCGTCTGCTGCGGCAAGCAAGCGGCGGCTTCGAGAATCTGACCTGCCAGGTGGCGGCTGAGTATCAACTGCCAGGATCGAACGCCTGGCAACCGATGCCGTTTTCTCCCATGACTCTCAGCAATGGCAGCACCCGGCCGCTGCGTGAGACGTTTTCGGCCATGCTCCCCCAGGCTGTGGCCAAGTTCCGCGTGCGCCGAATCACCCCCGAATACACGGACGCCAGCAATGTGGCCGAGATCGAGTGGACGCGCCTCAAGATCTTCCGCGATACCGATGCGCTGTACCCTGCGCAGTTGCGTCGGGGGATGATGGTCAAGGCGACCGGCCAGCTCAACGGCCGGATCGACCGCTATTCGGCGCTGCTGCGCCATAAATGCTGGGTCTGGAATTCGTCGGCTCCCTGGGACGGCTCCATGCCGGCAGTAGGTGCCGGCGCCTGGCAGTGGACATACAGCACGAATCCTGCCTGGCTGTTCCTCTACTTCTCGCGCGGCGGCTTCCTCAATTCCTATGCCGCGCCGGCCCACCTGGGCCAGGCTGGCTGGTTAGATGAGCCATCAGCCAGCAATGGCGAGCGCCTCTTTGGCGCCGGTCTGCCCAATGCCCGCATCGACTACGGCACGTTGGTTGCCTGGGGGCAGTACTGCGCTGCAGCTCAGCTGACCTGCCGCATGCTGCTGAGCGGCGCGCGCAGTGCGGGCACCGTGCTCGATGACATCGCTGCAGCGGGCCGGGCCCGGAAAACTTGGGCGCCCGGCAAGCTGTCGGTTTGGTGGGAAAGAGATGGCCAGCCCTGGGTGGCAGCCTTCGGTGCGAGCAACATCATCGCGGGCACGTTCAAGATCGCCTACATCACGGACGACACGGTCGACGAGTTCGGGCTCTCATACAGCCAGGCCGATAACGACTATGAGGCAGACACGGTCTATGCCAAGGTTCCAGGCGTCACGCTGCCCGTCAATCAGCAGGTCAGCCAGGCTACGTACAGCATGCCCAAGGCCCAGGCCCAGCGCCTGGTCAACCTGTTGGCCGCCTCGAAGCACTACCACCGCCGCACGATCACCTGGGAGAGTTCCATCATGGGATTGACCGTGGCCACGGGCGACATCATCCAGCTCGGCCACGACCTGACCCGTTGGGCATTCAGCGGCCGCCTGGTCGGCCTGGGCCTAACAGGCACCCGCGTGGCTTGGGTGGATTTGTCGGCTGAGGTGGAGCTTCAAGACGGCAATGACTTCTATCTGATGGTCACACCGCCAGGAGGCGACCCTTTCAGCGTGCGCTGCGCCAAGCCTGTAGGCCGTATGCGTCGGCTGGCCCTGGTGGGCAACTGGCCCGCCTCGGCCGCGCCAGGCTGGCTGGATGCAGGCACACCGAACCCGCAGGCGTCCGCAGAGTGGGAGGACACGGTACCCGAAGACTGGACGTTCCTGGGCGGCCCACAGCAGACGCCCGGCAAGCGCGTGCGCATCATCAGCATGGAGCCCAGCAGCTCCAGGCGCGTGCGCATGACTGTTCGTGATGAATATGAGCAGTACTACCCGCTTGAGTGGGGCCTGGGTGTGGTTCCCGAGGTGCCCAGCGGCGAGCGCCGCGTGGCCAGGGCCTTCAATCTGTCGGCCGCACCGCTGCCCGATGGTGGGACGCGCCTGGCATGGGAGCTGGAAGCGGCCCATGGTGCCGATGTCAGGGTCTCGGTGAACGGAGGGCCCAGCCAGCAAATCCCCGTCGCTGGCCACATCACAGTCCTCGGCCGCGAGCTGCTCCTGCCACCTTATCCAGCCGGCACGCGCCTGGCGGTTTCTCTGCTGCCGGTGACGGCTGGGGCGCCGGTAGGCGTCGAGGGAGACGCCTTGGATATCAATCTATGAGTGCTTTTTCCAAGGGTTTCTATCAAGGACAGAACCGGAGAGAGGAACAGGTAGTTCCTCTCTGTCCAGCATAGACCTGACTAGGTGGAGGAGCCACGGCTTCGAGTCTGGAGATAGGCGGACACCCGTAATCAAGGTTGGCAGGTCTATGTCAATCAGACTGCCGAATGACTCTCTGCGTTCGGTGAACGCACTGGAGGGCTTCCAAACGATGGCACGAACTTCTTTCTCAAACTCATAGGCATGCATCTTGTGCAGAACTGAGGCAAAGGACGAACCTGTCTGAAAGGGGTCAATCTCATGATTGATGTAGTGCACTTTTGCAATGTGACACTTCATATCGTCAGCCAAGCGCAGAGCGCGTTTCAGTCGCCCCACCGTAGAGGTGATGCAAACAGCTTCGTTCGTGCGGCCGTAGATCCTCCACATGGCTAGGCTTTCATCGACACTCTCATGCCAGCAAGCAACATCTATCCAGTCACGAAGCTTGTGGAGAACTCCCTCGTAGCCAAGCGCTGGGGCTTTGTCTGTGTAGTCCCCAAACGGAGTCTCAAACGTCAAGGGCTTTTCCAGGTCCGCTTTGCGCGCCTTCGCCTCCAACGATTCAACAGTTTGCCTAGGGGACGTCCCAATGGTCCCTGGCCACATAGAGTTAACTGCATAGTCAAGAAGCGCAGGGGTGTTGGAGTTGACTAGAGCATCAATTAAGGTTGCTGCACCCTCGCTTTTGTCCTCGAATTGACTAACTGTGTTGAAGAACAGCTTCTTAGATAGCAAAGTTGAGGCAAATGCCGCGAAGCTCATGTAGCGGCTGATCACCGCGTCATCATCCAAACCGTGCGAGATATCTATCGGTCCCATTTCATCAGTGCAGGAGTTGTTTTGCCCATCCTAAGCTGGAACTACTGACTGTGATTCTGTAATTCTCTTTCCTGTGGCGAAATTGAATCTTCTCGCATTTATCTCATCTACGCGGTTGGATTTATCGCGCCGCGCTTCATTATTCATACCTCCTACTTACAAAATACAACATTTTTTATAAATCCAAACAATATTTGGCTACTCATTGAAAAGAGCTATTCCTACACCTCGTTACCTCATAGCCAAAGACATTGCGATACAGGGCTTACATGAATTTCTACAGCAAGCAGGAATTCATCTGAAGCGCCAAGCCCCTTGTTCTTCGGGTCATGGACACGAGCCAAGGATGCCCTTCGACAGGTCTGCATGCGTGTTGCAAGCAAAGTGGGGAAGAGAAATGAACTCGTTCAAAGCATTGGCGGCGTTAATCCTGACTGTTTCCGGTGGCGCTTTGCATGCCGAGGAAAGCTGGCACATCAATCTGCATACCGTCAGCCATCATTTCAGTGAACGGCAACACGGCAAGCAATGGAATCAAGAGAATCTGGGCCTTGGCATCAGACGCGAATTCTCCAGCGATGTGTCGGTGCAAGCCGGCTTTTACCGCAACAGCATTGATCGGTGGAGCACCTATGCCATAGGCGAGTACACGCCCATTGCCATGGGCAATCTGCACACCGGCGTCTATGCCGGACTGCGCACCAACTACACCAAGCCCGTCATGTTCGCTGCAGGTGCCCTGCTTCGCTGGCAAGGCGAGCGCTACAGCGTGACGCTCAGGGCTGCGCCCAAGATGTGCAACCAGTGCTCCGCTTTTGTGGCGCTGGAGTTCGGCTTCAAGCTCTGACAAGCAGGCTTGGCACTGCATTTGAGTCGCCATGCAAGCGCCATCGGGTTCACCAGCACAGTGGAGCAGGCTAAAGTGCCAACTCACTGTGCTTTTTGAAGCCTCATGCACGCAGACCAGAATTTCGCCCCCATCGCCCGTCAATTGGAAAAAAGCCGCCAGGCGCTGCTGGACCTGTCCACGCGCAACCGGCTGCTGAGCCTGCCGCAAAGTGCCTCGGCCAAGTTGCTGCACTTTGCCGATGAGCTGACGCCCGAGGTCTATCGCCTGCTGGTCGTCGAAGGCCGAGCCATGAGCTTTGTGCCCGCCAAGGCCGGCGAAGCCCAAAGCAGCGGCCCCGGGCCTGACGCATTGGCCCTGCCCCAGCCGGAAGCCGACTCGCTCGCAGAACCGGCGGCTGGCGTCGCCCCCCGTCACCGCGATCTGAAGCTGCAGACCCGCTTGGGTACGGAGCAGTTGCAGCGCCGCCTGCTGGACATGTATTCCGACGCCCGCACCTTTGTGGAGGAACAAGGCGTCAACATCCTGTTCCTGGCCCTGGGCCAGCTGAAATGGAAAGACAGAAATGCGCCGGACAAGGAGCGCTTTGCGCCGCTGATTTTGCTGCCCGTGGCGCTGGAGCGCAAAAGCGCGGCCGAGCGTTTCACTCTCTCCTGGCTGCAGGAGGATGCGGCAGAAAACCTGTCGCTGGCCGCCAAGCTCAAGGCCGACTTCGGCCTTGAGCTGCCCGAATTCAAGGCCGGCGACGATTTCGACCCGGCCTACTATCTGGAGCAGACCCGCGCGCGCCTGGCTTCGCAAGCGGACTGGGAAGTGCTGCCCCATGCGATGACGCTGGGCTTTTTCAGCTTTGCCAAGTTCCTTATGTACCGCGACCTGGATGCCAGCACCTGGCCTCAGGGCCAGCGCATTGACGAGCAGCCCCTGATCTCCGCCACCCTGCAGGACGGCTTTGCCGCGCGCGATGCCCTCTTTCCCGAGGATGCCGAGATCGATCAGCTGATTCCTGTAGCCGGTCAGCGCCATGTGGTCGATGCCGACAGCTCGCAGTCGCTGGCCATAGAGGCTGTGCGCCGTGGCGAGAATCTGGTGATTCAAGGCCCACCGGGCACGGGCAAATCCCAGACCATCACCAATGTGATTGCGGCGGCGATTGCCGATGGCAAAAAAGTACTGTTCATCTCCGAGAAGATGGCGGCGCTGGAGGTGGTTTACCGCCGTCTCAAGGCCGTGGGCCTGGGCCCTGCCTGCCTGGAGCTGCACAGCCACCACGCCAACAAGCGCAAGGTGCTGGAGGAACTCAAGGCCACGCGCGACCTGGGCAAGCCCCGGGTGGAGCAGCGCGACCAGATCATCAACGAGCTGACGGGCGTGCAGCAGCAGCTCAACCAGCACAGCCAGACCCTGCACACGGCGCTGGCGCCCTGTGCGCTCACGCCTTATCAAATCCTGGGTCGCCTGGCCCTACTCGATGCCGTGCAGATTGCCCATCTGCCCGAGCTGCTCCAGGGCTCGCCGCAATGGTCGCCCCCGGAACTTCACACCCGCAGCCAGCTGGTGCAAGCCCTGCGCCAGGCGGCCGCGAAAGTCTGGCCCGTGGCCGAGCATGCCTGGCGCGGCGTCTGCCATCCGGCCTTGCTCAAGCTCGACGCGGATCGCTATCTGCAAACTCTGCCCGCGCTGCAACAGCAGCTGCAGCTTTTGCTACAAAAAAACGAGCTTCTTGCGCAATCATTGCAAGGGGTTGAAGCTAAAAACATCGAAGAACTTCAGCAGCAGATTGCCTTGGCCGAGCAACTGGGCAGCGCACCGCCAATCGACAGGCAGGCCGTGGCCAACGCCATCTGGGGCCATGGCATGACCAGGCTGCAGCAACTGGTGGCCGCCGGCACGCAGTTCCATGCCCTGGCCCCGTCGGTCCGTGAGCACTTTGCGGAATCTGCATGGACGCTGGACTGGAACCGCCCGCGCCAGCTGATCGCCGCCCATGGCGATTCGCTGTTTCGCATCTTCCACAGCGGCTACCGGCAGGCACTTTCCGGTCTCAAAGCCCAGCTCAAAACTCCGTTGCCCTCAAGCAGGCTGCAGCGGCTGGCGCTGATCGATCAACTCATGGAGGCACAAGGCCTGCGCCAGACCCTGGCCCAGCAGCAAGCCGATGGCGCTGCCGCCTTTGGCAGCTTGTGGCAGGGCGAAACCAGCCCTTGGGGCCAGTTGCAAGCCGTGCTGAGCTGGATGGCCGGCCCCGATGGCACAGGCCGCAGCGAGAACTTTCGCACACTGTTTGCCCAGCTGGCTTCGCCCGAGCAATGCGCACAGCTGGCGCAAGAGGCCCAAACATCGCTGCAGGCTTTTGAGCCGGCAGCGCAGGCCGTGCTGGCCAATTACCAACTCGATACCCGCGAGGCTTTTGCCGCCAGCACCCTGGCACAAGTGCCGCTGCAAGCCCTGAGCGAACGCCTGGCCCTGTGGGTGGAGCAACCCGCCAGCCTGCTGGACTGGACCGCCTACCATGCCACCCGCCTGCAAGCCCGCGAGGCCGGACTTGCGCCCCTGGTGAGCGAGCTGGAGCAGCAAGCCCTCAGCCTGGACGCCCTGCCCCAGGCCTTTGAGCGCGCCTACTACGAAAGCCTGCTGCGTCAGGCCACGCAGCAGGCTCCCGAGCTGGTGGCCTTCAACGGCGACCAGCACAACCTCAAGGTGCAGCAGTTTCGCTCGTTGGACCTGCAGCGCATTGCACTGGCACGGGCCCAGTCCGCGCTATCGCATTACGAGCAGGTTCCACGTACCGCCTATGGGCAAAGCGCCGGTATAGGCCCCATGGGCGTGATCAATGGCGAGATCGTGCGCAAGCGCGGCCATATGCCGCTGCGCAAGCTGTTCAAGCTGGCTGGCGAGGCCGTGCAAGCCATCAAGCCGGTGTTCATGATGAGCCCGCTGTCCGTGGCCCAGTTTCTGGAGCCTGGCGCCGTGGAGTTCGATCTGCTGGTGATTGACGAGGCCAGCCAGATCGAGCCCGTGGATGCCCTGGGCTCGGTGGCCCGCTGCAAGCAGCTGGTGGTGGTGGGCGATGAGCGCCAGCTGCCGCCCACCCGCTTTTTCTCGCGCATGACCAGCGAGCAGGAGCAGCCCGACGAGGACGATGCAGACCAGCTGATCGCAGGCGCCGCCGATGTGGAAAGCATTCTGGGCCTGTGCGTTGCCAAGGGCATGCCCCAACTCATGCTGCGCTGGCATTACCGCAGCCGCCACCAGTCGCTGATCGCCGTATCCAACCAGCAGTTCTACAACAGCCAGCTGTTCATCGTGCCCAGCCCCTACACGGCCCATGCACACATGGGCCTGCGCTTTCACCATGTAGCCCAGGGCCGCTTTGACAGCGGCGCCACGCGCGTGAACCGGGTGGAAGCCCAGACCATTGCCAGGGCCATCATGCAGCACGCCCTGCAAACACCGCAGCTGAGTCTGGGCGTGGCGGCGTTTTCGCTGCAGCAGAAAGTGGCGATTCAGGACGAGCTGGAGCTGCTGCGCCGCCAGCAGCCCGAGGCCGAACCTTTCTTTGTCTCCCACCCCAACGAGCCCTTCTTCATCAAGAACCTCGAAAACGTGCAGGGCGACGAGCGCGATGTCATCTATATCTCGGTGGCCTATGGCCGCAATCAGGACGGATATCTGCCCATGCGCTTTGGCCCGGTCAGCGCAGATGGCGGCGAACGGCGCCTGAATGTGCTGATCTCGCGCGCCAAGCAGCGCTGCGAGGTGTTTTCCTCCATCACCGCCGACGATATCGACCTGGAGCGCGGCAAGGGCCAGGGCGTGGCCGCCCTCAAGGTCTTTCTGCACTATGCAGCCACAGGCCAGTTGGCCGTGGCCGGTGTCAGCGGCCGCACGCTGGAGTCACCGCTGGAAGAAGATGTGTACCAGGCCCTGGTGGACCAAGGCCTGACCGTGCACACGCAAATCGGTATTGCCGGCTTTTTTATCGATCTGGCCGTGGTGGACCCTGCGCAGCCGGGCCGCTATCTGCTGGGCATAGAGTGCGACGGCGCCAGCTATCACAGCTCGCGCAGCGCACGCGACCGTGACCGCCTGCGTCAGACCGTGCTCGAAGGCCATGGCTGGAAGCTGCACCGCATCTGGGGCTGCGACTGGTTCCGCCAGCCGCGCGCCGAGACGGCCAAGGTATTGGCCGCTGTTCAGGCCGCTATCGCGCAAGCTGCGGCACAGGAACAATCTGAGCCAAATCAGCCTCCAGCCCAGGCTCAAACTGCGGATACAGCTATCAAAACCGTGGAACGCACGCCCGAAACCGAAGCCGCGCAGACGGCTGCTGCCAAGGCGCTGGCCCAGCCCTATGCTCTGGCGCAGCTGAGCGTACCTGCAGAGCTGGAACTGCACAGCGTTCCCACCGCTCGCCTGGCGCAGATTCTGCTGCAGGTGGTGGAGGCAGAAGGCCCGGTGCATTTTGACGAGCTCACCACCCGCATCCGCACGCTGTGGGGCCTGCAGCGCGCGGGCAACCGTATCCGCGAAGCGCTGGACGCAGCCAGGCAAAGCCTGCTGGCCGACCAGTCCATCAGCATGGAAGAAGAGTTTCTGGACATTCCAGGCCGCAGCATTCGCGTGCGCGACCGCTCGGCCGCTGCCTCAGCCAATCTGCGCAAGCTCGAATGCCTGCCACCGGCAGAAATTCGCCAGGCGATTGTGGCGACGCTGCACAGCAATCTGGGCGGCCAGCGCGACGAGCTGCCCGCTGCCGTGGCCCGCCTGCTGGGGCTGAGCGCCGTCACCGCGCCGGTGCGCGAGCTGATCCTGGCCCAGCTCGATGCCTTGCATGCCAGTGCCAAGCTGGAGTTCAACGGCACGCTGTACCGGCTTGCCGCCTGACAAGAGCGCGCAGCAGAAGGCCCGAGATCAGCCCCGGGCCTTGGCGGTTGGAGCATCAAGCGCGGCTTCAGCTCACCTTGTGATCCTCGCCCTTGGCGGCCTGCATGGCTTCGGGCTCCAGCTCCTCGGCCGATCGGTTCAGGTGCACAAACAGGCCCCAGCCGGCCAGCAAGATGCCAACAGCCACAATCAAGGCCGCCGAGTACAGCATGTCGGCAGCAGAATCCTGGGCCTTGAAGGTGGCAACCAGTCCTTCGATCGCCAAAGCCACCACCAGCACCACCATGAAGCGCGAGAGAAAGCGGCGCACACGGGTCGGGCCGCTGATATGGGCTTCGCGAATCACTTCCTCCTCCACCACGGTTTGCGCAATTTGCAAAGCGACGACGCCCGACGCCAGCGTTCCCAGGACCTCCACGATATGCAAGGTAGCCTTCTCATTGAGCCCGGCGTTCAGAATCTGCCAACCCCGGCTGCTAGCCACCCAGATCAGGGCCAGTGCGGCCAGCGTGAACAACAGCGCAATCAGGGAATGGATCACAGTGAAGAGCGTGTGCAATGCTTTCATCTCAAGACCTCCGTCGGTTGGAGCCCATGGTTTCACAGCCATCCAGGCCTAGGCCGTAGGACGATGCGAAAACCGGCCAGCGATACACATCGAAACCCTGCTTCCAGGGGTGGAGGCCCCCTCCAGCCCACTACCATTGGCATATGCCCCGTCAGAACACCAGTCCCTCAGCCTTTCCACCGGCTATTCTTTTGCAGATCGAACAACTGGCTCAGCGCATCGTCAGCCTGCGCAAAAGCCGGGGCGAGACCCAGCTGCAGTGGGCCAGCCGGCTGGGCATCTCCCAGCCCACCATGGCGCGCATAGAGCGCGGCGACCCGGCCGTGGCCATGGCCACCTATGTGTCCTGCCTGTGGCAGCTCAACCCGGCCCTGGATCTGGCACAGTTGCTGGCCGCCCCTGCAACACAGCCATCGCTGCAAGCCCCCGCTATCGATTCAGTAGCTATCAGCAAAAGCAGGCCGGCGGAAAGTGCCCTAAAATCCCCAAAATCCAGCCCCTCCATCTCGATCAAGAGCCAGCCCACGGCCGATCAGCAAGCCGCCATCGAACACAACTTTGCCGCCGCCAAGGCTGCACTGGATTTTTTCAAAAGCCCGCTGTTTTAAGCCGCCAGTAAAGCCGGCAACACCTGGGCGGCCGGGCCGCGCAGCAAGACATCGGCCACCTCATCAAGCTCGCTGGGCTGGGGGTTGACGATGACGATCTTGGCCCCGTGACGCTTGGCACGAATGGCCAGACCGGCCGCCGGATATACCGCCCCCGAGGTGCCCACCACCATCATCAGCTCGCAGGCATTGGCCGCACTTTCTGCAGCACTCCAGACAGCTGGTGACAAGGCCTCGCCGAACCAGACCACGGCCGGGCGGCGCATATTGCCGCACAGGGCGCAGCGTGGCGGCTCGGCGGCAGCCGCCTCATCTGTTCGGCAGCAGCCGCAGCCGGCTTCCAGCCAGCGGTCTTGCATCAATTCGCCATGCAGATTGAGCACGCCAGAGCTGCCAGCCCGCTGGTGCAGGCCATCCACATTCTGGGTGATCAGCGTCATACATCCCGGATGCCGGCCGGCCCAGGACGCCAGCGCCCGATGGCCGGCATTGGGCTGCACAGCGGCTATCAGCTCGCGCCGGTACTGATACCAGCGCCACACCAGGGTCGGGTCGCGTCTAAAGCCTTTTTCGCTGGCCATGTCCTCAGGCTTGAACTGCGCCCAGAAAGCCGAGCCTCCGTCCCTGAAGGTGGGCACGCCCGATTCGGCGCTGATGCCTGCGCCGGTGAGCACGGCCAGGCGCTGGGTGTTGGCCAGCCATTGCTGCACCTGTGCCAGACCCGGGTATACATAATCACCGGTTTCCAAAAATTCAGTCATGAAATCTGCGCTTTATGAAGTGAGGCCGAATGCGACCAGGCGAGTTGCAGCGGCCATGCCGGCACTCAATCGCCAAAACGCTCGCGGTAAGCCACTGGCGTGATGCCCAGGCGGCGCACAAACAGCTGGCGCAGCGCCTGCTCCGAGCCCAGGCCCACATGGGCGGCCACGGTCTTGAGCGGCCACTGACTCTGGGTTTCCAGCAGCTGCTTGGAAGCCTCCAGCCTGGCGTTTTCCACAAAGGCCGATGGGCTCAGCCCGGTTTCCTGCTGGAACACGCGGCGGAAATGCCGCTCGCTCATGGCCGCCTGTTCGGCCATCTGGGCCAGCGTCATGGGCTCGCCCAGATGGGCCAGCACCCATTGCTGCACGGCCTGCACGCCTTTGTGCCGCGTGGATTGCGCGGCCAGCGGCACGCTGAACTGGGACTGGCCGCCGGGCCGCTTCAGATACATGACCAGATCGCGCGCCACCTCCAGCGCCAGCGCATGGCCGAAATCCTGCTCCACCAGGGCCAGGGCCAGGTCTATGCCTGCCGTCACCCCGGCAGAAGTCCAGATCTGGCGCGTGCCATCGCTGTCCTTGACATCGTCACGCACATAGATGGCATCGGCATCCACCTGCACCCGCGGATAACGCTGGGCCAGGGCGGCGGCCACGCTCCAGTGGGTGGCTGCGCGGCGGCCATCGAGCAAACCGGCTTCGGCCAGAAAGAAACTGCCGGAGCACAGGGCAATCAACCGCTGCACCTGGGGCGCCACGGCCTGCAGCCACTGCACCAGCTCGGCCGAAGCGCCCAGCACGGTCTCGATATGGCGCGAGCCCACCACGATCACCGTGCAGCCCGTGCCCCGCTGCTGCAGATCGGCCAGGGACTGGCTTGCCTGCAGCGCCATCAAGGTGTCTGATTGCACAAAGCCCTGCTGCGCCGCCGTGATGCGCACCTCATAGCCATCGCTGAGCCCGCGCGCGCGCAGATGGACATTGGCGTAGTCGAACACGGACATGGGGCCCACCGCCTCCAGCGACTTGAAGCCGGGGTAGACGATGAGATCGATCCGATGAGGCAGGGTATGGCGGTGTTCCATGAAAAGACTCAACAACTAAGGCGGGGCAAACAGGACTGTCCATCATAAGAGCGCTGCAGTCTGCTTGGCCGACTCCAGCAATTGCATTCATATTCGGCCAAAGCCCCCAGGGCAGCGGCCATGGTCAGCGCTTTTACAGCTGCCATGGCCTACATTCGGGGCTTCGCAAAGCGAAAGCGGCCCTCGCCCTTTTGCTCCCCGCTGTACAAAGAAAGATTCAGATGAAATCACGCGCCGCTGTGGCCTTCAAGGCCGGAGAACCTCTGCAAATCGTCGAGATCGACGTGGCTGCGCCCCAGAAGGGCGAAGTGCTGGTCAAGATCACCCACACCGGCGTTTGCCACACCGATGCTTTCACCCTCTCCGGCGACGATCCCGAAGGCATCTTCCCCGCCGTGCTGGGCCATGAAGGCGCAGGCATTGTGGTGGAAGTGGGCGAAGGCGTGACCAGCGTCCAACCCGGCGATCATGTGATTCCGCTGTACACCGCCGAATGCGGCGAGTGCCTGTTCTGCAAGAGCGGCAAGACCAACCTGTGCACCGCCGTGCGTGCCACCCAGGGCAAGGGCGTGATGCCCGACGGCACCACCCGTTTCAGCTACAACGGCGAGCCGATTTACCACTACATGGGTTGCTCGACTTTCAGCGAATACACCGTGGTAGCAGCCGTGTCGCTGGCCAAGATCAGCCCCGATGCCAACCCCGAGCAGGTCTGCCTGCTGGGCTGCGGCGTGACCACCGGCCTAGGCGCTGTGAAGAACACGGCCAAGGTACAGGAAGGCGATACGGTGGCCGTGTTTGGCCTGGGCGGCATCGGTCTGGCCGTGATCCAGGGCGCGCAACTGGCCAAGGCCGGTCGCATCATCGCCATCGACACCAACCCCGGCAAGTTCGAGCTGGCCAAGACCTTCGGCGCCACCGATTGCGTGAACCCCAAGGACTTTGACAAGCCCATCCAGCAAGTCATCGTCGAGATGACCGGCTGGGGCGTGGACCACAGCTTCGAGTGCATTGGCAACACCCAGGTAATGCGCGCCGCACTGGAATGCGCCCACCGCGGCTGGGGTCAGTCCGTCATCATCGGCGTGGCCGGCAGCGGCCAGGAAATCTCCACCCGCCCCTTCCAGCTGGTAACCGGCCGCAAGTGGATGGGCACGGCCTTTGGCGGCGTCAAGGGCCGCAGCGAGCTGCCCGGCATGGTGGAAGACGCCATGGCCGGCAAGATTCAGCTCGAGCCCTTTGTGACCCACACCATGGGACTGGCCAAGATCAACGAAGCCTTTGACCTGATGCATGAAGGCAAGTCGATTCGTTCAGTGGTTAACTACGCAGAATAAGCAAAAACACGAGCTGTTAGCGCTTTCAAAACAAGGGTTTCAGGCATCAAAAGGCTTGAAACCCTTGTTCTACTTACGCATGCAGCTTTGTATTCAGGAGCATCCATGTCCCACTCTTTTGAACTCAAAACCGCCCACGCCTGCTTTGGCGGCGCCCAGCGCTATTACGAGCATTTCTCCAGCGAGATCGGCCTGACCATGAAGTTCTCGGTCTATCTGCCGCCCAAGGCCGTGATGGGCGAAAAGGTGCCGGCGCTGATCTATCTGGCCGGCCTGACCTGCACCGAAGAAACCTTTATGACCAAGGCCGGCGCCCAGCGTTTGGCGGCCGAGCTGAATATCGCTCTGATCTGCCCCGACACCAGCCCGCGCGGCGCCGGCCTGCCTGGCGAAGCCGATGCCTGGGACTTTGGCGTGGGCGCAGGTTTCTATCTTGATGCCACCACCAAACCCTGGGCCCTGCACTGGCGTATGGAAAGCTACATCCTCAACGACTTGTTGCCGCTGATCGGTGCCAAGCTGCCGGTGGATCTGCAGCGCCTGGGCATCTTCGGCCACAGCATGGGCGGTCACGGCGCGCTGACGCTGGCACTGCGCCACCCCGGCCGCTTCAAAAGCGTCTCGGCCTTTGCGCCGATTGCCAACCCCGTCAACTGCGCCTGGGGCCAGAAAGCCTTTAGCGGCTACCTGGGCGAGGACCAGGCCGAATGGGCCCAACATGACGCCAGCGAGTTGATGGTCGCGCAGACGCAAGCCCCCTACCCGGCCGGCATCCTTGTCGACCAGGGCCTGGCCGATAAATTTCTGATGGAAAAGCAGCTGCTGCCCGAAGCCTTTGAAGCTGCCTGCGCCAAGGCCGGCCAGCCGCTGACGCTGCGCCGCCAGCCCGGCTACGACCATGGCTACTACTTCATTCAGAGCTTTATCGACGACCATCTGCGCCATCACGCGGCGCAGCTGTAAACCCAGCGATAAAGCCTGATCCAGCGGCGGGCCCCAAGGGCCAGTCGCTGGCCCAAAATTGCCGCTCTTTGCGGCTTGTTCAGCGCTGCATTTCAGAAAATTTTCTGAATTAATTCAATATTTCAACTATTATTGAAGTATGAATGAAGAGCAAATCATCAAATCCTTGGCCGCTCTTGCGAACCAGGTACGCCTGCGCGTCTTCCGAGTCTTGGTGGTTGCCGGCGCTCAAGGGCTGACGCCCTCGATATTGGCTGAGCAACTGGGCGTTGCGGCCACGGCGCTGTCATTTCACCTGAAGGAGCTGAGCAACGCCGGTCTGGTGACGCAGGAGCGCATCGGCCGCAATCTCATTTATCGCGCCGACTTTGCACGGATGAATGGCGTCCTGGGCTATCTGACGGACAACTGCTGCGAAGGCGCCGGCTGCGAGCTCAAACCCGATGCTTGCTGCCCCGCCAACAACCAGGCTTGCTGAAATGACGACGAATGTACTGGTGCTGTGCACGCACAACTCGGCTCGCAGCGTGCTGGCTGAAGCCATGTTCAACCACTGGGCCGGGATTATGGGTGTGGATGCCCGCGCCTACAGCGCAGGCGCCTCGCCCAGCGGCCGCATCCATCCGCAGGCGATTGCAGCCCTGAGCGCTGCGGGCGTTGAGGTGTCCGGGCTTTGCAGCAAAAACATGGACCGCTTTGCCGAGGCCGGTGCGCCTCCGATGCGAGTGGTCATCACCGTGTGCGATAGCGCAGCGGCCCAGCCCTGCCCTCTGTGGCCCGGCGCGCCCTTGCAGGCCCACTGGAGCTATCCAGATCCCTCGGCGGCAAGCGAGTCAGAGCAGCGGCAACGCTTTGAGCTGACCCGTCAGGCCATCGCCTACCGCATGCTGCAGCTGGCACGGCTGCCGTTTGAGACCCTGGACAACGCCGCCTTGCAGCCACTGCTTGACGACATCGGAGCATCCTGAGATGAAAGTACCCGGTTCTGCACAACCTGTCATGGGTGGCTTTGAGCGCTATCTGACGGTATGGGTGCTGCTTTGCATCATCGCCGGCATTGCCCTGGGCCACTGGATGCCGGCGTTGAGCCACGCCATCGCTGCCATGGAAGTGGCAAAAGTCAATCTCCCGGTAGGCCTGCTGATCTGGGTGATGATCATTCCCATGCTGGTCAAGATCGACTTCTCAGCCCTGTCGCGGGTGAAGTCGCATGCACGCGGCATTGGCGTGACCCTGTTCATCAACTGGGGCGTCAAGCCTTTCTCCATGGCCTTGCTGGCCTGGCTTTTTCTGCGCCAGCTGTTTGCACAATGGCTGGACCCCGCGCAGGTGGACAGCTATGTGGCCGGCCTGATTTTGCTGGCTGCTGCGCCTTGCACGGCCATGGTGTTTGTCTGGAGCCAGCTGTGCAAGGGCGATCCGTATTTCACGCTTTCCCAGGTGGCCTTGAACGACGCCATCATGCTGCTGGCTTTTGCGCCCATCGTGGCGCTGCTGCTGGGCATCTCCTCCATCAGCGTGCCGTGGGATACCTTGCTGGTATCGGTGCTGCTGTACATCCTCATACCCGTGACCATCGCCCAGATACTGCGCCAGCAGCTTCTGCGTCGGGGCGAGGCCGCATTGCAGCGGGCAAGTGCCGCGATGGGTTCGCTGTCCATGCTGGCACTGCTTGCCACCTTGGTGCTGCTGTTCGCATTCCAGGGAAAAACCATTTTGGAGCAGCCTTTGGTGATCGCGCTGCTGGCCGTGCCCATCCTCATACAGGTGGTGCTGAACTCCGGGCTGGCCTACTGGCTGAACAGAAAGCTGGGCGTGGCGCACTGCGTGGCCGGCCCATCCGCCTTGATTGGCGCCAGCAATTTCTTCGAGCTGGCGGTGGCTACCGCCATCAGCCTTTTCGGTCTGCATTCGGGCGCGGCGCTGGCAACCGTGGTCGGGGTGTTGATTGAAGTTCCCGTGATGCTGGTCGTGGTGGCTGTCGTGAACCGGTCCAGGCACTGGTATGAAACTGCCGCAAGCCCAGAGATCTGATCTTTTCTCAGCGTCTCACACCCGGCATTGACTGTCGGCCAGTTGCCGCGCAACGATCAAGCGTATTTCTTGGCGCCGCCGACACAGACCACGGCAACCAGGGTCACGACGAGCATCGTCCAGCTCACGGTTTCCTGCAGCAGCAATGCTGCCAGGCCCAGCCCCACAAAGGGCTGGAGCAACTGAAGCTGGCCGACGGCAGCAATCCCGCCCTGAGCCAGACCGCGATACCAGAACACAAAGCCGATCAGCATGCTGAAGACAGACACATAGGCCAGGCCGATCCAGGCCGCAGCACCCACGCTCTCCAGCGACTGCGGCATATTCAGCAAGGCCAGGGGCAGCATGACGGGCAGCGAGAACACCAAAGCCCAGCTGATGACTTGCCAGCCGCCCAGCTTGCGCGAAAGCTGGGCACCTTCGGCATAGCCCATGCCGCACACGAGCACCGCCGCCAGCATCAGCATATCGCCTTTCAGCGAGGCCTCCACGTCTCCCATGGCGGCATAGCCGGCAACAAAGGCGGCACCCACCACGGAGAACAACCAGAACGGCAGGCGAGGACGCTCCCCCGCGCGCAGCACGGCAAAAAGAGCCGTGCACAAAGGCAGCAGCCCCAGAAAGACGATGGAATGCGCCGAGGTGACATGCTGCAGCGCCAAAGCCGTCAGCAAAGGAAAGCCCAGCACGCAGCCTATTGCTGTGAACAGCAGCGCAGGTGCATCGGCCAGCGTCGGCCGGGGCTGGCGCAGCAAGAGCAGCAAAGCCAGACCCAGGACGGCCGCAATCGCGGCCCGGGCGCTGGTCAGAAACACCGGATCCAGCTCGGCCACCGCCACGCGGGTTGCAGGCAGCGAACCCGCAAATATCGCCACCCCCACCAAACCGTTGATCCAGCCGCTGGTGCTTTTTCCCATCCAAAACTCCTTGTTCCGGTCTGCAGTACATCACCGGCAGCCACGGAAATCCAGGTACAGCCCCATACAAACTCAAAGAACTGTCATGCCCATCAATCCAGCACAGTACGGGCTTCAATGACCGGACACGGCATGCCGATCCAGTGCCTAATGGATGAACTTCAGGCGCTCTCGCAAAAGCATTGACCCCAAGGGTTGAGGCAAGACCGTCAACACCTTCTTATCGCGCGCTGGACGCGCCACCTTCTGGCGGATTTTCTGCATCTGCCTGCTCGGCCAGCCAGGCCGCAAATTTGTCTCGCGCCGCAAAGCTGGGAGCATCCTGATTCCAGCACAGGTAATAACCGCGACCACAGGAGACGGAGATGTCAAACGGCATCACCAGTTCGCCCGCCTGCAACTCTTTTTGCACCAGACTGCGCGGCACCACGGCCACGCCTATGCCTGCCTTGGCGGCCACGATGAGATGCATGGTCAGATCAAAGCCCGGGCCCAGTTGCGGCTTGCAGGCCACGCCGGCCTGGGCGAACCACAGCGCCCAGTTGTCCGGGAAATTGGTGTGGTGCAGCAGGCTGGCCGCCAGAAAATCGCCGGGCCGATGGAATTGAGGACTCAAGGCCGGCGCACATACGGGAACCAGTTCACGCCCCAGCAGATAGCGGGCTTGCACCTGCTCGGGCCAGCGGCGGTTGGGGCGTTTGACCTCCACCCATAAATCAACATCGTCGCGCGTGAAGTCTTCGTCATGCTTGAACTGCCGCAGCTCCACATGCACCTCGGGGTTGCGCCGATTGAACTCGGGCAGGCGCGGCATAAGCCATTGAATGGACAATGTCGGGATCACGCTCAGGCGCACCAGCTGCGGCATGGAGGCCCGACCCAGCGTCTCGGCCGCCAGCTCCAGCGCCAGCACATGGCGCTCGGTCAGCTTGCGCAACTGCTCTCCGCGCGCCGTGAGCGATACCCCGGCCGAGTTGCGCTCAAACAGGCGGCCGCCCGGCAAATGCTCTTCCAGCCGCTGCACGGCGCGGCTGACGGCGGCTTGCGTGACACAGAGTTCATCGGCCGCACGGCGAAAACTTCCATGGCGGCAGACCGCCAGGAATGCGTGCAGTTCGACCAGTGAGGGAGAGCGGATTTTCATGATGCGAGCGATGACATTATGTCATCGCGCATGATGCGAATGTCGTTTGCCGAGCGGCAGCAGCCTACGTAATCTCGCGCCTTATCCATTGAGACATAACATGCACATCAACCGTCGCGAATTCGTAAGCTTGGCCGCTGCTGCCGGCCTGTCCCCTCTCGCTCATGCCGAGGCGCCCTACCCCAACAAGCCCATTACCCTGGTCGTGCCTTTCACGCCAGGCGGCTCGGTCGATAACTCGGGCCGCCTGATGGCCGACCGCCTGAGCCGCCTGCTGGGCGTTCCCGTCATCGTGGACAACAAGGGCGGCGCCGGCGGCTCTCTGGGCTCGGCCTTTGTCGCCAAGGCCAAGCCCGATGGTTACACGCTGATCGTCACCTCGCAAAGCACGCATGTGGTCAATCCCGCCGTCACCCCCAAGCTGCCCTATGACGCAGTCAATGACTTTGCCCCCGTCACGCTGATCGACCGCCTGTCCAATGTGCTGCTGGTCAACGCCAGCCTGCCCGTGCGCACATTCGCCGATCTCGTCAAATACGCCCAGGCCAACCCCGGCAAGCTGAACTACGCCAGCGCAGGCACCGGCTCCGTCTCGCACCTGAGCATGGAGCTGCTCAAGACCCAGACCAAGATTGACATCACCCATGTGCCCTATCGCGGTGCCGGCGTGGCCATCACGGACGTGATGTCGGGCCAGGTGCAACTGGCCTGGAACAACCTGTCCACCAATCTGGCCAGCATCAAAAACGGCAAGCTGCGTGCTCTCGCCGTGGCCGCCCCTCAGCGCGTGGCCCAGCTGCCCGACGTACCCACCTTTGCCGAGCTGAAGCTGCCCGATCTGAACCTCACCTCCTGGACCGGCATCGCTGCACCGGCCAAGACCCCTCAACCTATCATCGACCGCCTCTACCAGGCCATGCGCACGGTGCTGCAAGACCCAGCAACCCATACCGTCTGGGCCGACAAGGGCATGATGGTGCCGGAAGAGCTCAAACCCCAGGCCTACCGTGCCGAGATCGTCGAGCGCATCAAGTTCTACTCGCGCATCGCCAAGGCCAATAACATCGTTCTCGAATGACAGCTACCGCTACGCGACAGGCGAGCTTCGCCCGTATCGCCCAGTTCCTGCCCTATGAGCAGGAGCTGGTTTCCATTCGCCGCCACCTGCACCAGAACCCGGAGCTGGCTTTTGCCGAGCACGGCACTTCCGACTTCATCGCGGGCAAGCTGGCCGAATGGGGTTACGAGGTCACGCGCGGCATTGGCGGTACGGGCCTGGTCGGCACGCTGCGCCACGGCGATGGCAGCCGCAGCCTGGGCATTCGCGCCGATATGGATGCGCTTCCGATTCAGGAAGCCACCGGCGCCGAGCATGCCAGCCGCATCGCCGGCTGCATGCATGCCTGCGGCCACGACGGCCATATGACCATGCTGCTGGGCGCGGCCAAATATCTGGCGCGTCACCGCAACTTCAGCGGCACGCTGCACCTGATCTTCCAGCCGGCCGAAGAGCGCGGCTTCGACAGCGGCGCCAAGGCCATGGTGGAGGAAGGCCTGTTCGAGCGCTTTCCCTGCGATGCCGTCTACGCCATGCACAACCACCCTGGTTTGCCGCAAGGCCAGTTCGCCATGCGCAGCGGCTCCTTCATGGCGGCCGGCGACCGCGTGTACGTGAAGATTGTCGGCGTGGGCGGCCATGCCGCACGCCCGCATCTGGCCGTGGATCCGCTGGTGGCAGCCGCCGCCATCGTCACCAGCCTGCAAACGGTGGTGGCACGCAATGTGGACCCGAACGAATCGGCCGTGGTGACCGTAGGTCGTCTGCGCTCGGGCGATGCGCTGAACGTGATTCCGGCCGATGCCGAAATCGGCATCAGCGTGCGCTCTCACTCGCCGGCCGTGCGCAGCCTGCTCAAGGAACGCATTACCGAGCTCATCACCGGCATTGCCCAAGGTCATGGCACGCAGGCGGAAATCAACTATGTGCAAGGCTACCCGGCACTGGCCAACAACGCCCAGGCAGTAGAGCTTGCAGCCCAGGTGGCCACGGATCTGGTGGGGGCCGAGGCAGTGAACGCGGCCTTCCCTCAGCTCATGGGCAGCGAAGACTTTGCCTATATGCTGCAGCGCTGCCCCGGCGCGCTGGTGCGCATAGGCAACGGCCCGTCCGACGGCGGGCGTGGTCTGCACAACCCGAAGTACGACTTCAACGACCTCAACCTGCCCTATGGCGCAGCGTTCTGGAGCCAACTGGCCGAGCGCTTTCTGCGCTGAAATCTGAAGCTCACGAGCCTGCGCTGCGGCGCGGGCTCGCTGAACCAGGTTCAGGTCGCTCAGGTCGCGCGCGGCGGCTGAACCTCATAGACACGTAAATCCCGCTCGCCAATCCCCAGCACAGGCCAGGCCGCACGCCAGAGCTGGAGATGCGCCGACGCAAAATGCGCGTCCAGTGCGGCCTGGTCGGTCCAACGCTCCTTCACATGGATCAGCCCGGGCTGCAGCACATCCTCGGCATAGCCGTATTCCAGACAGCCTGCTTCGGCGCGCGATGCCTGCACCATGGCCTGCATGGCCGGTTTGGCGCGTTCCAGGTTTTCGGGCGGCAGGCGCACCGTGCCTACGATCAACAGCATTTTTCTATCTCCCAAGCAAAAACCGCCCCCACACCGAAAAGCATGGAGGCGGCGTTTATCTGCCATCGTAGCGGGCTCGCAGCAGCTGCAGCGGCTACGCCGCTGACTCACTCAAAACATGAGCAGCCAGCGCAGACAGGTAAAGCTCAAACCGGTGTTTTACCGCTGCGCATATCGGCGGCGATCTGCGCCAACACGACCGGCAGATCGGCCACGCTGCGCACCACATGGTGGGCTCCCGCTTGCTTGAGCTTGGCTTCGGCTGCGGCCACGCGGGCCTCTACCTCGGCCGGGGCGGCCTGGGCATATTCCTGCACCGAGTAGCCCACTTCATTGCCCGACAGGCTCAGGCCCACGGTCCACATGCCGGCGTTCAGACCTTCCGAAATTCCGGGCACGGTGTCGTCCACCTTCACACAGGCACGCACATCGCTGACGGCCAGGGCCAGCACATTGGCCAGCGCCATATACGGGCCGGGACGGCCGCCTGCATCCAGCTCGTCGCCGGCCACCACATAGTCGGGCTGCACACCGGCAGCTGCGGCCTGCGGCAGCAGCTGGTTGAGCACCTCGCGCGGGTAACCGGAGCAAGAGCCCACCTTCAGGCCATTGGCGCGCAGCCAGACCAGCAGCTCGGGCGCACCGGCAATCGGGTCGGAGAACTCGGCCACCTTGGCGATCTGCATGGGCATGAAGCGGGCATAGATGGCATCCACATCGTCATGGCCCGGCGCGTAGCCAAAAGCGGTTTGCCATTGGCTGGCAATGCTTTCCTCTTGCAGCAGCTGGTGGATGTGATCCCATTTGGACAGGCCCATGGGCCCGCGCGCCTGGGCCAGGGTGATGGTGATGCCAAAAGTGGCAAAGGCTTCGACAAAGATCTGCGTGGGCGCCAGCGAGCCAAAGTCCACCAGCGTGCCGGCCCAGTCAAAGATGACGGCCTGCAGAGGAGAGATATCGGCGTTTGGCGCGCCGGCCAACGACAGGGCTTGGGCTTCGGTAGTAGCGATGGAGTTCATGATTTTTGAGGGTTTGAGCAGAGGAATTTCAGGCCAGGGAACGAATGAAGTTGCGCCCGCGCGGGCCGCTGGCGGCCTTGTGCAGCATGGCGGCCCAGTCTTGCGGGGCCACGCCGTAACGCTCGGGCTCGGTGGCCACGCCCAGGCTTTGCAAAAAAGCGCTCAGGCGTTGCACGGCCACGGTGGCGGTGGAGGCATCAAAGATGGACAGCAGCGCAGCATCGGCCACATCGTCGGCGCCCAGCGCCATCTCCAGCACCAGGGGCAGGCTGAAGGAGCAGGCGATACCGTGCGGCACGCCATGCTGCAGCGTGATGTCGTAAGACAGCGAATGCGCCAGCGCCGTCTTGGTGTTGGAAAACGCCAGCCCCGCCAACAGCGCGGCTTGGGCCATCTCGGCGCGCAGCTGCAGATTGGGCAGATCCTGCATCAACGCAGGCAGCACGGCCAGGCAGCGGCGCGCGGCTTGCACGGCCAGCGACATGGAGACCGGGTTGCGGTTCACATTCCAGATCGATTCCAGCGCGTGCGACAAGGCATCCAGCCCCGAAGCCAGCGTGGCCGCTGCTGGCAGGCTGGCCATGAGTTCGGCATCGATGATGGCCGCCTCGGGCCAGGTCTGCGGCTGGTGCAGCGAGTATTTGCTGCCGCCGGCCTGATCCCAGATCGTGGCCCAGGGCGTGACTTCACTACCGGTGCCGGCGGTGGTGGGAACAGCAATCAAACTCTTGTGCAGCCCGGGCGGCAGTTGCGCACCCTGCTGCAATACCGAGAGCAGATCGGCAAAACGGCCCGAAACCGTGGCACAGATCAGGGCCTTGGCCGAGTCAATGGCACTGCCGCCGCCCAGAGCCACGATAACGGGCACATCGGCATGCTCGCGCTGCACCTGCTCATACAAGGGAGCCAGCCACTGCACATCGGGGTTGGGCTGGATGCTGTCGATCACGCCACGCAGCTGCTCGCCGATCAGGCTGCGCACGCGTTGCACCAGGCCCAGGCTTTCGGCTTCCGGGAAGGTGACCAGCAGGCAGTTGCGGCCTGCCAGCAAGGCCGGCAACTGATCCAGGCTGCCATTGCCGACGCTGATGCGCACGGGGTTGTGATAAGTCCACACGGGAAAAGCCTTCTCAATAATTTTCAAACGAAATCTGCCTGAAGCGCTTGATTCAAAAGCGCTTGTCGCTCACGTTTCAGGAGTATTCAAAGTAGCACCATCGCGATCCAAGTGCCGCCTTCAGTGACGTGCGCCTTGCTGGATGCGGCTGCGCAGCGCGTTGGAAACCAGGTCGGCGGCAATCACCATCACCGTGATGACGATGATGCAGGTGGCGGTTTCCTGGTAGCGGAACAGCTTGAGGCTGCTGACCAGCTCAAAGCCCAGACCGCCGGCTCCCACCATGCCCAGCACGGTGGCAGAGCGCAGATTGACCTCGAAGCGATACAGCACCACAGCAATCCAGGCCGTGATCACCTGGGGCACCACGCCAAAGGCAATGATCTGCAGCTGACTGGCGCCGGCGCTGCGCAGGGCTTGCAGCGGGCCGTCGTCGATTTCTTCAATCGCCTCGGCAAAGAACTTGCCCAGCATGCCCATGCCGTGCAGAGCCAGAGCCAGCACGCCGGGGAAAGGGCCCAGACCCACGGCCGAGACAAAGACCAGGGCCAGGATCAGTTCGTTGATGCTGCGCACCACGTTGAGGAACTGGCGCGTGATGCGACGCAGCCAGTGCCAGCTGTGTAGATTGCTGGCCGCGATGAAGGACAGCGGCAGCGCCAGCATGACGGACAGCAGCGTGCCCCAGATGGCGATCTGAATCGTCTCCAGCGCCGGAGCCCACAGGCGCGGCAGTATGGACATGTCCGGCGGCACGGAGCGGGTCAGAAAATCGCCTATCTGCGGCATGCCGCCAGCCAGCTCGCCCCAGCTCATCTGCGCGCCGCCTGCGCTCCAGTGCAGCAGCCAGGCAATGGCCAGCGCCAGCGCCGCATAGCCCAGCCAGCCGCCTTTGCCTTCGGGCCGGCCCGCCGTCCACTGCCAGCCGTCACGTTGGGTGTTCAAAGTATTGCTGCTCATCACAGACCTCCTGCCGTGGCGGCCATCGAAGCACTGGCAGGCAGCCAGACGCCGGCGGGCGTCAACCCGGTTCTGGCTTCGCTGCCCTGCGCCGCAGGCTGCGCCTCTTGCTGTGCACTGTGATAAATGGCATCGAGAGCGGCCTCGTCCAGATCGGCGGGCGCGCCATCGAACACCATGCGGCCCTGGGCCAGACCCACCACGCGGTCGCCAAATTCGCGGGCGTAATCGACCTGGTGCAGATTGCAGACCACGGCAATGCCCATCTCCCGCGTGGCATCGCGCAGATACTGCAGCACGCTGCGCGCGGTCTTGGGGTCCAGGCTGGCCACAGGTTCATCGGCCAGAATTACCTGCGGCTGCTGGGCCAGGGCGCGAGCAATGCCTACGCGCTGCATCTGCCCGCCGGACAAGGCCTGGGTGCGCTCATCGGCCTTGTGGGCCAGGCCCACTCGCTCCAGACACTGCTGGGCCAGTTCAATATCGCTTTGCCTGAACAGCTGCAGCACCGAGGCCAGCGTGCCCACCTGGCCCAGACGGCCGGTCAGCACGTTCTTGCGCACCGACAGGCGCTGCACCACGTTGTGGTGCTGAAACACCATGGCCACATGGCGGGCCAGTTCGCGGCGCGAGTGCTTTTGCATCAGATCGATGCCGCCCACTTGCAGCGTGCCGCTGTCGGGCTGGTTCAGGCCGTTCATGCAGCGCAGCAAGGTGGATTTGCCCGCGCCCGACAGGCCCAACATCACCACAAACTCACCGGCCTTCACATCCATGTCTATGCCGTGCAGCACATGGTTGCTGCCATAGCTTTTGCGCAGATTGCGGATGCTGATCATTTCATCTTCCCCAGTTCCAGATTCAGCGCCTTGGCCGTCTGGCGTACCACGTCATAGGCCTGGTCGTTGGTGGGTGCAAAGCCGTTGAGCTCACCGCGATCGCCCCAGGGCAGGCCCTTGATCTCGGCCAGTGCGGCTGCCACTTTCTGCTTGGTGGCCGCATCCAGGCTCTTGCGCCAGGCCATGGGCGATTCGGGGATGGGCTGCGAGCGCCAGACGATCTGGAAATCCTCGGCCTTCACATGACCCTTGGCCACAGCAGTCTGAAAAATGGGGTCGGCCACGGCCGCCGCATCGACCTTGCCGTTGGCCACCGCCATGATGCTGGCGTCATGCGAGCCCGAGAAGATCACGCGGGAGAAGTATTTGTCGGTATCCACGCCCTCGCCCTTGAGGCCGGCCTTGGGAAACAGATGGCCCGATGCCGAGCTGGGATCCACAAAGGCAAAAGTCTTGCCCTGCAGCTGGGCCACGCTGATCGGGCCCTTGTCCTTACGGCTGATGATGATGCTCTGGTAGGAGCTTTTGCCCGACTTCTTGGCTACGGGAATGGCAAAAGCCTCGGCATGGGCCAGCTGGCTGGCCAGCACATAGGAGAACGGGCCGAAGTAAGCCACGTCGATCTTGCCCGAGCGCATGGCTTCGATCACGCCGTTGTAGTCGTTGGCCACAAAGGGCTTGATCTTCATGCCGGTCTTGGCGGCCAGCTGGTCCATCACCTGCTGGCTGGCACGCATCATGGCCTGGGCGTCCTCCGAGGGAATCAGGCCCACACGCAGTTCGGTGGGCTGCTGCGCCCAGGTCCCTGTCGCCACCAGGGCCAGGCTTGCGGCTGCGCCTTGCAGCCAGGCTTTACGGGTCATCTTCATGTGGTCCATCCTTTGCGTTGACTTCGTTTGCAGCGGCATTTGCCCTGCGTTGGAGTCAATGGTAGGGACGACATATTTCTGCAATATGAAAGTTTCAGAATTGGTTTGAACAGCTTCCATAGATCAAACCTTGAGATGAAATTTTCATGAGCACCGCCCGCTACCGCGCCCTGATTGCCGTGGCCCAGCAAGGCAGCCTGAGCGCCGCCGCCCGCACCCTGGGCGTGAGCCAGCCCACTATTTCCAGCCAGATCGCCGCACTGGAGCGGCAAAGCCAGATCGAGCTTTTTCACCGCCAGGGCTATCGCATGAGTTTGACCGGCGCCGGCCGCAAGTTGCTGCTGCTGTCGCAAAAGCTGCTGGCGCTGGAGTCCGAGGCCGAGTATTTTTTGCGCGACTCCGGCAAGCTCAATCAGGGCGAGTTGAAGATAGGCGCCGTGGGCCCGTTTCATGTGATCGAGATGGTGGCCGCCTACCGGGCCCGCTACCCCGGCATGCAGCTATCGATTCGCATGGGCAACTCCCAGCAGGTGTTGCAGGACCTGGAGAACTACAGCACCGATGTGGCCGTGCTGGCCGGCCTGTATGAGCGGCCCGAGCTGATGGCCCGCGAATATGCGCGCCACGCCATCATTGTGTTTGCCCATGTGGAGCACCCTTTTGCGCGGCGCCAACAGATCGATATCCGCGAGCTGCAAGGCCAGCCCCTGCTGCTGCGCGAGCAGGGATCGACCACCCGCACCGCCATGGAAGCCGCGCTGCAGGCCGCAGGCGTCAAGCCCCAACTGAGCCTGGAGATAGGCAGCCGCGAAGCCATACGCGAAGCCGTGGCGCGCGGCCTGGGTCTGGGTGCGGTGTCGGAAGCCGAATTCATTCCCGATACCCGCTTCAAGCCCGTGCGCATTGCGGGCGATCCGGCCAGCACGACCACCTATGTGTATTGCATGAAGGAGCGCAGCGAGAGTTTGCTGGTGCGCTCCTTTCTGGATGCAAGCTGAGGGGGCAGAATCAATCCATGAACGAGGACACGGCAGCCGGCAGGCGCGGAGCTTCCCAGTAATAGGGATGGGCCAGCACATTGCGCCCAGCAGCCTGGCCCTGCCATTTCAGTGCCAGCAAATCGGCCAGCGTCCAGGCAGCCCAATCCGAGCGAAAAGGCCTTCTTGCCATCTCTTTTGCCACCTCGCCGGCCCCGCCGACCGAAGCATTCGCCTGCCAGACGATGGCCGGTATACGGTAGCCGCCCGCAGTGCCCGGGCTATGCCCTACATGGTTGCCGACATGGCCGACCTCCTGGCCATGGTCAGACAAATACATCCAGGCCACATGGTTTTGGGGCTTGGCGACATCTCTGGTCAGCTGCAGCATTTTCGATACCACCGAGTCGTGATAGAGCAGCGCCGAGTCGTACTCCTCGCGGAGATGGCGCACCCAGGCAGCGCGGCCATTTTTTTCCATCTGCACATCGACCGCATCCACATCGTCGTCAAAGGGATTCTGACCTTTGGGAAATCTCAGCCGGTAATGCGGATGCGCGCCCAACATGTGGACGATCACGAACTTGCGCTCGGACGAAGCGTCGCTCAGCGCCGTGTGCAGCTCATCGAGCATCTCCTCATCCAGCGAAGCCGTCGAGCGCCCCGGTGTCTTGTTGACCATCTGCGTCACATCCGCCAGCCTGGCATGCTGCTGTTCAATGGCGACATCGTCATGATTGCTGATCCACCACACCTTGTACCCAGCCGCTCTAGCCAGGGAGACCAGATGCTGCGAATCCACCGCATCCGGCGCTCCGAAAGAGAACAGATTGCGCACGGCGGGCAAGGTGCTGGCATCCACCGACCAGGCATTGCGCAGCACCGTCAGCTGCTCACCCAGCTGCTGCTGATGCACTCGCAGACCCGGGTTGGTCATGCGTCCATAGCCATAGAGCGAGAGGTTGTCGCGGTTGATGCTTTCGGTCAGAAGCAAAACCACCGTGGACGGCTCTTTGCGCCCAACCACGGGCTTGGCGGCCGTGGCACGTGCCAGCACCTGCTCTCGCTCTTGCTGCTGATTGAGCCAGCTGTGCTGCAACATCTGCACCGACTGGCTCCATTGCACCCAGAACACGGCCGGATACAAGCGGCGCCAGGGCTTGCTGGTGTATGCCAGCAGGCAGAACAACACGATGATCAAGCACAGGGCTTGGCTCCCTCTGCCCGGAGCAGACAGTTGTCGTGCGGACCTCCCGGTCAGATACCAAACGCTAGCCGCCACCGCGGCAAAACCCGCTCCAAACAAGGCCGCACTGCGCCAATGCATGGACAGATATTCAGAGCCCTCGCGCCAATTGGTATTGGCCATCGCGCCAAGCACCAGGGCACTGTCAGGCGCTGCGCCATAGGCATCCATCAGATAGATGCGCACGCCAGCGTCCACCACAAACAATATGATCCAGGCCCATACCAGAATGCGTCTGGCCTGCAGCCATGCCGTGCTGCGCACCGGCCAGCTGAGCCAGACCAGGGCCGGCACCATCAGAACGAACAGCTGTGCAACGCGACGCCCTTCATGTCCAAGCACCAATAAGAACAGGGTTGTGCAGCCCAGCATGAAGACAGCCGGCCACGATGCGCGGACGCGGCCGAGCGAAGACATATCGGGCCGGCAGGAAATCGAAGAAGCACTCATCAAGCAAGCGGCCGGCTTGGGGCCGGGTCAAAAAACGGTTGATCAAGCAGGAAAATCCACACGCGCTGTTGAGCACAGTCGGTCGGATGCCGTACAGGCAATGCAAACAGGTGTTTGACAGGCCCAAATTAGTCAGGCTCCGCATTCTGCGCGCAGGCAAATTGCCGAGCCGGCGGCGGGGCAAGCACAGGGCTAGAGAGCCTGCGACGCCTTCGCTTTAAAACAGGCTTTGCTGGCCGGAAAGATTCGCCGCATGGTAGTGGCTGCAGTCCAGCATCACCCGCTCGCGGTTCAACCCCAGCTTACGGCAAGCCAGTGCAAAGCGCTGGCCCAGCATATCGGCCCAGACCCCGTTGCCCTTCATGCGCTGGCCAAACTGGCTGCTATAGACCTTGCCTTCGGCCCGGCCCTCTTCGCTGATGCCATGCAAATCCCGCACGCGCTCCATCACGCGCTGGGCGCGGTCGGGGTAGTGCAGCTTCAGCCACTCGGCAAACAGCGGCGCCACTTCCCAGGGCAGGCGCAGCACGGCGTAGAAAGCCTGGCGCGCACCGGCGTCGCTGGCGGCTGCCAGCACCTGCTCCAGATCGTCATTCAGAAATGGAATCTGCGGCGCCAAGCTGACGCCTATGGGCACGCCGGCCTCGGCCAGCGTGCGAATCGTGCGCAAGCGCCTATGCGGTGCTGCGGCACGCGGCTCCAGCTGCCGAGCCAGCTCGGGTTGCAAAGTGGTCAGAGTGACATAGACAGCCACCAGGTTTTGCTGCGCCAGCGGCACCAGCAGATCCAGGTCCCGCTCCACGCCGCTGCCCTTGGTGACTATGGAAAACGGATGCCTGGCCTGGCCCAGCACTTTGATGACACGGCGGGTCAGGCCCACATCACGCTCTATGGGCTGGTAGCAATCGGTGACCGAGCCCAGCATGATGGGCGCTGCCACATGGCTGGGCTTGCTGAGTTCGGCGCACAGCACCTCCACAAAGTTGCTCTTGACAACCAGCCGGGTTTCGAAATCCAGCCCCGGCGAATAGCCCAGATAGCTGTGCGTGGGCCGGGCATAGCAGTAAATGCAACCGTGCTCACAGCCGCGATAGGGATTGAGCCCCAGGTGATAGGGCAGATCGGGCGAGTCATGGCGGCTGAGCGCGGACTTGCACTGCTCCCATTCCAGCTGTGTGCGCAAGGCCCGCACATCTTCCCCGTCATCCGCCTGCCCCCAGCCATCGTCAAACGCCAGGCGTTCGTCTTTGACAAAGCGATGCGCCATGAAGCTGGCCGCACCACGGCCTTTGAGCGGCTGTGCAGGCCGCACAAAAGTCATGGGACTGAAGGGCTCGTGCGAGCTGGAGTCTGGTGGCTTTGGCATCAAATAACTGTATATAAATACAGTTATTTGAGCAATCCAGGCTATCTCGACCCTTTTGACCGGCAGGTCAATGTCTTGTGCGTATTTGAATGGGATTTGAATCAAACAGGCCCATACCCCAGTATTCAAAAGCACAATAAGCTATAAATTTAGGAGTAAAACTAAAAATTCCGCCGCACTCAATCCGCACTGCGGGGGTGCGAGATCGCTAGGACATTTCGGCCATTGCCAGCACAATCGGGGCAACGCACCAAGTTGGTGCTTTTGAGATGCCTTGGCCCGGACAACACCGTTGCCCGGGCTTTTGTCCGTTTGCGCTTGGCGCATAGAAAGCGGGTACGGGCCACACCATCTTGCAAGGGAGTCACACCATGGAGCGCAAGCCCCACATCACTTTGTCGTCCTTGGATCTGGATCGCATTGAAAATCTGCTGGAAAAGAACAACAGCCCATTTCCCGGCCGCGATGCGCTGGAGGCCGAACTCGAGCGCGCCGATGTGCTCGATCCCAAGGACATGCCACCCCAGGTGGTGACCATGAATTCCACCGTGCGCTTCACCATGCTGGAGTCCGGCAAGAGCAACACGCTGACCCTGGTCTACCCCAAGGAAATGGACGGCTCGCCTGACAAAATATCCATCTTCGCGCCCGTGGGCATTGCACTGCTGGGTCTGTCGGTCGGCGATGAGTTCAAGATGCCCAGCCCCACGGGCCAGGTGACGGTGCGCGTGGATGCCATCGAATTCCAGCCCGAGAGCGCTGGCGAGCTGCACCGCTGAGTTGCCAAGCGCATAGCCGCCCAACAAAAAAGCAGCTGATTGAAGCTGCTTTTTTTGTGGGTGATGACCAGAGCCCGCCTAGCGCAGGCCGGCCAGCAAAGTCGTCAGCATGCCGGCACCGATCAGGCCAGCCTGCCAGCGCAGAGCCTGGCTCCAGGAGGTGACATGGCGCTCCACCGTCTGATAGAGCAGATAGCCTGCGGCAAGCGAAAGCGCAAAGGCAAAGCCCATGCCGCCGATGGCAGCCTCCACCGAGTCAGGCCAGAGATTGCTGACCACGGCATTGACCAGCAGGCACATGGAAAAGTGGATGAGAAAGACCGAGTAAGAAATCTCGCCCAGACGGCGCAGCGCTGTCAGCCCCTTCCAGCTGGCAATGCGCTCGGTGCGAAGGCAGACGATCAGCAGCAAGGCGGTGACGCCCGCCAGAAAGATGCGGTCGCGCCACTC
Organism: Comamonas aquatilis; assembly: GCF_965139575.1. NCBI lineage: Bacteria > Pseudomonadati > Pseudomonadota > Betaproteobacteria > Burkholderiales > Comamonadaceae > Comamonas > Comamonas aquatilis. The sequence continues at coordinate 9,699 of NZ_CBCSIW010000028.1, read as the reverse complement.
CAGCACCAAAGCGCCCATCACCATGGCGGCAATCAGCATGGCCCAGTTCCAGGCCGTGCTGCGCTTGTCGGCGGCCACGGCCCAAAAAGCCATCATGCCTATGCCATAGGCGCCTAGAAAGTAGATCGCCCAGACATCCAGGTCGGCGTCGAGATTGAAGGCGAACAGCGAAGCCGCTGTGCCCGCCACCACCAGCGCCTGCATGCCGGTGATGGCCCAGGGCCACCAACGGGCCAGGGCCTGCTCGCCCGCGCGCTGAACCAAGCGCTCACGCAGCCAGCGCATGGCAGCCAGCACCACAACGCTCAAGGCAAACAGCTGAAAATCGATGGACACATACCAGACACCGGCCGAGAGCGACTCCTCGCCCAGAATGCCTTCTAGCAGCAAGGCATGGGTGAACAGCTGCCACAGGTCCGGGTCGGCCGAAACCGAGGCATGATCAAACCAGGGACGAATTGCAGCCGAGATGACGATGGTGGCCATCAGTGCCACGGCATAAGGCACGACCAGGCGCACAAAGCGTTTGCCTATCTTGGCCCAGGGGGCATCAAAACGGGCCAGTCCTTGCGGCGCCAAGCTGGCCGCTGCCAAGTAGCCGCCCAGCACCAGAAAGATCTGCACCGCCATGCGGGCATATTCATACAGCCAGTCCAGCACATCGGGCATGGCGGAATGGGCAACTTCGGACATGGGGCCGTAGAACGCCAGGTGATGCCAGACTATGGCCGCGCAGGCCAGGCCCTTGGTGCAATCAATCAGCGCGCTGCGTGAATGGGACGATATTGAACTATTAGCCATCTAATCTGGTTCTCGGCCTGCCAAGCTACGCACGACAGGTCAAGCGAGCTCCTAGCCAGAAAAGACAGCGTAAGAAACCCGACACGTAATAAAAAGGAAGGGGCGATTTTGCGCTCAATCCCGACAATTTGCTGACAGTGTCTCGACTTTTCTGAAACAAGCCACAAAAGGCTCGCCAAAGCGCAACAGCTCAGAGCCCGGTCAAAGGCTGGGCAGATTGCTCTTGCTTGATCCAGCACCCCCACTGAAAGCGCTTTGCACAGGCACAATTGAGGCCATGACGCAAGCCAAACCGCTTTCAGAGCTGAGCCGCCAATTTGTTTCACACTTTGGTGAGATGGGCAGCCGATGGGGCATCAACCGTACCGTGGGCCAGATCTATGCCCTGCTGTTTCTGTCCGCCCAGCCTCTGAATGCCGACCAGATCGCCGAGACACTGGAGTTTTCCCGCTCCAACGTCAGCATGGGCCTCAAGGAATTGCAGGCCTGGCGACTGGTGCAGCTGCGCCACCAGCCCGGTGACCGGCGCGAGTATTTCCAGGCGCCCCAGGATGTGTGGGAGATTTTCAAGCGCCTGGCCGAAGAGCGCCGCCGCCGCGAGATCGAACCCACCCAGTCCATGCTGCGTGCCGCCATGCTGGAAGAGGTGGGCACCGACGAGGAACGCTATGCCCAGCAGCGCATGCGCGAGATGCATGAGCTGATCGACAAGCTGATGAACTGGTTTGATGACGTGCAGCGCCTCTCGCCCGAGACGGCCATGCAGCTCATGGGCATGGGCGCGGCCGTGACCCGGCTGCTGGATTTGAAAGACAAGATCACCGGCGCCGGTCGCGGCAAGGCATCGGAGTAATTTTCAAGAAAAATACGCTGTAGCGCTTGATATATAAGCGCTTTAAGCTATCAATTCAAAAGCAATACAAAAGGCCGCCCGGTTTTTACCGGACGGCCTTTTTGCGCTGACTGAAGTCAACGAACTCAGACCTGGCCGGCCGACTCCGTCTCCTTCAAGATGCGGCGGCGGGTGGCCTCGTCATCCATCAGCTCATACCACATGGCATTGAGCACGGCAAAAGCGGCAGCCAGAGGCAGACCCAGAATCCACGCGAAGTACCACATACAAAATCCTTTCTAACAATTCGTTCATCACACACATTGCAAGCGAGTCAACATGAATGAAACCGGCGATCTCCAAGCCAGAGACAGCTAGCAAGAGCCGCCTCGCAGCGAGGCTGTCGTCCCCGTTGGGGAAGGCGCTCAGCGCCTCAGGGCAGTCAATAAGAATGGCCTTTGCCGGTGGCGATTGCCGCAATATCCACCTTGCCGCGCAGCACCGAGTACACCCAGCTGGTGTAGATCAGGATCAGCGGCAGAAAGATCAGCACGCAGACCAGCATGATGAACAGCGTCACATGGCTGGAGGAAGAATCCCAGACTGTCAGGCTGAAACGCGGATCGATGGTGGAAGGCAGGATCATGGGGAACATGGCCGCACCCACGGTCAGGATGATGCCGGCGATGGCCAGACCGCTGCCCAGCAGGCTGAGCCATTCACGGCGGCTGCGCAGGCCCAGGGCCACGACCAGCGGCATGACCAGGCCTAAGCCAGGCACCAGCCACAGAAGCGGATAGGACTTGAAGTTGGCCATCCAGGCACCAGCGGCCACGGCCGCCGTCTTGTTCAGCGGGTTCGATGGGCCGACGGGGTTGATATCGCTGGTGATCTGATAACCGTTGATGCCCATGGCCAGCCACACGCCGGCCGCGGCAAACAGCAGCGTGGTCAGCACTGCGGCCACCGAGCCGTAGCGGGCCGCGCGCACCGAGACTTCACCTTCGGTCTTGAAAACCAGCCAGGCCGCGCCGTGCATGAGCAGCATGGACAGCGACACCAGGCCGCAGAGCAGCGCAAACGGCGTAAGCAAACCGAAGAAGCTGCCGTCATAGTAGATGCGCATGTCATCGGCCAGACGGAAAGGCACGCCCAGAATCACATTGCCCACGGCCACGCCAAACAACAGCGACGGCACCAGACCGGTGATGCACAGCACCCAGTCCCAGCGATTGCGCCAGGCTGCGTCTTCGTGCTTGCTGCGGAACTTGAAGGCCACGGGGCGCAGGATCAGCGGCACCAGCACGGCAAACATGGCCAGATAAAAGCCCGAGAAGGACACGGCATACAGCTGCGGCCAGGCGGCAAAAATGGCACCGCCGCCCAGAATCAGCCACACCTGATTGCCTTCCCACACCGGCCCCACCGAGTTGATGGCCGTGCGGCGCTCCACATCGGTCTTTGCCGTGGCGCGCAGCAGGCCCATGGCGCCCAGATCGAAGCCGTCGGTCACGGCAAAGCCCACCAGCAGCACGCCCAGCAGCAGCCACCAGATGACGCGCAACACGTCGTATGTAATCAGTTCATGCAAGATCATTTGCTCATACTCCTTGGCTTGCCGCTCAGCGGGCGCGGGCCAGCTTCTTGATCATGGGTTCGTAAAAGCTCAGGTGAGGCTCGCTCTCGTGCTCGGGGCCTTTCTTGATGGCACGCACCATGAGCTTGAGCTCGATCACCAGCAGCACCGTATAGATCAGCACAAAGCAGGCAATGGTCAGCAGCAGCGTGCTGGCCCCCAGGTTGGAGACCGCCATGGCCGTGGGCAGCACGCCTTCGATGATCCAGGGCTGGCGACCCAGCTCGGCCACCACCCAGCCGCACTCGGCCGCAATCCAAGGCAGAGGAATCGACAGCACCGCCACCTTGAGCAGCCAGGGATAGGCGTCGAGCTTGTGACGCATGGACAGGTAAAAGAAAGTACCGGTCAGCACGATGAAGAACATGCCCAAAGCCACCATGATGCGGAAGGTCCAGAACAGCGGCCCCACGGGCGGCACGGTATCCAGCGCAGCCTGCTTGATCTGCTGGGCCGTGGCCTTGCGCGGATCGTCCACATAGCGCATCAGCAAGAGCGCATAGCCCAGATGCGCGCCGTTGTTTTCAAAACGCAGACGGGCCTCGGCCGGAATCTCGGCATCGGTCTTGGCCGTGCGAATGGTCTGCAGCGCGTCATAGGCATCGATACCGTTGCGGATATAACCTTCGGCATTGAGCACCAGCTGGTTGATGCCGGGGATTTCGGTGGTCAGCGAGCGTGTGCCTATCAGGCCCATGACCCAGGGGATGTGCACGGCAAAGTGGGTCTCGCGTGCTTCGCGGTCGGGAATGCCGAACACGGTGAAGGCCGCCGGGGCTTTCTCGGTGTTCCACATGGCTTCTATCGAGGCCAGCTTCATCTTCTGGTGTTCCGACGACAGATAACCCGATTCGTCACCGAGCACCACCACCGACAGCGATGCAGCCAGACCAAAGGAGGCGGCCACCGTCATCGAACGCTTGGCCAGATGCAGATGGCGGCCCTTGAGCACATACCAGGCCGAGACACCCAGCACGAACAGCGAGGCCATCACATAACCGGCCGAGACCGTGTGCACAAACTTGGCCTGGGCCACCGGGTTGGTCAGCACGGCAAAGAAGTCGGTCACCTCCATGCGCATGGTCTGCGGGTTGAAGGCAGCACCCACGGGGTTTTGCATCCAACCGTTGGCCACCAGAATCCACAGGGCCGAGAAGTTGGTGCCTATGGCCATCAGGCAGGTCACCATCAGATGCTTGACCTTGGAGAGTCTATCCCAGCCGAAGAAGAACAGGCCTACAAACGTGGCTTCCAGGAAAAATGCCATCAGCCCTTCGATCGCCAGCGGCGCGCCAAAGATATCGCCCACATAGTGGCTGTAATAGCTCCAGTTCATACCGAACTGGAATTCCATCACCACGCCGGTGGCCACGCCCATGGCGAAGTTGATGCCGAACAGCACACCCCAGAACTTGGTCATGTCGCGCCAGATAGTGCGGCCCGTCATCACGAACACCGTCTCCATGATGGCGACGAGAATCGACAGGCCCAGCGTCAGCGGCACAAACAGGAAGTGGTAGAGCGCCGTTATCGCAAATTGCAAGCGCGATAAGTCGACGATGTCGAGGTCCATGATGGATTCCTTTCTCTCGAAACTTTAAAGAACAGGGGAAAAATCGGTGGGCTGTGCCGCCGTATGCACATTGCTACGCGGAACCAGGCCGTCGGGTCTGAGCCGGCTCAGCGCCTGGGAAAATTCACGACTGCCGCGCAAGGCCTGGCCTGCTATGCGGCCGGACTGCAGCCAGATGACACGGTCGGCCAGTTCGACCTCGCGCTGCCAGTGGGTGGCAAAAATCAGCGTCCGGCCCTGAGCTGCGCCCGACAGGCGCTGCAGCACATCGCGGGCCGTGGCGGCATCCAGCCCTTCGGTGGCTTCATCCAGCAACCAGCAGGAGGCGCTGCTGAGCAGCAAGCGGGCCAGCGCCAGACGGCGAGCCTGCCCGCCGGAAAAACCCAGGCCTCCTTCGCCCAGCAGGCTGTTCAGTCCTTGGGGCAAAGCCTTGATATCCGCCGCCAGCCCTGCCGTTTCCAGGGCCTGCCAGAGTTCGGCATCGCTGGCATCGGGGCGCGCCAGGCGCAGGTTGTCGCGCAAGCTGTCCTGAAACAGCTCGGTTCTTTGCGTCATCCAGCTGCAGCGCTGTGCCGCCAGATGGCCGCTGGCAATCTGCCATTCCCCGGCCAAGGCCAGCAGCAGCGTGCTCTTGCCCGCACCGCTGCTGCCGATCACGGCCACGCGTTCGCCCTGGGCGATTTGCAGATCCACGGGGCCTAAACTGCCTACCACGACCTCTTGCAACTGCACGGCCCAAGCGGACTCAGGAAGCGACAGCACTGGCTCGGCCTGAACTTCGGGCTGTGCCAGCGCCGGACCCAGGCGACGCAGGGCCAGCCAGCTGCGCCCGGCCTCTGTTGCGCCACGGCGCAAGGCGGCAAAAGGCTCCATGGCCGACAAGGCCAGCAAAATACCCAGGGCAGCGACCGCCGCACCGATGTAACGGCCTTGCACCAAGGCCCCCATCAGCAGCACGGATGCACTTAAAGTAATAGCAGATACCGCACCATAGGCTTGGGTTGCACGCGCTTCCGTGTGATAAAGCTGGGCATCGGCCTGCGCACCGCGCGCATCGCTGCGCAGCACGGCTGCAGCCTGTTGCGGCAACTGCCCGGCCATGAGCAAATCGGTCTGCCCGGCCACCAGATCCACGGTCTGGCTGCGCAAACCCTCCAAGGCCATGGCGCGGCGCACGGCCGCCTTGCGGCTTGCCAGTCCCAGCCATAGCGCCACACCCCAGCCGGCCAGCAGCAGCCAGGCAAAAACCAGCAGGCCCAGCCACCAGCGCATCACGCCGTAGGCAATGGCTATGAAAAACGCAGCAGCCAGCGCAGACAGAGCGGGCACCAGCAGGCGCAGATAAACACTATCCAGCGCATCGACATCGGCCGTCAGCCGCTGCAGCAAACGCGCGGGCCGCTGCAGCAACTGGCGGGCTGCATACGGGCGCGACCAGTGGCGAAACAGCTTTTCTCGCACCGCCGCCAGTACCGCCAGCGTGGCATCGTGGGTCACCAGCCGCTCGGCATAACGCGCACCGGTTCGGCCCACGGCCAGCAAGCGAATACCGGCCGAGGGCATGAATACATCAAACATCAAGGCCGTGGCCGGCAGCAAACCGGCCAGCGCGGTGGCGGTGATGAACCAGCCCGACAGGCCCAGCAAGGCCATGCCCATGAGCACGGTCAGCGCCGCCAGGGCCGCACCGCCCAGCCACAGCTTGCGCGGCGCCAGACTGGCGACCGCCGCCAACAGAGTGAACAGCCCAGGTCTGGTCTTCATGCCGTCACCTCGGCATCCAGAGCGGCGCAAGGCTCGCCCTGCAGCGGCAGATTCACAATACGGTCCATGCGGGCGGCCAGTTGCGCGTCATGGGTGGCCACAATCAGCGTACGGCCCTTGGCGATGCGAATCAGCGCCTCGCTCACCTGGGCGGCGGTTTCGGGGTCGAGGTGGGCGGTAGGCTCATCGGCCAGCAGCAAACCCGCCTGGGTGTTGACGGCCAGGCGGGCCAGCGCCAGGCGCACCACTTCGCCACCCGACAGGCCTGCCCCGCCCTCACCCAGGCTCATGCCCGGGCGCGATTGCAGCACCGCCCCCAGCGCAACTTGCTGCGTGGCAGCGTCTACCTGTTGGGCCGTCACCTCGCTGCGGCCCAGGGCCACGTTGCCTTGCACCGAGCCGGCAAACACATGGGGCTGCTGGCTCAGCCAGGCCATGCGGCCGCGCAAGGCGGCGGCACTGCTATCGTCCAGCCGCTGACCGTCGATGCGAATTTCTCCCTGTGGCACGGCCACCAGTCCCGCCAGCTGGGCCAGCAAGACCGACTTGCCGCTGCCGCTGGGGCTGCACAGCGCCACATGCTCGCCGGGGCGGATTTCGAGATCAAGTCGTTCCAAGCGGGTCTCGGCACCCGGAGCCTGTACTTTCAGATCGAAAACAGCCACATGTGCAGCCACAGATTGCGCAGGCAGCTCATTTTTTTGAAGCGATTCGGCGCCCAAGATACGGCTGGCCTGCTGCTGCAGCTGCTCCAGAGTCTTGAGCGCTGCCTCGCCGGCTGCGCGGTCATGCCAGACGGCGGACAGTTCGCGCAGCGGCTCGAAAAACGCCGGTGCCAGCAGCAGCACAAACAGCGCCTGGCCCAGCGTCAACTGATGGCCCCAGGCGCCAAACGGCAGCATGCCCAGCAAATGAAAGCCTATATAGACAGCCACCATGGCCACGCCCAGGGCCGAGAACAGCTCCAGCACGGCAGAGGAAAGAAAGGCAATACGCAGCACGCGCAGGGTGCGACTGCGCAAATCCTCGGCATGGGCGCGCAAACGCTGGGCCGTGGCGTCCACGGCGGCCAGGGCACGCAAGGTGCTCAAACCACGCAGACGGTCCAGCAAAAAAGCATTCATCTGCCCCTGCTGCACCATCTGCTCTTCGCTGGCGGCCTGGGCACGCCAGCCCACAATCGCCATGAACAGCGGAATCAGCGGCGCAGCGACTATCAAGATAAGAGCAGCAACCCATGACTGGCTGATCACGGCAGCCACGATCAACACGGGAAGCAGACGCACACGCCACATCGCGCTCTGATAGCGGGCCAGCCAGGGAACAATGGCTTCGGCCTGTTCGGCCACGGCGCTGGCCGCCTGGCCCGAAGCGGCACGGGCTTTGTCCATGGGCGAGGTCTGGGCCAGCGCATTCACCACCTGCGCACGCAGGGCCGAGAGTTGCTGACGCGCCGCCAGATTGGCCAGCAAGCCGCCCCGTCCATCACACCAGGCGCGCAACAAACCCAGCAGCAACACGCCTGCGGCTATGGGCCACAAAGCCTCCAGCCCTTGGCCATCGGCCATTTTCTGCACCGCCCAGGCCAGCAAGCCCGCCTGCGGCAGCCAGAGCATGCCGGCCAGCAATTGCAGCAGCGCGCCCGCGCCGGGGCGGCGGATGCTGTCAGCCAAAGAAGTTTGGGGAGGGGGTGGCAAATGTTTCATTATTTAATTTTCAGTAATTCCTGAAAATTGAAGAAATCTTACTCCTTATTTGATCCTCATCATGGCAGCCGGCCATTACCTTCCAGTGAATGTCTTGATTGCTATTGATGCAAGTCAAAATCGCAATGGTTTTCCCTTGATTACGTTGGCTGCAGGATAAAAAAACGGCGCCAAAGGCGCCGCATAAGACAGGGAAAAGAAAACTCGACTTGGCGATCAGCCCAGCAGGCGTGAACGCGCTGCCGCGTACTCGCGCTTCAGACGCGCCACCAATTCGGCCGTGGGCGTGACCTTGTCCACCGCGCCAATGCCCTGGCCGCAGCCCCAGATGTCCTTCCAGGCTTTTTGTGCGCCGCCGCCAAAATTCATTTTGCTGGGGTCGGATTCGGGCAGATTGTCCGGATCAAGCCCTGCGGCGCGAATGGATGGAGCCAGGTAGTTGCCATGCACGCCGGTGAACAGATTGCTGTAGACCACATCATCGGAGTCGCCAGCCACAATCGCCTCTTTGTAGGCCTCGGTGGCACGCGCTTCATCGGTGGCGATAAAGGCCGAACCGATATAGGCAAAGTCTGCCCCCATGGCCTGGGCCGCCAGGATGGCATTGCCCGAGGCGATGGAACCGGACAGGGCCAGCGGGCCGTCAAACCACTGGCGGATTTCCTGCACCAGGGCAAACGGGCTTTTCACGCCGGCGTGACCGCCGGCACCAGCCGCCACGGCGATCAGGCCGTCAGCGCCCTTCTCTATGGCCTTGTGGGCAAATTTGTTGTTGATGATGTCGTGCAGCACCACGCCGCCCCAGCTGTGCACGGCCTGATTCACATCCTCACGCGCGCCCAGGCTGGTGATGATGATGGGCACCTTGTACTTGGCACAGATCTGCATATCGTGCTCCAGGCGGTCATTGCTCTTGTGCACGATCTGGTTGATGGCAAACGGGGCCGAAGGCTGATCGGGATGCGCTCTGTCCCAGGCAGCCAGGGTTTCGGTAATCTCGGCCAGCCAGTCTTCCAGCAGCTCGGCCGGGCGGGCATTGAGCGAAGGCATGGAACCAACGATACCGGCCTTGCATTGTTCGATCACCAGCTTGGGATTGCTGATGATGAACAGCGGCGAACCAATGACGGGCAAGGCCAGCTTTTGCAAAGTGGCAGGTAGTTTGGACATGTACGTCTCCTTCGTTATTTTTTATGTAAATACGAGCTGAAGCGCTTATCTAGGTTACGCAAACAGCTCTCAATTCAATAGTAATTTTCGAACTGAATCAGAACGCTTCCATGGGCAAGGCCATCACGCTGGCAGCGCCGTTCAGCACCGCATCGGCCTGACCGGCCACGCGGCTCAGAATGTGCTCGGCATAGAAGCGGGCGGTTGTCAGTTTCGC
>NZ_CBCSIW010000027.1:0-55415 GCF_965139575.1 Comamonas aquatilis | reverse complement strand
CATTCGAGCCGCAATCCTCAATCGGTTTACTGAACTGGGCTGCCCGCAGACGGTGGCTGTGGCGTAGCCACGTCTGGGGTTGGGGAAATCTGGCCTGGGGCTGATTTATGCAACAACGCCATCGGTGACCAGAACCGTGGCATTGGGACTGAGATTCAGGCGATTAAGAATCTCGTTGAACGCTGTCAACATGATGTCGCTGCCAAACACTGCGGTGCCGTTGGGCGTGGGGGCCGAAAAAGTCAACCCGTGGGATGCAGTCTCCACAAAAATATAGGGAGCGCTGAGTTGCACAGCATTCGCATTTCTGGCCTGGGTATACCAGACCCGTTGGCTGGGTCGGTAGATTGTCGGTGTGGTGCGCTCTCCCAGCACCCGGCCTTCGTGGTCCCGGAATGACCAGCTTTCCGTGCGCAGATCACCATGAATGGTTAGATATGCTTCGAAAGTACCGGGAGGGGCATACAGCTCGGCCTCGATTGCAGGATTGGCGCGTACGGCAATCACCTGTAGAAAATCGTCATTCGGAAAACCGAAATAGGCCGAGAAGCGGATGGGCATGGCCCGCAATGCCCTTGAAACAACGGGCAAGAGATTTTGCGCGCCCTCAAAGGCGGTAGCTGGATTGGCCAAACCCACACCACTGGTTGACATGATTTCCACAAATCGCTTTTCCGTCTGCAGTGACTCTTCCAACTGGAGGAATACCTTGTCAGCGATCAAATTGAACTTTTCTTCTGCGCTGCTGACTGCTAGGCCCTGGAATTGCCCGAAGACGAGTGCCATGAAGACTGCAGTCAGGAGCAGGATAAGCAGGATGCTGGCCGAAACAATCCAGTGCTGGAACTTGATGCGCATTGGAAATCTCACAGGGTTTTGTGGATGAATGGCTGGGCAGGTCCGATGCGTGTTGCCAAGCCCGTTTCGGGGCGGCTGGATTTGTGGCGTTTTCCCGGTGTAATGGCTGCTGAAGAAGCGCAATGCCGGGTGTGGCGATGTCGATCTCGTTAGGGCGCCATGGTTCATGATAGCCCCGCAGCTGCAGTAAAAATCGACGCAGCATGGCTCGCTTTGTGCAGACAATCCCTAATCGCCTGGCAACTGTCGATAGATAAATTTGAACTATTGCTTCAAATTCGGCAAGGCCAAGAGCCTTGTAAAAGCGATGCCCGAGCCGCAAGCCAGCTCTGATCGTTCAGCAGGATTTTTTGGAGGAGGGTTCAATACCCTCGTAAGCGTTATCTGGCGCTGTCTGTTGCTGGCTGGGTACTGATGGCTTTGAGGGCCATATCGGCCAGCAAGGCCGTCACGCGAGGGTCTTCGCCAGCAGCAGTCAGTACTTCAAAGCGGCAGTGCGGGTACTGCTGGCGTAAAACGTCTATCAGTCGTGGAATGTCTTCGCGCGCATGCTTGCCTGTGCCCAGAAATAGCGGCAGCACGGTGAGATGATCGACGCCTTGGCTCAGCAGTTCGGCAGTGGCCGATGGCAGATCCGGAGCACAAGCGTCCAGATAGGCGCACAGGCAAGGCAGCTCAGGCTGCTGCCCTGCAACGGCTTGTTGTACGGCCTCAATTGGCTGGCGCCACAGTGCATCGCGCGAGCCGTGGGCCAGAAGAATCAGCCCGGGTTTGGTGGCCGGGCTTGTGTGAGGGAAATGGCTTGAGTTTTCCATCAATTAACGCCTGAGTACCAGCCAGCCAAAGGCTGAAAGCGATAGCGCGGTGTAGAGCAGGCCCGGCGCTGCGGCGGTCAGCCATGGCCACCAAGTCTGCAGCGTGCCTATATAACCAAACACGTTGTTGAGCAGGAAGAAGCTGATGCCGGCCATCACCCCACCAAAGACATAGGTGGCAATGCCGCCCGAACGGAAGTGCAAATAGGCAAAAGGCAGGGCCAGCACCACCATGACCAGACAGCTCAAGGGATAGAACACCTTGCGCCAGAACTCGATCTCGTACTTTTGCACGGCCTGGCCGTTGGCATCCAGATGGCGTATGAACTGGAACAGGGCAATGGTGGACATGCTGTCGGGTTTGAGCAGCGCACCGGAAACCATGGCCGCCGTGACCTTGGTGGGCCAGCTCATGGATTCATGCGTGCTGCGAACCAGCTTGGTGTTGTCGCCTTCGGTAGACAAACGGCTCTCCTGCACGCCCTGCATCAGCCATTGGTCGTTGTCTTCATCCACCTGGGCTGCCGTGGCATTGAGCTGGCGCACTATGCGGCCGTCGCCGTCGAACTCGAATACGCGAACGCTGACGAAATCGCCTGGAGCCTTGACGGCACGCACATTGATGGCGATGGAGTGATCGCCCTGCTTTTCCTTGAGCCAGGCACCGGTGGCTCCCCGGGTGAGCTGGCCCTTGCCCAGAGCGCGCAATTTTTGCGCCACATTGTCTGCCGCAGGGGCGGCGTAGTCGCCCACGATCACGGTGACGGCCACAAAGAATGCGCCCAGCACCAGCAAGGTGCGTAAGGCCAGCCAGGGCCCCATGCCGCTGGTGCGCATGATGGTGAATTCCGAGCTTTGGGCAAAGCGCGCCATGACGAAAATTGTGCCGATCAGCACGGCAATCGGCATCAGCTCATACAGATGGCCTGGAATGGCGAGTGCCACGAACAGCAGCGCCTGTGTGATGCCGTAGGCCGAGTTGCGGCTGACCCAGCGCATCTCATCGACCAGATCGAAAAAGAAGAACAGGGCCAGGAAGGCCAACGTCACGTAGAGGACGGCAGCCAGAATCTGGCGATAGATCAGCCCGCGCAATACTTTCATCGTGCGGCTCCCGTGGCGGATTTGCGGCCAAGCAGATCACGCAATGACCAGCGCTTGTGGCGTACCAGCAAGATGAACATGCCGGTGATAAAGGTGGTGCCGTGCAGCAGCAGCAGCAAGGCGGTCATGCTGAGTTTTCCGGAGGAGACCCAGCTTTCGCCCAGGGTCATGAGGTTGTAGTAAACGATAAAGGCGAACAAGGCAATCATGAGGCTGGAGCTATTGCCAGCACGTGGGTTCACGCTGGAGACCGCCAGTCCCAGAATCACGAAATTGAGCGCCGCCAGCGGCAAGCCCAGACGCCAACCCAGCACCGAGCGGGCAATCGGTTCATCACGCTGTATCAACTCCATGGTGGGCATGCTGCGTGCGGCCTGTTCTTCCATGGAGATGGGGTTTTCGCCGTCTATCTGGGTGCCGTATTCCTTGAACTCGCTGACCTTGACCGTGCCATCGCTGGCGCGGGTTTCCATGCGCTGGCCGTCCATGAGAATCACCACGCGCTCGCCATTGATCACTTCCAGGCGGGCACCCTTGGCCGAGGTGACGGATTCGCGCCCCGGATCATTGGAGACAATGAATACATTGCTGGCCGCCATGGCGCTTGGCGCATCCTTGTCGATGAAAAAGACCCGGTTGCCGCCGGCTGATTCCTGGAACTCTCCGGGTGCAATCCGGTCAATGTCGCTGCGCTGCTGAAACTGCGTCTTGATCTGCTCGATCTGGGCATATGACCATGGCAGTACGCCCAGGGCCAAACCGGTGGTGACCAGGATGACCGGCCAGGCAAAGCGCAGCAGCGGCCGCAGCAGCGATGCCAGGCCCTGGCCGGAAGCAAACCAGATGACCATTTCGCTGTCTCGGTACATGCGTGACAGGGAGCCCACGATAGCCACGAACATGCTCAGTGCAAGAATCGTGGGCAATTGTCCGAGCACGGTAAAGCCCATGACCAGCATCACGTCGGAAGGGCTGACACTGCCCTTGTAAGCTTGACCCAGGGTGCGAATCAGCATCATGGTCATCACCACAGTGATAAGAACCACGGCCGTCGCGCCAAAGCTGCGGGCCAGCTCTTTGCGTATGGATGAATCGAATAACATTGGCTAAAAGGAAAATGCCGATTATGAACTTTGAACTGAAGGCTCTGACCGCTGCCGCTGCAGCGCGTGAGAAATGTGACTTGTTGCTGGTGCTGGTTTCCGAAGAGGCTGCACTGGGCAGCGATGCCATCGGTACCCTGGCGGCCCATGCCATTAAACACGGTGATTTTGCCTTGTCTTGCGGCAAGCAACTGCAGATGTACCAAGTACCCGCAGTGGCTGCCCGCCGCGTGGTGTTGCTCGGTGCCGGCAAAGGTACGGCCAAGGACGTGCGCAATGCACTGGCCGCTTGTGCATCCCTGCTCAAGACGGAAGGCATTGCCAAGGCGGTGCTGAGCTTCTCCTTCGAGGCTTCGGCGCAGGCTGTTGCCGCGGCCGTGCAGATGCTGGCGGATGCCACTTATGTCTACACCCATACCAAGCCCCAGGCCAAGGCAGTGGCGCTTAAAAAAGTGTTGCTGGGCGTGCCTTCGAAATCGGCAGCCCTGTCTGCCGCTTTTGATCTGGCCGTGGCGCAGATGAACGGCGTGGAAACTGCACGTGAGTGGGCCAATCGCCCCGCCAATCATGCAACGCCTACCTTGCTGGCCAATGCTGCGCGCAGCATTGCCAAGGCGGCGCGAATGAGCTGCAAGATTCACGGTCCGGCCGAAGTTGCCAAATTGGGCATGGGAGCCTTCATGGCCGTGGCCCAGGGCTCGCGTGAGCCTTTGCGCCTGATCGAGCTGCATTACAACGGTGCGGCGAAGAACGTGGCCCCGATTGTGCTGGTAGGCAAGGGCATCACCTTTGATACCGGCGGCATTTCGCTCAAGCCTGCAGCCGAGATGGACGAGATGAAGTTCGACATGGGGGGCGCTGCCAGTGTGCTGGGCGTGTTCCAGGCACTGGCCAAGTTGCAGCCGGCAATCAATGTGGTGGGCGTGATTCCTGCTTGCGAAAACATGCCCGACGGCGCGGCCGTCAAGCCCGGCGACGTGGTGACCAGCATGAGCGGTCAAACCATAGAAATTCTCAATACCGATGCCGAAGGCCGTCTGGTGCTGTGCGACGCACTGACTTACGCTGCCCGCTTCAAACCCACCGCCATGGTCAATATGGCCACGCTCACCGGAGCCTGTGTGGTGGCCCTGGGCGGCGTGCGCAGCGGTCTTTTCACGGCAGATGATGCCTTGGCGCAGGCGCTGCAAAACGCCGGTGATGCAGCCCATGACCTGTGCTGGCGCTTGCCGCTGGATGACGAATATGCCGAAGGCCTGAAGAGTAATTTTGCCGATATGGGCAATGTGGCCGGTCGTGCCGGCGGTGCAATCACGGCCGCCAAGTTCTTGCAGAAATTCGTGGGCGACATTCCCTGGGCGCATCTGGATATTGCCGGTACGGCCTGGAAGAGTGGCGCAGCCAAGGGCGGTACAGGTAGGCCCGTGGGCTTGTTGCTGCACTATCTGCTGGCGCAGGAAAGTGCTACGGCCAAGACTGTGGTCAAAACTCCGGCTAAAACCTCGGCAAAGACTTCAGCGAAAGCATCAACCAAGGCATCGACCAGAGCATCTACCCGAACCCCGACGAGCAAACCTGTAGCGAAGACGATCAAGACTGCAGCTGCGGGCATTGACTCTACAGGCGCGACCAAGCCGCGTGCCGTGCGTGCCAAGCCAGTTGTTGCTGGCGGCTCCGCCATCTGATGAACCATCCGCCGGTGTTTTGGCCCAGTTCTGGAGTCTGGAGCACTGGCGGGAGTGTGATGTGACTGAAATCGCTTTTCATTTCAATGCGCCTGACAAACAGGCCTATGCCTGCCGTTTTGCGCGCAAAGCCATCAATCATGGCGCCCGTCTTGTCATTTTGGCTGAGGAGGCGCAGCTTGCCAGCCTCTCGCCCAAGCTGTGGGCGGTTTCGCCCACGGATTTTCTGGCCCATTCACGCATCAGCGATGGTGCTCAACTCGTCTCGGCAGCTCCCATTGTGTTGACAAGCTCGTTGCAGGACTTGCCGCATCATGATGTGTTGGTCAATCTCACCCGGCAGGTGCCGGAGTCTTTCGCACAGTTCGCGCGAGTGGTAGAAATCGTCTCGTCCGTGGACGAAATGGACCGCCATGATGCGCGCGAGCGCTGGAAAGACTATGCAGCGCGTGGCTATGCCATCGCGCGGCATGACTTGAATCTCAAGGGGTAGGCCATGAATTCCACACCCAGAATTCCGCCACGCTTTGTTCCGACCTTGACCGAAGTAATAGCTGCAGAGCATGAGTCGGCCGCTGCAGAACAAGACGCAACAAGCTCGGAAGGCGTGCCGATGCCAGAGTCGGCGCAGCAGCCCGAGTTGGTACCAGACGCGCTTGGCGCTTTGGCGGTGCCCAAGCAGGCTGCTGCTTTCCATTCTCCCTGGCTTGCCGACGGTTTGTATGCCAAGCGTGGCGCAGCAGCTCTTCCCAAGGAGTTGCCGCCGCTGCCCGAGGCTTTGCCGCCTCAGCCCTCGTTTGCGTCAGCTGAAGTGATTGCGGCAGCGAACCCGGGACCGGCCGCCGATGTCCATCTTGAAACAGACCTATTGGCTCAAGCTGAATCACATCCGCTGGATATTGCGAACCTGCCCGAGTTGGGGGCAGAGCCTGTCAGAGAGCTTGAGTCGGCGCTCCCCTTGGCAACTAGCCTGCCTACAACCCAGCAGCCGCAGCAAGGGCTGGTTGCGAATGCTCTGGCTTCCGCGGTAAGCGAGGAAGATCTGGTTCACCGCCTCATGCAAAGGGTTGATCTGGTGTTGGAGCAGCGCTTGCGTGAGGCCATTGCGCAAGTGGTGCAGGAGCAGACCCGCACCATGGTGCTTAGGCTGCGGCAGGAGGTGGAAACCGTGGTGCGCCAGTCTGTTTACGAGGCCACAGAGGGCGAACTGTCAAAGCAAGTCCGCCTGAAGTCCGAGCAGGGCCTGGAAAACGGGCATTGATCTCCAAGGCTCGACAGCTGTTTCACTGCCTGAGCCGGATAGGGCCGGAGAGCACCTCGGGGTTGAGGATGTGGGTGGCATTGCCAGCCACAAAATTCACCACATTCTCAAAGGCGGCGCGGAAGTACAGCTCGTAGCTGTCTTGCTCTACATAGCCGATATGCGGCGTGCAAATGCAGTTTTCCAGGCGCAGCAAGGCATGGCCTTGCAAAATGGGTTCGCTCTCGAACACGTCGATGGCGGCCAGACCGGGGCGGCCGCGATTGAGCGCGCAGAGCAATGCCTCAGGCTCTATCAGCTCGGCGCGTGAGGTGTTGACGAACAGGGCGGTGGGCTTCATGCGGGCCAGGTCCTGAGCCGTGACCACGCCGCGCGTGGCTTCATGCAGGCGCAGATGCAGGGACAGCACATCGCTTTGTTCAAAAAATGCCTCCTTGGATGCTGCGGCCGTCAGGCCGTCATCCACCGCTCTTTGGCGGGAGGCTTCACTGCCCCAGACGCAGACCTGCATGCCAAACACCTTGCCGTAACTGGCCAACAACTGGCCTATGCGGCCATAGCCCCAGATGCCCAAGGTGCGGCCACGCAGCACATTGCCCAGGCCGAAGTTAGTAGGCATGGAGCCGGTCTTGAGTCCCGATTGCTGCCAGGCTCCGTGCTTGAGATTGGCGATGTATTGCGGCAGGCGGCGCATAGAAGCCATGATCAAGGCCCAGGTCAGCTCGGCGGGGGCGACCGGAGAGCCTATGCCTTCGGCAATGGCCACGCCATGATCGGTACAGGCTTTGACGTCGATATGGGCTCCGGCCTTGCCCGTCTGGGCAATGAGCTTGAGACGAGGCAGCTTTTCCAGCAACTGCCGGGTGATGGGCGTGCGTTCGCGGATCAGAACGATGATGTCCGCATCGCGCAGCCTGATGGCCAACTGGCCCACGCCCTTGACCGTGTTGGTGTAGACCTTGGCATTGAAAGGCTCCAGCAACTGGGCGCATTCGAGCTTGCGCACAGCATCTTGATAATCGTCCAGAATAACTATGTTCACTACCGGAATCCTTTGGTAAGTGGCTGAATTGATTGGATAAATCCAATGTATTCAATGCGCTAAAGCTTTGGCTACCCCAATCTGCGCCAAAACCAACGCCGCCAGGCGGCTCAGGCCCGCCTTACTCACTCCATAGCTTAGCGTAGCTTTTGGCATCACTTTTCAAAGTATGTCACCTGAAGAGGATCTGCTCAGTATTTTGATGCCATGCTGCAAGAAGATTGATAGCAGAGACTCTATTGCCCTTCAGGCTGCTTCAGGGGTAAGGTCTGGGCGCTGTGAGCGGATCTCCAAAGATGGGATGACTGGGAATCCCAGTCAAAAAGAAAAGCGGAAGCTCCTATCCGTCGCTGGCCGGTGTGCTTATGGCATCAATCGCTGTTGCTGATGGTTTTTGAATATTTTTCAAGATGCTCGAGCAGGCGCTCATACAACTCGTCCGTGGCCATGGAGTTCAGGACCTCGGTCTTGGCCTCTTCGGCACGCAACTCAAAACGCAAACGCAAAGTTTTGAGATATTCGGGGTTCAGGGTTTCTATCACTGCGAACAGCAGCGCTTCCTGGGCCACGAGCTGACTTTTCATTTTTCTCAGCTCGGATCCTTGACTGCCTAAGAAATCCATCTCGCTTCCCCCATTTGATTTTTATCAATTTTAGGAGCAAAAGCCGGCCATCGTGACCAAGGCGAAGTGCCGCTGCAAGTCATGTTGAGAGCCGCAAAAGCGCAGGCTGGCTGGAGCCTCCTGCAGGCGGAGATCAGATAGCGCGCCAAAGTGCTCTAACTCCATTGCAGTCTGTCGACTTCAAGCCGGTTTGAGCAGACTCAGCAGCGATATCGAGGCAAAATTGCAACTTCCAACAGATGCTGCATGCGCTCTGGAACCAGCACAAGGGGCTTTGTATGACACGAATTCTTCCGATCTTGTGGATCGCCGTCAGCCTGATGAGCGGCGGAGCATATGCCCAGGAACGTGTCGCGCTGCGCAGCAGTGCCAGCTCCTCGGTCAGCGGGCAGATCAAGGGGGACGATAGCGCCCAATATGCGCTGGCTGCCGGGCCGGACCAGCAAGTGACGGTCAAACTGGTCACCAACAACCCCAGCAATTACTTCAATGTCGAGAAAAAAGGCCGTTCAGAGGCGGTTTGCCAAGGCGCATTGACGGGCAATGTCTGCATGTTTCGACCGGAGACGGGGGCAGACTATGTCATCCATGTGTTTCTGATGCGCAATGCAGCGCGGCGCGGTGAACAGGCGCAATACACGCTTTCCATGGAGCAAAGTTCTTCAAGCACCGGTCAGCCGGCACCGGCCGCCGATATGCAGGCTGCATCGGCAGCCATGGCTGCGTGCAAAAGCGCTCTGGCCTTGAAGAGTGGGGCCAATTCCTTGTTCGTGCTGCCGCTATCGCATGTGCCTGCGGCTGGAGGCTATGAAGTCTTTCTCATGCTTCAAGGTGTGCAGTGGCTGTGTGCAACGGATTCCAGGGGGCATGTGAACCGCCTTGAGCAACGCTGAGCGTATTTGGGATAGCTCAGCAGCGGGGCTGTATTACGGCGTCAGGGGGCGGTGATCGTTGTCCGCAACGGCTCAGGCGTGCCAGACCTGTTCTGCGCCTGCCATGCGCTCAAGCTCCGCGCAAACATCGGCCATGCGGCCGGAAATCAGCAGGCACTCGGGCTGCTTTTGTGGTTCGCGCTGCACGATTTTCAACAGGCGCGGCTGGATGCTGTCAGCCGCTTGCAGTGGCAAGGCCAGTTGCTGTAGCGCGGCCACTGGTTTGTCATATCGGCCTGGGCTATTGTGGCGACGGGTACGGCTGCTGCGCAGGGTGATCACGTTGGGGCAGGCGCCAGTGTCTTGAAGCCGCTGTGCTTGCTCTTGTGCCTGTGCGCTGTCGGAGCTGGGTCCGCCGACGTGGTCTGGCCCGCTGTCATTGCTGGCCGCCCATGCGGCTGAGGGCTGTCCTGCGGCAGCGGCGACGGGAAAGACTTTCCAGGCAAAACGTGTCAAAGACAGCAGTGGTGCGGTGAATCCCATTTGGCAACTCCTTATCAAAAGCCGTGAGGCATGAGCAGGGCAGGATTGCAAACTTTAGGCAAAGCTTCGCCCAGGGCGAAGCTGCAAGGCTTCGCGCCTACCACCTGGACTGGAGAAAACAGGGGCTGTGCGCAGCGGTGAGGCCGGGCGCGCAGCGGCAGCAGTTACATGAACATGCTGTTGCGGATCAGGCCTACGGCCAGGCCTTCGATGGCGAACGACTCTTCGGGCGCTACATGAATTACCTTGTAATCGGGATTTTCGGGCAGTAGCTCAATGCCCTGGGGCGTGCGCTTGAAGCGCTTGACCGTCACGTCGTCGCCCAGGCGGGCCACCACGATCTGGCCGTTGCGCGCCTCGGTGGTGGCTTGCACGGCCAGCAGATCGCCGTCCATGATGCCGGCATCGCGCATGGACATGCCGCGCACCTTGAGCAGGTAATCGGGCTTGGCGGCAAACAGGCTGGGTTCGACCGCATAGCTCTGGTCTATATGTTCCTGGGCCAGAATGGGCGAGCCGGCAGCCACGCGCCCCACCAGCGGCAGCACCAGCTGTGCCATGGAGGACAGCGGCAGGGAAAAGCTGGCGCCGCGCGCGGCATTGATGTTGCGCACGGTGTCTGCGCGCAGGCGGATGCCGCGCGAGGTACCGCTGACCAGATCAATCACGCCCTTGCGGGCCAGGGCCTGCAGATGCTCTTCGGCGGCATTGGCGGACTTGAAGCCAAAAGTGCTGGCGATCTCGGCGCGGGTAGGGGGAGCGCCGGTGCGGGAAATAGTCGATTGGATGAGGTCCAGAATCTGCTGCTGGCGAGGAGTGAGCTTGGGGTGGTCTAGCATGCTGGCATCCAGTCTTGGTTCGATAGGCTCAGGCTTGAAGGCCTGGGTCTGGAATTCTGATCTGTTGGTTTATACAGTACCTGTATTTTTAACCAGTTTTTTGTGGAGAGCAAGTGGCAAATCCTAAGATTGTGATTTTGGGCACCGGGGGAACGATTGCGGGCCAGGCGGAATCGAGCACGCAGGCCGTGGGCTACAAGGCCGGGCAGATCAGCGTGGAGAGTCTGTTGGCCGCGGTGCCGGATTTGCCACAGTTGGCTGCGGCTCCGCTGGCCGCCGTGCAGCTGGCTCAGATCGACAGCAAGGATATGGACTGGCCGGTGTGGCGCAGCTTGCTGCAGGCCGTGGCCGAGGCGCTGGCCGATGCCGATACGCAGGCCCTGGTGATCACGCACGGCACGGACACGCTGGAGGAAACCGCCTGGTTGTTGCACACCGTGCTGCAGCCCATCAAGCCGGTGGTGCTGACCTGTGCCATGCGCCCGGCGACTTCGCTGCAGGCCGATGGTCCGCAAAATCTGCGCGATGCCGTGGTGGTGGCTGCCAGCGCCGTGGCTGGGGTGTGGGTGGTTGCGGCTGGCGAAGTGCATGGCGCGCAGCAGGTGCTCAAGGTTCATCCTTATCGCCTCAATGCGCTGCGCTCCTATGAGAGCGGACCTTGTGCCGTGGTGCAAGAGTGTGCCGTGCGCTGGCTGGCCCAGCCCGTGGCCGTCAGGCAGGCACAGGCTTTGAGCAGCACGGCGTTGCAGGACTTGCTGGGCCGCAGCGAGCTGCCCTGGGTGGAATTGCTGACCTCTGGGGCTTTGCAAAGCGGACGCAGCGTGGATGCGCTGGTGGCCGCCGGCGTGCGCGGTCTGGTAGTGGCGGGCACGGGCAATGCCACGATTCATGCCCATATGCTGCAGGCACTGGCACGCGCGCAGCAGGCTGGCGTGGTGGTATGGAGCAGCACCCGCTGCCTGGAAGGCTTGCCCGTGGGTTTTACCGAGCAACCCTCGCAACCCTCTGTGCTTAAGGCGATGGCGGGGCTTTCCGGCTGGCTGCGCGCTGGTGCAACGGCGGGCGAGCCGGATGTGATCCTGTTGACGCCCGGCAAGGCCCGCGTGGCGTTGATGCTGGCGCTGGCATTGCAGTCGAGTGAAGACTCCTGAACTGATAGCTGCTGGCGTATGCAGAGTAAGCGCTAGAAAGCAAAAAGCACCTCGATGAGGTGCTTTTTTGAGCGCGTGTCTTAATGACGGCTTGCAGAGGCTGGCTTATTCGGCAAGAGCCGCAAAAGCGCGTGCAGTGATTTCTTCCACGGTACCTGTACCGCTGATGGCGCGGTACTTGGGAGCTGCAGCGGCGTCGGCCTTGGCCCAGTTGCTGTAGTAGTCCACCAGAGGGCGGGTCTGGCTGCTGTACACATCCAGGCGCTTCTTGACGGTTTCTTCCTTGTCGTCTTCACGCTGCACCAGGTCTTCGCCAGTGACATCGTCCTTGCCTGCCACCTTGGGTGGGTTGAACTTGACGTGGTAGGTACGGCCCGAGGCGGGGTGGCTGCGGCGGCCGCTCATGCGTTCAATGATGGCCTCGAAAGGCACGTCGATTTCCAGCACGTAATCGAGCTTCACGCCAGCAGCCTTCATGGCGTCGGCCTGGGGGATGGTGCGGGGGAAGCCGTCGAACAGAAAGCCCTGGGCGCAATCGGGCTGGGTGATGCGTTCCTTGACCAGGTTGATGATCAGGTCGTCGCTGACCAGCTGGCCGGCGTCCATCACGGCCTTGGCTTGCAGGCCCAGAGGCGTGCCGGCCTTGACGGCAGCGCGCAGCATGTCACCGGTGGAGATTTGGGGGATACCATACTTTTGGCAGATGAAGGCGGCCTGAGTGCCTTTGCCGGCGCCGGGTGCACCCAACAAAATCAGTTTCATGGAGATCCTTGAGGAGAGTAGAAATTCTTGGCTTGCCAGAGGTGGTGGGTGGTCACCAGTTTTGCCCTCCGGCTATATTTTTTCGCGGGCAAGGATAGCACGCACAAGACCAACACAGGCTTACACAAGTGGCTAGCGACTGTCACAAGTGGGGCCTGGGAAGGCTTTGCTGCTACCTTTGAGCGATGGCTGTAGTTGTAGCTGTGGAATCTGGCGCCCGCATGCGCTATTCGGACTAAGTGGAAATTATAGCGGGAAGCGCTTGATTTATATGGGTTTTATATTGAATTCAATATGGGGCCCATATGCATGGAACGCAGGATGCTTTTGTTTTGATAGCAAACCAAGGGAATTCCCTTGGTGTGTCCGGCTTCAGGCAAACAGAGCGCGCACGCGCTCCAGATCTTCGGGCGTATCCACGCCGGCGCCTGGCGCATGGGGCGTGATATGCACGGCAATGCGATGGCCGTGCCACAGGGCGCGCAGCTGTTCCAGCTGCTCCATGGCCTCGGTGGGGGCGGGCGAGAGGCGGGGGAACTCGCGCAGAAAACCGGCCTTGTAGCTGTAGATGCCTATATGGCGCAGCGGCGTAAAGCCCGCATGACCGGCCTTGGCCGCAGCACCGCTTTCGGCGTTCCACCAGGCTGCATCGGCATGATCGCGCGAGAAAGGGATGGGCGCGCGGCTGAAATAGTTGGCCAGGCCCTTGGCATCGCAGACCACTTTCACCACATTCGGGTTGCGGTAGTCCGCCAGGCTGTCTATGGGGTGGGCGGCCGTGCCCATGCTGGCTTCGGGGCGTGCCAGCAGCAGCTGGGCCACGGCGTCGATCAGGGTGGGGTCTATCAGCGGCTCGTCGCCTTGCACATTGACCACCACATCGTCACCCGAGAGATTTAGCTGTTCACAGGCTTCGGCCAGGCGGTCGCTGCCGCTGGGGTGGTCGTTGCGGGTCAGGATGGCTTGCACGCCGTGCTGCTGGCAAGCCGTCACGATGCTGGCATCGTCTGCCGCCACCACGCAGCGGGTTGCGCCAGCCAGCGCCGCGCGCTGGGCCACGCGCACCACCATGGGCAGGCCGCCAATATCGGCCAGGGGTTTGCCCGGCAGGCGGGTGGAGGAGAGGCGGGCAGGAATCAGTACCGTGTAGCTCATGGCTTAGCGGTCTTCTTCGAGTTCTTCGTCCGACAGCGTACGGGCCTCGTTTTCCAGCAGCACGGGAATGCCGTCACGCACGGGGTAGGCCAGGCGGGCGCTGTGGCTGATCAGTTCCTGGCGCTCGCGGTCAAAGCGCAGCGGGCCCTTGGTGACGGGGCAGACCAGCAGTTCAAGAAGTTTGGCGTCCATGGGAATCCTGCAAAAGTGTGATGAGTTGAGGCGGCCAGCCGGGGCTGGCGGCCTGTATTGAGTCAATGATAGTCAGCACCGGCCATGGGCTGCGGGTCGTTGTCGCAAATCCTGGGGCGATTCGCCAGAGCCGGCTGTGCATCCAGCAAGTCCCAGAAGGCCTGCGGCAGCTGCAACTGCAGGGGCACGGCCCAGGCCTCGGGGTGGGAATTCCAGAGTTTGATCGCATCTTTTTCGGTGCAAATCAAGGGCTGGCCATTATCCAGTCTGCGCGAAAAGCTCTCAAAATCATAGTGATCTGGCAAGGCTTGGGTGGCGGCAGGGGCAATGCCCTGCTGTGCCAGCATGGCAAAAAACGATTCGGGTCTGGCCACGGCGGCCACGGCTTCCACGCGCTGGCCGGCAAAACAGCTCAGCGCGATCTTCTCGCCTTTGCCGTTGACGGCGGTATCGGCCAGTTGGCGTTGCAGCGCAAATGCTGGGGCGCTGCCCGGCGGGCTGGGCGGCTGGCCGGCATAGAGGCTGGCGGTCACGGGGCGGGGCCATTTTTCGCGCAACGGGCCTGCGGGTAGCAAAAATCCATTGCCCACGCCTTCATCGTTGAAAACGCACAGCTCCACATCGCGGGCCAGCGCCAGATGCTGCAGGCCGTCGTCGCTGACGATGACATCGACCTGCGGATAGGCAGCGCGCAGAGCCCGGGCCGCTTCAATGCGCTGGGCGGCGACAAACACGGGAACGCCGGTGGAGCGGGCCAGCAGGGCGGGCTCGTCACCGACTTCGCTGGCGCAGCTGTCGGCGCGGGCTTCGCGGCAATCGCGGGATTTGCGGCCATAGCCGCGCGAGATGATGCCGGGCTGCCAGCCGCGGGCCAGCAAGTGGGCCACCACGGCCTGGGTCACCGGGGTTTTGCCCGCGCCACCGGCAATCACATTGCCGACCACGATGACGGGCAAGCCCGCGCTTTGCTGGTTTTGCAGCATGCGCTGCGCGTTCCAGTCTTGCAGCGCGCCATAAAGCTTGGACAGCGGCCACAGCAACCAGGCGCCCACACCCCGCCGGCGCCACAGGGCGCGCAGACCGCTGGAGGGCAGGGATGGAGAGGAGGTGCTTGGGGCTGTAGGCATGAAGACGGGGATGGAAAAGCCTGGCCGATCATACGGCGTGGCAGGCAGTTGCTGCGCAAATGAAAAAGCCGCCAGTCAAGGCGGCTTGCGTGACAGGCGCGCTCTTACTTGGCCATGCCTGCGGCAGCCGATGTCTGCGTGGCAAAAGTGATTTGCGACAGCCCGGCGCGGCGGGCCGCCTCCATCACGCTGACCACGGATTGGTGGGGGGCCATGGCGTCGGCGCTGATGATGACGATGCTGTCTAGCCCGGCCACGGCGGCCGTGGTCAGGGCCTGGGTCAGCACGGTCACGCTGCGGTCTTGCACAGCGGCTTTGTTGATGGCGTAGCGGCCGTCGGCAGCCACGGAGACGATGATCTCCTTGGGCCGGTTGCGCTGCTGTTCGGCATTGGCCACGGGCAGCGTCAGCTGCAGCTCGGTGAACTTGCTGTAGGTGGTGGACAGCATCAAAAAGATCAGCACCACCAGCAGCACGTCGATGAAGGGGATCAGATTGATCTCTGGCTCATCGCGATGGCGGGGACGGAAATTCATGTGCCGCTCACTTGGCTAGCTTCAGGCGCGACAGATGGCGCACAAAATGTTCGGAAGCCAGCTCCATGCTCAGCAGATAGCCGTCTACGCGAGCGCGGAAATAACGCCAAAAGACCAGGGTGGGGATGGCCACAATCAGGCCAAACGCCGTGTTGTACAGCGCAATCGAGATGCCGTGAGCCAGCTGCCCCGGGTTGCCGCCACCCGTGGGGGTGCCCGACTGCGAGCCAAAAATTTCAATCATGCCAATGACCGTGCCCAGCAATCCCAAAAGAGGAGCGGCCGAGGCAATGGTGGCCAGTGCGCTAAGGTATTTTTCGAGCTTGTGGGCGGCCGCGCGGCCCGCGCCTTCCATGGCGGCGCGCAATTCATCTTCGCTGCTGTCCGGGTGGATCTGCATGGTGCGCAGACCGGTGGCCAGCACTTCGCCCAGTGCCGAGCTTTGTGACAGCTGCTGCGTCAACTCCGGCGTGGGCAGGTTACGCGAGGAAACGGTGATGGCCTCGTTGAGCAGATTGGGTGGTATGACCTTGCCCGTCTTCAGCGAAGCAAAGCGTTCAAAAATCAGCGCCAGAGCCAATATCGAGCAGGCAATCAAAGGCCAGATAGGCCATCCTGCGGCTTGTATGATCGACAGCAACGTTGCTTCTCCCTAGTCGTTCGCAATTGCAGTCGGCGATTATGGCTCAGGGCTGTTGCAGTTGGATTCGTATTTGCGCGTGTTGATGCGATTGTCTTGAAGAGCTGCGGTCGGGTTTGCGCCAGGACAAGCCGGCTCAGATTCAGCGGCTGACAACGGGTCTGCGCCAGATTCGACGGGTGTTTCCCTCTGATTTTGTGTCGTGATTTTGACCCATCTACGATCCACGACTAACCCGTTATTCGCGTATATAGCACAAAATTCTGTGGATAACTTTGTGCGCTAAGCCGGAGTTATCACTTCATGCTGCGCTGCAATAGAGCGCGGTTACGATTGTGTCCATGCCGTGAATATTGAGAAAGTTGTTTTAAATCAAATGCTTGCAAGTTGTTGTTTGAATGATTTCGAAGCGTGTTAGTGCAATGTCGCCCCCGAGGCTGGACGCCGACATCTGTGGACAAAAATCAGCCACCCCGAAGCCACCTCTTTGTTTGTAAGCCCGCATGAATACGATGTTTGACTCCTCCAATCCAGCCAGCGCGCCGCGTGTGTGGGAAGTTGGTGCCCTGTGCCACGCCATTGGTGATGCTTTGCAGGCCAGATTCAACCCTGTGGCCGTGCGTGGCGAGATTTCGGGCTTTTCGCGCGCAGCCAGTGGGCATTGCTATTTCAACCTCAAGGATGCCGGTGGGCAGATTCGCTGTGCCATGTTTCGCCGCAATGCCGAACAGATGGGGTTCTACCCCCGCGATGGGGAGTTGGTGGAGGTGCGCGGGCGTCTGGGGGTGTATGAGCAACGCGGCGATCTGCAACTGGTGGTGGAGCAGTTGCAGCGTGCCGGCCAGGGTGCCTGGTTCGAACAGTTTCTGCGGCTCAAGGCAAAGCTGGAGGCTGAAGGCCTGTTTGATACGGCCCGCAAGCGACCGCTGAGCACCATGCCCCGTGGCATTGGCGTGGTCACCTCGCTGGGGGCTGCGGCCTTGCATGACGTGGTCACGGCTTTGCGCCGCCGTGTGCCGCATATTCCGGTGGTGATTGTTCCGGCCCTGGTGCAGGGCGCTCAAGCGCCCCAGTCGCTGGTCGATGCGCTACAAAAAATGTACCTGCTGGCGCAGTCTGGGCAAGGACAAGAGGCCGATTTGGCTCAGAAATCGCCGCTCATAGACTGCATTTTGCTGGTGCGCGGCGGCGGCTCCATGGAGGATCTCTGGGCCTTCAACGACGAGCAACTGGCCCGCACCGTGGTGCAAAGCCCCGTGCCTCTGATCAGCGGCGTGGGGCACGAGACCGATTTCACCATTGCCGATTTCTGTGCCGATCTGCGCGCCCCCACGCCCACGGCCGCTGCCGAGCTGGTGGCCCAGCCGCGCGAGCTCTGGTTGGGTGCCCTGGATTTGCTGCAGGACCGGCTGGAGAGCGCCGTGCAGCGCGTGCTGGATAGAAGTGCCCAGCGCCTGGATCTGGCCGCTCAGCGCCTGGGCCGCCCCAGCGAGCAGCTGTCGCGCAACCATTTGCAACTGGCCCGTCAGGCCCAGCGCCTGCGCCATGCCATGCTCTTCAAATTGCAGCGTATGACGCAGAACCAGCAAGCGCTGCAAGCCCAATTGCCTCAAAGCTTGCAGCGCCGTCTGGAGCAGCAAAAACAAGGCCTGGAGCGCATGGATTTGCGCCTGCAACTGCTGGACCCGCGCCTGGTGCTGCAGCGCGGCTATGCCTTGCTGACCGATACCAAGGGCAAGCCCGTGACCCAGATCAAGCAGGCCCCGCCGGGTGCGGCGCTGAAAGCCCAGCTTGCCGACGGGGCGGTGGATGTGGTCGTCACCCAGCCGCGCCTGCTTTGAGGCAATTCAGATGCGGGCGATCAAATCTCTTTATCAGGCTCTGATGATTTGAAGAGGCTTGCTGCTCTGCCATCCCATGGTGGTGGGCTTTATTCGGTGAGCGCTTGCTTGCAAAACGGCTAGGCCCCGGGCGCTGCATAGTCTCGATGAACGGCGGCACTGCCCGCAGTTGTTTCTACAATGGCTTTGCCGCGCGTCTTGAGCATCCCTGCAATGCCGCATTGAAGGGGATGGCAAGCACTCTCTTGTGCAATACTTGAACGCTGTAGTACAGCATGTGCTCTGGCTTGCCGGTGGCATAGGCGCTGTATGTCTGCTGCTCAACCACAATTTCAACCACGAGGAAACCAAAATGGAACGCACTCTGCCCCCACTGCCTTACGCCATTGATGCTCTGGCTCCTGCCTACAGCCAGGAAACTCTGGAGTTCCACCATGGCAAGCACCACAACGCGTATGTGGTCAAGCTCAACGAACTGCAAGCCGGCACCGAGTTTGAAAACATGGAGCTGGAAGACGTGATCAAGAAGTCTTCGGGCGGTATCTACAACCAGGCAGCCCAGATCTGGAACCACACCTTCTTCTGGAACTGCATGGCCCCCAACGGCGGTGCGGAACCCACAGGCGCCCTGGCCGATGCCATCAACAAGAAGTGGGGCTCCTACGCCGACTTCAAGAAGGCTTTCGTGGCCTCCGCCGTGGGCAACTTCGGTTCCGGCTGGACTTGGCTGGTCAAGAAGGCCGATGGCTCGGTGGACATCGTCAACATGGGCGCCGCCGGCACCCCTCTGACCACGGGCGACAAGGCCTTGCTGACTGTGGACGTCTGGGAACACGCTTACTACATCGACTACCGCAATGCCCGTCCCAAGTTTGTCGAAACCTTCTTCGACAAGCTGGTGAACTGGAAGTTTGCCGAAGCCAACTTCGCCGCCTGAGCCGCGAAGTGATGCATGGCTAGGGCTTGTTCAGCCTGAGTCCTTCATCCCTGAAAAGCCTCCGAAAGGAGGCTTTTTCATGCCTTTTTGAGCGTCTAGTGCCGCCTGCTCAAGCGTATGAAGCTATGTTTTTGATAGTAAGAAGGCCATCTAAGGGGATTTCATGGTGCAGAGCAGTCGCATGCCGGTCTATTTCATCTGCCATGGCGCAGGCCCCTGGCCCTGGGTGGCCGAAATGCAGGCCTGGCACGCGCAGATGGCAGATGCTTTGCGTGGCATACCGCGCCAGCTAGGCCGCAGGCCGCGAGCGGTATTGCTGATCTCGGCCCATTGGGAGGAGCCCGTATTCACCGTGCAAAGCGCGCAGCAGCCGGGCATGCTGTATGACTATGGCGGTTTTCCCGCTCACACCTATCAAGTGCAGTACCGCTCGCCCGGCTCGCCGGCATTGGCCCAGCGTGTGGAGCGTTTGCTGGAGCAGGGCGGCATTGCTGTGCGCCAGGACGGCCAGCGCGGCTATGACCACGGCATGTTTGCGCCCATGCATATCATCTACCCCGAGGCCCAGGTGCCTGTGGTGCAGCTGAGCCTGCGCAGCAACCTGAACGCGGCCGAACACCTGGCGATGGGTCGTGCCCTGGCAGCGCTGCGCGACGAAGAGGTGCTCATCATCGGCAGCGGTGCCAGTTATCACAATATGCGCACCTTTGGCATTGCGGGCCACGCGCCATCCAAGCGCTTTGACGATTGGCTGGCTCAGACCATGCTTCAAACCACGCCCGCCGAGCGCAGCCAGCGGCTGGCCGACTGGGAAAGTGCTCCCGGTGCGCGCATGGCCCACCCGCGTGAAGAGCATCTGCTGCCGCTGATGGTGGTCGTCGGTGCGGCGCAGCAGGACGTGGCGCAACGGGTTTATTTCGAAGAGCGTTTCATGGAGTCGGCGACCATGTCCAGCTATTGCCTGGGCGCGGCGATGGACAAAGGCATAGCCGCAGACATTCTTTGACGAGCCAGGCCTGCTCGCACGAAGGGTTCTGCAACCCTAGCCGCCCACCGGTGTACAAAGCTCGATCAAGCAGCCGTCAGGGCTGCGCACATAGGACACGGTCTGGCCCCAGGGCTTGGTGCTGGGCGCGGCCAGTTGCACGGCTCCTGCCTGTATCGCCCGGGCATGTGCGGCCTCCACATCGTTAGTGAGCAGCGCCAACTCCATGCCCAGCGGTTGCTCTGACTCTGACGCCGCGATATGTCCCCCGGGGAAATTGCCATGACCAAGCTCATGCGCGGCAAACGCCAGTGTGGTCTCGCCGGTGGCCAGTTCGCCGTAGCTACCGGACTCGTGCAGAAACTTAACCGCAAAACCAAAAGCGGTCGAGAAGAACTGCAAAGAGGCTGGGACGTTGGGTACGTAAACAATGGTGTATCCGAGCTTCATGATGAGGCAGCAATCCGTAGAAAGTGATGCAAGGCTGGTCTGAAGAAGGTGTTCCTGTCCGGCACAGGACCTGGGCGAGTACTGGAACTGTGAGGTTCTATCACCTATTGAGCGTCTCATGCTCCTTCTAATGGCCCGTTCAGAAATTCTTCGCGGTCTTGGTCCATGCTGTCTGCGGCAGCCTGCAGATAGGCGCTGAAAGTCGGCGCAATCCAGCTGATTTGATCGGGGTCGTGTGCATAGGTAATTACCTGGCCCACCGTGCCCTCGGGGCCGGGGTGGTGGTCAATCAGCAAAACAATGTCCCCGTAAAAGCTGGCAAACGGTTGCCAGCCTGCATGCCACCAGCGCCCGGTCAGGCGCCTGTCGTCGGAAGCCGGCCCGGCCAGATCCCACATGCGTTGAGCGCGCTTTTCCATGGCCTGTGCCTGGGCGATGGACTGCTGTGGCGTGAGAAAGTCCAGGGCATCGACGAAGCCAGGTCTTTGAAACATGGGTTGATCGCTATCGGTGCTGCTGCCTCGGGTGATGCGCCACAGCGCGGCCAGTTGGGCATCCAAGGGGCCAAGCGCATCGGCCAGCGAAGCCAGATCCGCCTCTGATGCCGGCGGCATCGGTTGGAACGGTAATTGGAACTGTGCATACACGGCGTGCAAATGGGCGAGGTATTGCTCAGGTGCATAGGTTTGTTTGAGGGTGCCGCCCGTACTCAAGTCTTGTTTTTTGTGTGCTACAGATCAAGGCGAAAGGAGTTCGAAACGGTATTAGTTACAAAAAATACCTGATTTCAGTGATTGCTGATGTAACGGTTGCTCGCTAGTATTGAAAATACATTTTTTGACAATTAAGACCTTTGAACACTCTTTGAGTGTTGTAGCGCAGATTTCGGCCGGGTCTTGTTGTCGAGCCGACTTTGCCATTCTCTCCATCGCAGATATGAACACCCTTGCTCACGACCGATCAGAGACAAATTTTCGTGGCCGTGTCCGGCTGACCGCCTTGCTCGGGTCTGCCATTTGGCTGACCGGCTGTGCCAATTTAACCAGCCAGGCGCTGTCCACGGCAGAAATACAGTCGCAGGTTCAGGCAGACAAGCAAAGCCTGGGCAAGGATGCGGTTGCTCTGAGCGGCCCTGTCAGTCTTGAGGAGGCCATTGCCCGTGCCATCAAGTACAACTCTGCTCAGCGCTTGCGCGGCATGGAGGAGGCTGTGGCCCAGGGCACGGCCGATGTGGCCAAGTTCGACATGCTGCCCAGACTGGTGGCTTCGGCTGGTTACCGTTATCGCGACAAGGATCTGATCAGCCGCAGCACGGATTCGGTGACGGGGGCGCCTTCTCTGGCACATCCCTATATATCCTCGGACAGGGAATCCACGCTGACTTCGCTGAGTTTTTCCTGGAGTCTGCTGGACTTTGGTCAAAGCTACTATGCTGCGCGCCAGCATGCGGACCGGGCCCAGATTGCGTCTGAGCGCCGCCGCAAAGCGATCCACACGCTGATCCAGGATGTGCGCATTGCTTATTGGCGCGTGGCTGCGGCCCAGGCACTCGAGTCCTCGCTCTCCACCGCCGCGCAGGAGGCCGACAAGGCGCTGGACGACTCGCGCAAGGTGGAAGCCGAAAAACTGCGTTCACCGCTGGACCCGCTGCGCTATCAGCGCCAGTTGCTGGAAAACATACGCCTGCTGGAAGCCGTGCAGCAGGAGCTGTCTTCCGCGCGCGTGGAGCTGTCCTCACTGATGGGCATGCCGCCCGGTGCGCTCCAGCAGCCGCTGCGCGTGGTGGAGCCGGCCATGTCCAACGCCAAGCGCTGGCTGGAGCAACCCGTGGAAAAGCTGGAAGACCGGGCCCTGCTGCTCAACCCCGATTTGCGTGAGAGCCTGTACAACGCCCGTATTGCCAACGAGGAAACCAAGCGCGTGATGCTGCGCATGTTCCCTGGCCTGTCCTTCAACTATGGCGCCAACAAAAGCAGCGACAGCTATCTGATCAATGACCGCTGGCAGGATGCAGGCCTGCAGATTTCCTTCAATCTGCTGGGCTTGCTGGCCTTGCCGGCCCAGCGCCAACTGGCTGATGCCGGTGTCAAACTGGCCGATCAGCGTCGCCTGGCTACCCAGATGGCGGTATTGACTCAGTTGCATGTTGCCCGTCTGCAGTTCGCCAATGCCGTGCACCAATATGAAAGAGCACAAACCATTGCCGATGTGGATCAGCGCATTTCCGAGCATGTGAGCAACCAGCTGCAGGCCGAGAAGATCAATGCACTGGAGCTGGTTTCCCAACGTACGGCCACCATTCTGTCGGTGCTGCGCCGCTATCAAGCCCTGTCCAATATGCAGGCTGCAAGCTCCCGCCTGCAAGCCACGCTGGGCATGGAGCCCGTGATTGAAGGCACGGACAACATGCCCTTGCCCGAACTCACGCAGGCCGTGGCCCGATCGTTGCAAAGCTGGGAAGCAGGGCAGATTCAATGATGCGT
This sequence comes from Comamonas aquatilis, assembly GCF_965139575.1. Taxonomy (NCBI): domain Bacteria; kingdom Pseudomonadati; phylum Pseudomonadota; class Betaproteobacteria; order Burkholderiales; family Comamonadaceae; genus Comamonas; species Comamonas aquatilis. Next base: position 32,411 of record NZ_CBCSIW010000027.1, on the reverse strand, counting down.
TTCGTGCCTCGTAATGCTCTATGGATGCTTTTAGGCCTCTCCATGGGCGCCCATGCCCAGCCTAGTGCGCCCACGCCGATGCCCAAACCCAAGGCTGCATTGCCCAGTGTTCTGGAACAGCGTGAGATACGTGCCCAGTTGGCGCCGCGTCGTTACACCACGCTGGCGGCCGAGATCGGTGCCAAAGTGCAGCGCCTGCCCATAACGGAAGGCGCGGCCTTTCGCCAAGGTCAGCTGTTGGTGCAGTTTGACTGCAGCCTGCCGCAAGCACAGCTCAACAAGGCCCAGGCAGGCGTTGACGCCACCGAAAAAACCTGGAAAGCCAACCAGCGTCTGGCGGAGTTGAACTCAGTCGGCAAGGTGGAACTGGATGTCTCTCAGGCCGAATGGAACAAGGCCAGGGCAGAAGTCTCAGCCAACCGCAGTCTGCTGAGTAAATGCCAGATTACCGCACCCTATGCAGGTCGGGTGGCCGAGCAAAAAATTCGCGAGCAGCAATATGCCCAGCCAGGCCAGCCCCTGCTGGACATCATTGACGACAGCCTGCTGGAGTTGGAATTCCTGGTTCCCTCACGCTGGCTCACTTGGCTGAACCAGGCCACGGAGTTTCAGGTGCGCATTGATGAAACCGGCAAGGCCTATCCTGCCAAGGTGCAGCGCCTGGCGGCAAGAGTGGACCCGGTCAGCCAGTCCATCAAGGTCAATGCTGCCATCAACGGCAAGTTTCCCGAATTGATAGCGGGCATGAGCGGGCAAGTGCTGCTCAGGTCGCCAGAACTCAAGTAATACGCTTTGCCGTCCCGGACCGTCGTGGGCAGGCATGGGGCCATGGAGTCTCATGTTTGGGCATGAAATTCGGCATTGGTCTTTATTGCATGAGCACGGGCTGCTATTGATTTGGGATTTTTCGACCACCAAGGTGGGGATTTGCAAGGCTTATCAACCTTTGAAGTGAGCAACATGACCAAGTCATTATTTGTGCGTCGCAACTCCCGCCTTGCTGCTCTGTGGGCAACAGGCCTGCTGGCATTGGCTGCGCAGAGCAGTCTGGCAGCGGATTTTCGGCTGGCCAGCGGCGATGGCGAGCAAGCTTGCCCCGGTGGCAGCTACGCACTGTCCATCAGTGCGGCCATGACTTATGAGGAGCAGGCATGCAAGGCCTTGAACGGCACGCCCAGCGCTCGGCTGCTGGGAGGTGGCTCGATCAGCACCGTGGGCGGCTGGTGCCACGTCAAGCACAAGGACAACAGCAAGCAAGCGGCCACCCTGTGCTACAGCTTGCCATTGCGTTTGCATAACCAGGACAACAGTTGCCCGGCAGGCCACCGACTGGTTACGGTACAAGAAGCCGCGCTGTTCAACGCAGCTGCCTGCAAGGCCCTGGACGGCAACCAGTGGCATGTCGCTCGGCTGGCCGAGGGAGGCTCCATGGGTGGAACAGGTTATAGCTGTGGCATCAAGGCTCAGGAGCCTCAGCCCTTAGGAAACTCTTTGTGCACCACGGCGCCATTGATGGATTCGGCACGCTGATGGCAGATATCTCCACCTCCTACCTTGCACCTACCATGAAATTTCACGTTTTTTTGCGTCCTCGCACTCTGGTCGGCCGCGCGGCTTTGTGGGCCATGCTGGGCGCTGCGCCCCTGTCCAATGCGCTGGCCTGTGGTTCTGAAGACTATGTGGGCTCGGTCTGCGTGGTTGCCTTCAATTGGTGTCCCAGTGGGACCTTGCCTATGCAAGGGCAAACCGTGTCCGTTATGCAATATCAAGTCTTATACGCCTTGCTGGGAGCAACGTATGGAGGGGACGGACGTACGACATTCGGGCTGCCGGATATGCGCGGGCGCATGCCGGTGGGAACTGGCGCAGGCCCAAATCTAAGTAACGTTCCGTATGGGCAAAAAGATGGGCAAGAGTCGGTTGTTTTGAATGCCGCCAATTTGCCGAGATTTTCTGCAAACTTAGCTGGAAATGTCACGGGCTCCCTTACTTTGCCATTGGCCAATACGGCCATTACCGGACAAAGCATTACCGGCAATGTGACAGTCAATGCGCTCAACGGAGATGGTTCGCCCAGCAGCGGTGTCAATATCCCCTCAAGCACCAGCAATACAGTGGGAAAAACAGGGGTTTCAAACAATTTCTACCCGCCGGGTGCCACCAAGGTCGCAGTGCCTTCATCACATAACCTGGCGGTCTCCGGTGGCACGGTAAGCGGCCAAGCCACAGGCTCGGTGAATCTGCCGGTGACCGGAACAGCTACTGTGGGGGTGGGGCCAACGGCCACGGTGGCCACCATTCCTCCACGGCAGGCACTGAATTTCTGCATTGTCTCGGACGGTATTTACCCGACACGTCCGTGATTGCTGCCATTGGCTCATGGATCGTTGCACCTGCAGTCCATTTTTTCGGCAACCTAGCCCGATGCGCTGATTGGATTGATTCCCGTTTTGCGCAAGCGCTTTCAATAACCTGTTGATCAACGATCATGAAGCTCTTCAGTATTCTGACCCGTGGTAATTCTGGCTCGCCAGCCCGTGGTGGCCGCGTGGCAGGTACTGCCCCCATGGTCTCCAGCTTGCGCCCGCTGGCGCTGGAGCAGCGCTTTATGTTTGACGGTGCCGCAGCCGACGCCGCGCATACGGCTTCGGCTGCCGTGGCACATGACAGTGGGCCGCTGCTGCTGCCTCAGGCCGTCGAGGTGCGCGCCGCCCCCGCTGCGCGCGACGGCGGAAAAAAAGAAGTCGTACTCGTCGATACCTCGCTGGCCAACTACAAGACGCTGGAAGCTGGCGTACGCGACGGCGTGGGCATTGTCGAGTTCGACGGTAGGGCCGACGGCTTGGCTCAGATAGCTGCCTGGGCTGCGGGCCAGAGCGGACTGGATGCGATCCACATCCTGTCGCATGGCAATGATGGCCAGTTGCACCTGGGCAGCACCACATTGACCGACGCCAGTCTGTCGAATACGCAGGTGCGGGCGGAACTGACTGAGCTGGGAAGCGCCCTCAAGCCCGATGGCGATGTGCTGCTCTACGGTTGCGATCTGGCGCAAACCCCGGTGGGTCAGAATTTCATTGAGCATCTATCCCAGGTAAGCGGCGCCGATGTGGCTGCCTCCAGCGATGCCACTGGCATCGCCTTGCTTGGCGGTGACTGGGCCTTGGAATACAGTGCGGGAACGATAGAAGCCGGCACCCTGATAGCGAGCGATTATCAGAGCCTTCTGGCTACGACAATTTTCGATTTTGAAAATGTGCTGGACGGTGCGAACGATAAAGCCATCACGCAAACCATTGGCTCAGATACGCTGGTCATTACTGCCAAAGATGCCAGATTGCTGGTTAGCACTGAGAACAACTTCGGGTTCGTCAGCGATGCCTCAGGCCTTCTGGTTGCAACAGGTGAGGGCGGCCAGTCGCCCGAGTCGATGCTCACGCTGACGGTCAGTGGTGGAAAAAGCTTCGACCTAAGCTCGTTCATGCTGGTTCCTTTATATCTTGATGGAAGCATTACCCTGACGACTGCCAAGGGGAGCGAAACCTTCACGCCGACCTGGGTCAACAACACCTGGGTTTTTAATGTGAGCAATGCCGCTCATCCCGAGTATTTCTTGGGCGTGACCAGCGTCACGATCACCACGCCGGATAACGGGGGAGAATTGGCATGGGCTTTCGACAATATTGCGTTGAGCAATATCTCCACGTTCAACACCGCGCCTGTCATCAGCAACATCAACGGCGACAGCGTCGCCTGGGCTGGCGTGAGCAATAGCGTCAATCTCGATGTGGGTGGTAATGCAGTCTTTGCCGATACTGAGTTTGGCGCGCTGAACGGTGGCAACGGCAATTGGTCCGGTGCCTCCCTGACGGTGCAGCGTAGCGGCACCGCAGTATCGGCCGACATGCTTGGATTCAACACCACGGGTGCGTTGTTCACCGTGACCGGTACGACCAGCGGTAGCTTGCAATCGGGCGGGTTTACCTTTGCGACCTATACGAGCATCGGCGGCGTGATGAATATCACGTTCACCAGCAGCGGCACAGCGGCCACGACCGCGCTGGTCAACGACGTCGCGCGGCACATCAGCTACCGTAACGATACGCCGGCGGGCGATGCCACGATGCGCTACACGCTCAGCGATGGCGCCAGCAGCACCATGGCTAACGTGACGGTGACCAGCGACACTATCTATGTCACCAACACCACCGACACCGCGACCATCAACATCAGCGATGGCGTGAGCTTCAGCGAGGCCGTGGCCATCGCGGCGGCCGATGTCACCGGCAGCCAGACTCTGGTTTTCTCCAGCAATTTCAACAGCGCTGTATCGTTGGCCGGCAGCCTGGCCATCAACGAAAGCCTGACCCTCAATGCCGATTCGGCATCGGGTCTCACTATCAATGGTGGTAGCACCATCACTCTGGGCGCAGGCACCACGCTGGGCTTTAGCAATTCCACAGGGACCGTCACCATTGCCGTGACGCTCGGCGGTAGCGGTGCGCTGAGCAAGTCCGGTGGTGGCACGCTGGTACTTTCGAGCGTCAGCAATGAGGCCAATATGTCGGGCGGCATGACGGTCAATGGCGGTACTTTGCAGGTGAGCAGCGACGATCACCTGTCTTCTGGCACGCTGACGCTCAACGGCGGCTCGCTGACTAACGCCGCCAGCGCCATGGCCATAGACAACGCCATCGTGCTGGGCGCGGCCGGCGGCATCATCAATGTCGGTGGCGGGGCAGGGTCCACTGCGGTGGTGCTGTCCGGTGTCGTTTCGGGCATCGGCACGCTGACCAAAAATGGCCAGGCCATTCTGGAGTTGAGCGGCAACAACACCTATGCCGGCGCCACCAACATCGCCGCCGGCACGGTGATCGTGAGCCACACCAATGCGCTGGGCACTACGGCTGGCTCCACCACGGTGAGCAACGGTGCCACTGTGCGCCTGGCCGGCGCGCTCACTGTTGCCGAGTCCTTCAGCCTCGCGGGCAGCGGCAAGACGGTCGCCGCCGTCAACTACGGTGCGCTTCATCTGGTCAGCGGCAACAGCACCGTGAGTGGCACGGTCACGCTGACGGATGCGGCCGACATCAGTGCGGCTTCGGGCGCCATACTGACGCTCAGCGGTGCTATGTCCGGCGCTTATGCTATGAACAAGACCGACTCCGGTACGTTGGTCCTGTCCAACAGTGGCAACGAAGCAGGGCTCAGCGCCGGTACCACCATCACCGCTGGCACGCTGTCAATCGCTGCAGACGACCACCTGAGTTCCGGCACCATCACGCTCAATGGCGGTACGCTGGCCATCACTGGCGTCACCACGGTCGACAACGCGATCTCGCTGCCATCCGCATCGACCATCAGCACCAGCGCCAACGCCACGCTGAGCGGCACCCTCAGCGGCGCTAACTTGCTGACCAAAAGCGGCTCCGGAACGCTGACGTTGTCCGGCACCAACAGCAGCCATTTTGGTGCCGTGAACCTCGCGGCTGGCGGACTGACGCTCTCCGGTGGCTCGGCGCTCGGCAATACCAGCGCGGTGACGCTGTCGTCAGGCACCGTGCTGACCGTCTCCAATGCGGAAACCATTGGCTCGTTGGCGGGCTCAGGCAGCGTAGTGCTTAACGCTGGGCTAACTGTCGGTGGCGACAACACTAGCACGACCTATTCGGGCGTGATTTCGGGTACCTCAGGCCTGACCAAGGCCGGCAGCGGCACGCTGACGCTGACAGGCAACAATCTCTATACCGGTGCCACCACCGTGTCGGCGGGCGGACTGACGCTCAACCGCATCGGCGGTGCGCTGGACGACAACACCTTAGTGGCGATTGCGTCAGGCGCGACCTTGAGCCTCTCGGCCGACGAGACAATAGATGCCTTGTCTGGCGCCGGTACGCTGGCTCTCGGAAACTCGGTGCTGACGATAGGCATCAACGGCTCCAGCAGCACCTTCTCTGGCAGCGTCACCGGCAGCGGCAGTCTCGCGCTGGACGGCGGAGGCACTTTCACTCTGTCCGGCGCCAATAGCGGACAGAGTTGGGGGGTGCAAGTGTTGAGCGGCGGTACGGTTTCCATCAGTGGCGATGCCAATCTGGGCAGCGGAACCCTGCAACTCAACGACGGCACGTTGTCGGTCACCAGTTCAGGGACCGTCGACAATGCGATCATGCTGGGCGCCAGCGCCGGCAGAATCTTGGTGGACTCCGGCCTGGCCGTCAGCCTGAGCGGTGCGATAGGCGGTTTGGGTGCCCTGACCAAGAGCGGAAGCGGCACACTGACCCTGTCGGGCGGTGGCAGCTATTCGGGCTCCACAACTGTTTCGGCCGGTAAGCTTGTTGTGACCAGCGACCTGTCTGGCACATCCGCCATGACCGTGGCTTCCGGCGCCACGCTGGCCGGCACCGGCAGCATCTTCGCCACCGCCTCGAACAATACCGTCACCGTGCGGGGGGGGGGCGTCCTCTCGCCGGGCTACAGCGTCGGCACCCTGACGCTGAACGGCAACTTGCAGATGGAGGTAGGCAGCACCCTGGCGGTCGAGATCAATGGCACGACGGCCGGCAGCCAGTACGACCAGTTGGTTGTCAATGGAACAGTAGGCGTTTCCGGTGCAATCTTGGTTGTGAGCGGTGGCTATACCCCCGGTTCTGGCGATTCCTACACACTGATCAACAACAATCTCAACGACAACGTGACAGGCAGCTTCAGCGGCCTAGCCGAAGGCGGCACCGTCACGGCTAGCGGCAACGGTGTCGTGATGACTGCCAGCTACGTCGGCGGCACCGGCAATGACTTCGCCCTGACTGCGCCGGTTAATGATGCACCTGTGCTGGGCAACCTGAATGGTGACAGCGTGGTTTTCATCGAGGGTGCAAGCGCAGTCCTGCTGGACTCCGGCAACGACGCCACGGTTCTTGACAACACCTCCGTGGATTTCAATAGCGGCAACGTTACCGTCGCTATCGTTGCGAACCGCGTCAACGGCGAAGACATTCTGGCCATCGTGAACCAAGGGGTTGGGGCAGGGCAGATCGGTGTTTCGGGCTTGAACATCACATTCGGAGGTCAAGTCATAGGCAGCTTCGCCGGCGGGGCCGGCAGCAACGACCTGGTGATCAGCCTGAACGCCAATGCGACCCCGGCAGCCGTCCAGGCTTTGGTGCGCAGCATCAGCTATACCAATAGCAACACCGCCGATCCCAGCACCGCTACCCGTACCGTGCGCATTACCGTGAATGATGGCGACGGCGCAACCAGCGGCAACGCGGACATCACCGTCAGCGTTACCAACGTAAACGATGCGCCGATCTTGACCTCCACCGGCTCCAGCCCAACCTATACCGAGAACGGCTCTGCGGTGCAGCTTTACAGCGGCACCAGCATCAGCACCGTCGAAGTCGGGCAGAGCATCAAGCAAATTGGCGTGGAGGTGAACAACCTTGCCAACGGCAGCTTCGAGAAGCTGGTGATCGACGGCACTGACATCACTCTGACCAACGGGTTCATCGCGACTACTGGTAGCAACGGGCTGAGCGTATCGGTCACGGTGACTGGTAGCGTTGCCAACGTCACCATTTCCCATACCAGTATTTCCGTGGCTCTGGCACAGAGCATCGTCAACTCCCTGGCCTACCGCAACGACAGTGATAGCCCCTCCGGTGGTAGCCGCACCGTGAAGCTGACCAGCATTCGCGACAGTGGCGGTACCGCTAATGGCGGACTCGACGCCACAAACGTGGCAATATCCAGCGTGATTACCCTGGTCGCGGTGAACGATGCGCCAACGCTTGCAGGCGGTCCGTACTTGCTGACTGGTACTACTGAAGACATCCCGTCCACCGGGGTCCAGATCAACACGGTGCTGGCTGGCCTGACCTACAGCGATCCGGACTCCGGCGCGCTGCTCGGGGCAGCAGTTACGGCCACCACCGGTAACGGCACCTGGCAGTTTTCCCTCAACGGCGTCACCGGCTGGACCGCCTTCGGCACGCTCTCCAACAGCACCGCGCTGCTGCTGACGGGCACCACGTTTGTCCGTTACACCCCCGGCAGTGTCAATGGCGAGACCGCGACCTTTACCCTGCGCGCCTGGGACCAGACCAGCGGGACTGCGTCTTCCGCCAGTACCCCGCGTACAGGTGACGCCAGCATCGCCGGTGGCAGCAGCGCGTACTCTAGCGGTACCGCAACGGCCTCGCTGACCGTCACCAACGCCAACGACGCGCCGGTGCTGACCGCAGGGTCGCCGACGCTGCCAGGCTTGACCGATAGCCAGATCAACGACGTCGGTGTGCTGGTCAGCACGCTCTACTCCACCAATTACACCGATGTCGATACCAGCGCGGTCAAGGGCATCGCCATTACCAGCCTGAACGCAGGCAATGGCACCTGGCAGTACAGCCTCAACGGCAGCAACTGGTACAACGTCGGTGTCGTCAGCCTCAACTCGGCACTGCTGTTGCGCTCCAGCGACCATGTACGTTTTGTACCGAATGGTGTCAGCGGCACCACCGCCAGCTTCACGTTCCGCGCCTGGGACCAGACCGGCATCACCAACGGCATGCACGGCACCAAGGCCGTTGCGTCCTCTGCTGGCGGCATTACGCCGTTCTCCGCCGGACTCGACACTGCCAGCATCACCGTGACAGCGGTCAACGACGCGCCGACCCTCACCGGCAGTGTTGGCAACCTGACCTGGACCGAGGGCAACAACACCACGTCGATCCCGGTCGTCATCGACAGCGGCCTGACCATCACCGATGCCGACGGCCCGTACATCGCCTCGGCGACCGCGCGCATCTCGAACAACTACAGCAACGGCAATGATTACCTGGCGCTGGTTTCCGTTTCGGCGACCATGGGCAATATCATCGGCACGTGGGATGCCGGCACTGGCACCTTGACCCTAACCTCTGCCGGCAACCAGGCGAGCCTGGCGCAGTTCCAGGCGGCGTTGCAGGCGGTGACCTTCACCAACCTGTCGGAATCGCCCACAGTCGGGACCCGCACCGTAGAGTTCAAGGTCAATGACGGTAGCCTGGACTCCCTGAGCGTCTCCCGTAACATCCTCATCAGCGCCGTGGATGACGCACCGCTGATCAATGTGCCGACGAGCATCACGGTGCTAGAGGACATCGCCACGGTAATCAGCCAGATCAGCATCAGCGATCCTGACTCCAGCAACATCTTCATGACCCTGAGCGTCACCTCCGGCACCCTTGGAGCCCTAGGCGGCGCTGGCGTGACCGTGGGCGGAACCCCTGCCGCAATGACCCTGAGCGGTACCATCGCCAATGTCAATGCCTTCATTTCCAACAACCGCGTGACCTACACCACGGCCGCCAACTCCACGGTCGACGCGACTCTGACGGTTTTGGTCGACACTGGCAGCGTCGGTACCGACACCAAGACCATCACCCTCTCGGTCACCCCGGTGAACGACGCGCCGGTGGTCACCGTACCGGTATCGCTCACCGTGACCGAAGATGTGCCAGGCGGCGTGACCAACATCAGCTTCAGCGACGTGGACGCCGGCAATGCTTCGGTTACTGCAACCTTCTCGGTACCAAGCGGCGTCCTGCGCGCCGTCTCCGGCAGCGGGGTCACGGTGGATGGTTCGGGTACCGGCACGCTCACTCTGTCTGGCAGCCTGAGCGATATCAACACCTTCATCGCCGCCACCCGCGTGTCGTTCCAGACTGCCCTCAACAGCACCGACAGCGTGCTGCTGACGGTATCGATCAACGACAACGGCAATACCGGCGGCGCTGCGCAGACCGATAGCAAGACCGTGATCATCAACGTCTCCGCGGTGAACGATGCGCCGGTCAACAGTGTGCCGGGTGCTCAGAGCACCAAGCAGAACGAGGTCCTGGCGTTCAACACCCTTAAAGGCAACGCCATTTCTTTTAGCGATCCGGATGCCGGTAGCAGCAACGTGATCGTGATCCTCAACTCGGTGAACGGCACCATGTCGCTGACCGCTGCCGGCGGTGTGAGCTTCGTGACCGGCGACGGCGTCGATGACACATCCATCCGCATGCAGGGTACCCTGGCTGCTCTCAACACCACGCTGCAGAGTCTGACGTTCAAGCCGACCACCGGCTTCCTCGGCAATGCTCAAATGAGCATCCAGACCAACGACATGGGCTTTTCCGGCAGCGGCGGTGCCAAGACCGATTTCGACCTAATCCTCATCACCGTGGTTCCAGCCAACCCGGCGGTCACCAGTGTTTCTGCCCAGGGCCTGGACCGTGCCGTGAAGATCGGCGACGAAGTGCTGATCAACATGGTCTTTGACCAGACGATGAACGTCGACCTCAGCGGTGGCACGCCAAGCCTGTTGCTGGAAACCGGGCTGCTGGATCGCAGTGCGGTCTACGTGAGCGGGGCGGGCAGCAACACGCTGGTGTTCAAGTACATCGTGCAGGCCGGTGACACCAGCGCCGACCTCGACTTCCAGAGCACGGCGGCGCTGCAACTCAATAACGCGGTACTGACCAACACCGCTGGCGAAGTGGCGATCCTGACCCTGCCGACCGTAGGCGGTGCGGACTCTCTGGGCGGTCGCAGCAACATCGTGGTCGATGGTGTGGTACCGGTGGTGACCAGCGTCGGCATGCCGTCCGGTGGCAGCTACATCATCGGCCAGAACCTCGATTTCACGGTCAACTTCAGTGAAAACGTGGTGGTCAGTACCGTGGGAGGCATCCCGCGTATCGCCGTGACCCTGGACACTGGCGGTACGGTGTACGCCCAGTACGCTTCCGGTTCCGGCAGCAACGCCCTGGTGTTTCGTCTGGTGGTGGCGAGCGGGCAGCTCGACAGCACTGGCGTCACGCTCGGCAGCAGCCTCGACCCCAACGGCGGCAGCATCCGTGATACTGCTGGCAACGACAGCGTGACCGCGTTGAACAACATCGCCAGCCCGGCCAACGTCAAGGTCGACGGTGTGGTGCCGACGGTGGTCAGCGTGGCGGTTCCGGCCGATGGCAGCTATAAGGCCGGCAGCGAGCTGTCGTTCACCCTGACCGCCAGTGAGGCGGTTCAGATCGGCGGCCTGCCGCCACGGCTGGTGCTGAATGTGGGCGGCGCGACCCGTTACGCCACCTATATCTCGGGCAGCGGTAGCGCGCAGTTGGTGTTCAAGTACACCGTGCAGAGTGGTGACACCGATACCGACGGTATCGCTGTCAACACCCTAGACTTGCGCGGCGAATCCCTCACCGATCTTGCCGGCAATAACCTGAATCTGGCGCTCAATGGCCTCGGCAGCACTGCCGGTGTGCTGGTGGACACCACCGCACCGAGCGCCAGCGGCATTGTCCATGTCGACGCGACGCCGACCAACAACGGCTCGGTCAGCTTCACCGTGACCTTCAGCGAAGACGTCAGCGGTGTGGATGTCAATGACTTCGCTTTGACTCTCACCGGAAGCGCCGGTGGCACGATCTCTACTGTGACCCGGGTCAACGGCACAACCTGGACTGTTCTGGTGAACGGCTTGAGTGGTTTAGGAACGCTGGGGTTGAACCTCAACGGCAGCGGAACCGGTATCGTCGATGCTGCGGACAATGCGGTGGTCGGTGGCCTCTCCGGTGCAGTCTATGCCGTCGACCGTATTGCGCCGAGTATCACCAGCGTTGATGTCCCGGCCAACGGCAGCTATGTGGCCGGGCAGAACCTCGACTTCACCGTGCATCTGGACGATGTGGTGCAACTCGACACTACTGCGGGTTCACCACGTTTGGAGGTCACTCTGGACAATGGTGTCACGGCCTATGCAACTTACCTATCCGGCGCCGGAACCAATGCTCTGGTATTCCGTTTGACGGTTACCAGCGGCCAACTTGACAGCAATGGCATCAGTGTCGGCAATAGCATGCAGCTCAATGGGGCGACGATGCGTGATGCAGTGGGTAACGATGCGATCACCTTACTCAAGAACGTTGCCAGTACCTCCGGCGTGCGTGTTGACGCTGTACGTCCCACGGCTAGCATTGTGGTGGCCGACGACGCCTTGTCGGTGGGCGAGACCTCGCTGGTCACCATCACCTTTAACGAGGCGGTGACCGGATTGACCACGGCGGACTTCACGGTCGCCAACGGCACCCTGTCCGGTTTGAGCAGCAGCGATGGCGGCAAGACCTGGACGGCGACCTTGACGCCCACGGCGGGCATTACCCATACCGCCAATCTAATCACGCTGGATAACACCGGCTATGTGGATGGCGCCGGCAACACCGGCACGGGGACGACGGACTCGGCCAACTACGCCATCGACACCTTGCGTCCCACGGCGACCATTGTGGTGGCCGACGACGCCTTGTCGGTCGGCGAGACCTCGCTGGTCACCATTACCTTTAACGAGGCGGTGACCGGATTGACCACGGCGGACTTCACGGTTGCCACTGGTGCGCTGTCCGGCTTGAGCAGCAGCGATGGCGGCAAGACCTGGACGGCCACCTTGACGCCGACGACTGGCATTACCCATACCGTCAATCTGATCACGCTGGACAACAGCGGCTATGTGGATGGCGCCGGCAACACCGGCACGGGCAGCACCGACTCCAATGCCTACGCCATCGACACCTTGCGTCCCACGGCGAGCATTGTGGTGGCCGACGACGCCTTGTCGGTCGGCGAAACCTCGCTGGTGACGATTACCTTCAACGAAGCGGTGAGCGGTTTGACCACGGCGGACTTCACGGTTGCCAATGGTGCGCTGTCCGGCTTGAGCTCTGCCGATGGCGGCAAGACCTGGACGGCCACCTTGACGCCCACGGCCGGCATTACCAACACCAGCAATCTGATCACGCTGGATAACAGCGGCTATGTGGATGGCGCCGGCAACACCGGCACGGGGACGACGGACTCGGGCAACTACGCCATCGACACGGTACGTCCCACGGCGACCATTGTGGTGGCCGACGATGCCTTGTCGGTGGGCGAAACCTCGCTGGTCACCATTACCTTTAACGAGGCGGTGACCGGATTGACCACGGCGGACTTCACGGTTGCCAACGGCACGCTGTCCGGCTTGAGCTCTGCCGATGGCGGCAAGACCTGGACGGCGACCTTGACGCCCACGGCTGGCATTACCCATACCGTCAATCTGATCACGCTGGACAACAGCGGCTATGTGGATGGCGCCGGCAACACCGGCACGGGCAGCACCGACTCCAATGCCTACGCCATCGACACCTTGCGTCCCACGGCGAGCATTGTGGTGGCCGACGATGCCTTGTCGGTCGGCGAAACCTCGCTGGTCACGATCACCTTTAACGAAGCGGTGACTGGATTGACCACGGCGGACTTCATGGTTGCCAATGGTGCGCTGTCCGACTTGAGCAGCAGTGATGGCGGCAAGACCTGGACGGCCACCTTGACGCCCACGGCCGGCATTACCCATACCGCCAATCTGATCACGATGGATAACAGCGGCTATGTGGATGGCGCCGGCAACAGCGGCACGGGGACGACGGACTCGGCCAACTACGCCATCGACACCTTGCGTCCCACGGCGACCATTGTGGTGGCCGACGACGCCTTGTCGGTCGGCGAAACCTCGCTGGTCACGATCACCTTTAACGAAGCGGTGACTGGATTGACCACGGCGGACTTCACGGTTGCCACTGGTGCGCTGTCCGGCTTGAGCAGCAGCGATGGCGGCAAGACCTGGACGGCGACCTTGATGCCGACGGTCAATCTCGAGAACACCGTCAATCTGATCACGCTGGACAACACTGGCTATGCGGATGCTGCCGGCAACACCGGCACGGGGATGACGGACTCGACCAGCTACGCCATCGACACCGTGCGCCCGACGGCGAGCATTGTGGTGAGCGATTCGGCACTTAAAGTGAGCGAGACCTCGCTGGTCACGATCACCTTTAACGAGGCGGTGACCGGATTGACCACGGCGGACTTCACGGTCGCCAACGGCACCTTGTCCGGCTTGAGCTCTGCCGACGGCGGCAAGACCTGGACGGCGACCTTGACGCCCACGGCGGGCATTACCCATACCGCCAATCTGATCACGCTGGACAACAGCGGCTATGTGGATGCTGCCGGCAACACCGGCACGGGGACAAGTGATTCCAATAGCTACGCCATCGACACTGTGCGTCCCACGGCGAGCATTGTGGTGGCCGGCGACGCCTTGTCGGTCGGCGAAACCTCGCTGGTCACGATTACCTTTAACGAAGCGGTGACTGGATTGACCACGGCGGACTTCACGGTCGCCAACGGCACCCTGTCCGGTTTGAGCAGCAGCGACGGCGGCAAGACCTGGACGGCGACCTTGACGCCCACGGCGGGCATTACCAACACCAGCAATCTGATCACGCTGGATAACACCGGTTATCTGGACGCCGCCGGCAACACCGGCACGGGGACAAGTGATTCCAATAGCTACGCCATCGACACCTTGCGCCCCACGGCGAGCATTGTGGTGGCCGACGACGCCTTGTCGGTGGGCGAGACCTCGCTGGTGACGATTACCTTTAGCGAAGCGGTCAGCGGTTTTGACAACAGCGACCTGACGATTACCAACGGTACGCTGAGTGCGGTCTCCAGCAGCGATGGTGGCAAGACCTGGACGGCGACCTTGACGCCGACAGCCGACATTAGCCATACCGGCAATCTGATCACGCTGGACAACACCGGCTACGCAGATGCTGCCGGCAACACCGGCACGGGGATGACGAACTCGGGCAGCTACGCCATCGACACCGTGCGTCCGACGGCGAGCATTGTGGTGGCCGACGATGCCTTGTCGGTGGGCGAGACCTCGCTGGTCACGATCACCTTTAACGAGGCGGTGACCGGATTGACCACGGCGGACTTCACGGTTGCCAATGGTGCGCTGTCCGGCTTGAGCAGCAGCGATGGCGGCAAGACCTGGACGGCGACCTTGACGCCCACGGCGGGCATTACCAACACCAGAAATCTGGTCACGCTGGACAACACCGGCTATGCGGATGCTGCCGGAAATACCGGCACGGGGACGACGGACTCGGCCAACTACGCCATCGACACGGTACGTCCCACGGCGAGCATTGTGGTGGCCGACGATGCCTTGTCGGTGGGCGAGACCTCGCTGGTCACGATCACCTTTAACGAGGCGGTGACCGGATTGACCACGGCGGACTTCACGGTTGCCAACGGCACGCTGTCCGGCTTGAGCTCTGCCGATGGCGGCAAGACCTGGACGGCGACCTTGACGCCGACGATCAATCTCGAGAACACCGCCAATCTGATCACGCTGGACAACACCGGCTATGCGGATGCTGCCGGAAATACCGGCACGGGCAGCACCGACTCCAATGTCTATGCTGTTGAAACGCTTGCCCCTGCAGCACCAGAGCTTGCGCTGGATCAATATACCTTGGTGAATGGGCAGCAGATCTCGCCCACAGGTGTGATCTTTGTTTCTGGGCTGGAAGCTGGTGCTAGCTGGCAGTATTCATTGGACAACGGTGTGTCCTGGAGCATCGGCCAAGGCAGTTCTCTGCAACTATCGGGTCTGGGTGCACACAGGCTTTTGGTTCAGCAGAGAGACACAGCAGGCAATACATCCAGAGAAGCATTGCTCGACTTCGTCGTTGAGCCTCTGGTACCTCCAGCCGTATTGCCACAAGCTGTGTTGATGGTTGCCGATTTAGGGGTATCGGGGCTTGGTCTCAACCTGTTTCAGCCATCAGAAGTCGCGGAACCGGGCGCTGATTTTTTCCACTCCGCATCGGCAATACTTAATCCAACATATCAATCGCAAAATTCTGGAATGTCAGGAGCAGAGAGCGGGGCGGAATATGGATTGACTGCTTTGCAAGCTGTCACAGGCTTTGGTGACTGGATGGGTTCGCCCCTTCCTGCCTCGGGAGACGCAATGCGATCTGCGCTTGATGGAACTCCTGAGCTTCTTTCTGCTCCAGCTGGAACTGGCTCCAGCCTGAATCTGAAGGCCTTGCTGATAGCTCCAGAAAGCTCATTCGATACATCTTCACTGCAATTTAGTTTTTCCGGGCAACAAGCCTTGCCTGGATGGATTCAATTGGACCGCAATACAGGCCAGCTGTTGATCAATGCACCTAAAGACATGAACGCCACACTTGTTTTGCATATCAAGGTGAGCGATGGACAGGGGCGCGAGTCCGTTCAAACTTTCAAGCTGGTGATCGGTACTGCTCGTACTTCATCAGTCGTGCTCCCAGGGCGCGCAGGACTGAGCGAGAAGATGGCAAATGCAGCGAAGCATCAGGCAGGGCACAGAATGCCTATGTATTCCCGTGGTTGATGAAATCATGCGTAAAGCCACCCGAGGAGTAGTGCAGTGAACGCAGCGGTGTTACCTCAGAACGTGAACCCGGCGATGCTGCTGCTGGAGTTGGGTCATCGCGCTCGGGCTGCACGCAGCAGTGCCGAACTTGGCTTCATGCTGGTCAACGACAGCCGTTTGCTGGCCCCTTATCGTCAAGCCTGCTTATGGCTAAGCCATAGCGGAGTGACTGCGGTGTCCGGTGTGCTGGAGCATGATAAAAATTCGCCTTATGCCCAGTGGTTGAATGAGCTGTGCCGTTTTTTACATGCTCAGCAATCAACGCAAGTGCGCAGCGTCGATCTTTCTCAGCTTCCCCCTGAATTGGCCAAATCCTGGAATGAATGGCTCGGAGCATATGCGGTATGGGTTCCTTTGCTTGAGGACTTGGCGTCGTCTCTTCCCCGTGGCGGGCTGCTACTCTCAGGTTCCCATCCCTTTGAAGCACAGCGCCTTCCACTTCTCGCAGAATGGGGCCATATCTGGTTTCACGCTTATGCGGCATTGAATGCCGGCCAGTCCAGGCTTTGGCGAAAGTCTGTGGCTTCCAGCGCTGTCGCTCAAAAATGGTGGTTGAAGAAGTCCACTTGGGCATTGGGTGGGTTGCTTGTACTAAGTGTTCTACCTGTGCATATGAGCGTTCTGGCGCCAGGGGAGCTGGTTGCTGCTCAGCCCGTGGTTCTCAGAGCGCCCATGGACGGGGTCATAGACCAGATTCATGTTCAACCCAATCAGATCGTGCGCAAAGGTGATCCTCTGTTTGGCTTGGATGAGGCTCAGATCAGCAGTCGCCTGGATGTCGCTCAGCAAGCATTGCTGACCGCCGAAGCCGAATACCGACAATCTGCTCAGTTGGCCCTGGGTGATGCACGTTCCAAAGCGCAACTGGCAGCACTGGTTGGTCGCATTGGCGAGAAGCGCAGCGAGGTGCAATACCTGAATGATCAACGTGATCGCAGCCGGGTGTTGGCGTCTGAAGATGGCATGGTTTTATTTGATTCGCCCATAGAGTGGTTGGGTAAGCCAGTGCAGACTGGCGAGCGGGTAATGCGTATTGCCCGTCCCAATGAGGTGGAAATCGAGGCCTGGGTTCCGGTCAGTGACGCCATTCCTCTGAAGCAAGGCTCTCCCGTGAAACTGTATTTGGCGGCAAACCCCATGGCAGGGCTCGAAGGCAAGCTTAGATACATGGCGTATGACGCCAGCGCCAGGCCTGATGGCAGCTATGCCTATCGGATGCGCGCTGCCATGCCTTTCGATGCGGCGGCACGTATTGGCCTGAAAGGGACGGCCAAGCTGCAAGGTGAATGGGTGCCGCTGGCCTATTGGGTTTTGCGTAAGCCCTGGGCCGTGCTTCGCCAGTTCATTGCTTGGTAGGCGAGCATGAACAATGCATGGCCCTGCCTCCGTGAGGAGCTTGATCTGCTGCCTGGCCCCGTGCTGCCTGACGGTCAGCCGAGCTGGACTTTGCATGACCCGGTGCGCAACCTTTTCTTTCAGCTCGATTGGGCAAGCTTCGAAGTGTTCAAACGCTGGCATTTGGGTGCGGCGCAATCCATTGCGCAGGACATCATCAATCACACGACATTGACACTCCGTGAAGAAGATGTGGCTGCGCTTTTTCAATTTGCACAGCGCAATGACCTGCTAGAGCCTGAGCCGAATAGCGCCGCAAAGCTGGCTCAGCAGTGGCAGTCCAGACGATCAAGCTGGATGCAATGGCTGCTTCACAATTACCTGTTTTTTCGGGTGCCACTGATCAAGCCTGATCGTTGGCTGGGGCGTTGGGCTCCACGGCTGGAGTTCCTCTTTAGCCGTGCTTTCGCCTGGGCCAGCGTGCTGGCTCTGGTCGCGGGACTTTGGGGTGTTTCGCGCTCCTGGGGAGAGTTTACGGCAACCTTGGTTGACTCATTGACTTGGCAGGGTCTGCTGGCCTATGGGCTGACGCTGGGGTTTGTCAAAGTGCTGCATGAACTGGGTCATGGCTTTACGGCCAAACGATTTGGCTGCCGTGTTCCCACCATGGGCATAGCGTTTCTGGTGTTGTGGCCGGTGGCTTACACCGACACTAATGAGGTCTGGAAACTGACTCGACGTGACCAGCGTCTCAAGGTGGCTGGTGCCGGTATCGTGACGGAGCTCGTCATAGCTGCATGGGCCTTGTTGGCATGGGTCTGGTTACCTGATGGTGCGCCAAAGTCCATGGCTTTTCTACTGGCCACCACCACCTGGGTCAGCACCTTGGCCATAAATGCCAGCCCTTTCATGCGCTTTGACGGCTATTTTTTGCTATCGGATTTTTTGCAAATGCCCAACTTGCATTCACGTGCTTTTGCGGTGGCCCGCTGGGATTTGAGAGAAAAGCTCTTCAAGCTTGGTGAACCGGTGCCCGAGTCCTTCACGGATTCAAAACGCCGTTGGCTAATTGTGTTTGCCTGGGCGACCTGGATTTATCGATTGGTCTTATTTCTGGGTATCGCTGCCTTGGTCTATCACTTTTTTATCAAGGCACTGGGCATCTTGCTATTTTTGGTGGAAATTGTGTGGTTTATTGCGAAGCCCCTCTGGTCCGAAATTTCAGCCTGGTACAAGCGCTGGCCGCAGATTGTTCATAGTCGAAGAGCCCGTTGGAGTGCCATAGGGTTGATTGCCCTCATGGTTCTCTGCTGGCTGCCATTGCCTACTCCGGTCCGTACGCAAGGTATGTTGCAATCCGCAGAAGTATGGCCTTTGCATGCGCTGGATGCATCGCAGTTGCAGCAGCAACTGCTGCCAGAAGCACAGATGGCTGAAGTGAATGCGCCGATCTTTATGCTGGATTCGCCGTCTCTAAAAGCTGCTCAAACCCAAAGTGATGCTCAGCAGACGCAGTATTCGCAGCAAATGGCTGCTGCGGGTTTTGACTCCGAACTACGTCGGGATTGGCAGGTTCTGCTGGAGCGCCAAACACAGGCGAGGGCTCAGCAGTTTGCGATAGAAATCGAAGCCAGTCGCTATCGCCTGAGTTCGGCAGGCACGGGTGTGCTGCGAGATGTTGACCCAGACCTTCGCCCTGGTGATTGGCTGGCACGCCATGAATTGTTGGGTAAGGTCGTAGGCGCTCAGTTGGAGATTCTTGCCTATGTGCAGGAGGAAGATGTTCAGCGCATCCGCATAGGAGATGGCGGGATTTTTATCTCCGATGGTGGAGCAGGGCCTGTGCTGGATTTGAAGGTGCGCAGCATTGACCAAGATGCAAGCCGGGTTCTTTCCGAAGCGAGCTTGTCTACGCTGGCCGGAGGCAATATTCCGGTGAGAAGCATGCAAGGTGCGCTCTACCCAGAGCGCCCCGTCTACAGAGTAGTGTTGGATGTGACCACGCAGCCTGGTGAAGACACTGCTTCACAACACCGCTGGCGAGGCAAAGTCAGCATCCATGGCCGCTGGGAGGCTATCGCCTCCCAGTTTGTCAATACAGCGGCAAGCGTGTTTTGGCGAGAGGCTGGTTTTTAGTGTCAGCAAATCTGACTTTTCATGGCAAGGATGGCTGAGTTCTTTATGGACGCATTCATAGTGCTTTCAAAAATTAAGCCCCGATGAACGGGGCTTTGGCTTTTTCTGGGGCGGCGAAGAAAGCGTAGTCTGCTTCTGTCGGTCGGTGGTCAATGCCATCAGCATGCAGGCACGGCGTAGCGCCTGGATGGTGCTCTGGGTTTTGTGGGCTGTGCTGTTTCGCATGATGCTTGTTGTCAGCGGGCTGCCGTGGATTGCGTTGTGCAGCATGGTGCGCTGAGTAGGGATAGCTTGGGGCGGGTTGC
The DNA here is from genome assembly GCF_965139575.1 of Comamonas aquatilis. Taxonomy (NCBI): domain Bacteria; kingdom Pseudomonadati; phylum Pseudomonadota; class Betaproteobacteria; order Burkholderiales; family Comamonadaceae; genus Comamonas; species Comamonas aquatilis. The sequence continues at coordinate 12,296 of NZ_CBCSIW010000027.1, read as the reverse complement.
GCTGGCTCTGTATGCCATGGCAGCTCCAAAAAGAGAACCCCACTCAGTGAACTGCCCCCCATAAGTTGGATGTCGTCGTCAGAATGGGATGATCTTCTACTGTGCTTTGTTTCTTCCTCGGTAATTTAGATCAGAGGCCGAGTAGTTTTCGCGCTTGCGCCAGTCCATTTGTATCGGTCCGGCGTGATTCGCTGGATAGGTAATACGTTCTTTTTCGCGATTGAGTTCCCACTGCTTAGAGTCCACGACATGGTGAACGGTGGATTCTTTGATTTTGCTCATGAGCGGAACGTGGCCTTCAGTCAAATTTTTGTACCTATGCAAGACAGTACAGGGATAAGCGGGGCGGGCCTAGTGAAATCGTGCGAGGGCAGCCAGGCAGCGGGAATTTCGTTGGAATCATGTCTTCCAATGCGGCTTGAAGAGGCGTCACGAAGAGGCGTCACAAAGAGGTGGTGCGGTAGATTTCGTATCTGTGCTTCTTCCTAGGCTGTTCGGGCTTCGCGTTCTGCCGATTGCGCCATGAAGTACTCTTCAAAGAATTTGACCGGTACAAAAATGATGCTGCGGCCGCTGCGTCGCTCGTATGGCAGCCGCTGCAGAAGTCCGCGATGATCTGCGAGGCGATTCAGCCGCCTCAATCCAGCAGCACGATCGGCATTGGGAACGTTGTGGCTTCACAGCTCCAAGCGATATGCATCGGCCTTGTCTTGCAGATTGGCTCCCAGAATGAGAAAAGCCCGCGTTTAAAGCCGGGCCTGATTGTGAATGCTTGAATGGGGCTTTATGCCCAAGGAAACAACAATGCGTTTTTCGAGAAATTCTCTGATTCGTACTGCTGCTTTAACCGTGGTTGCTGCTGGGGTCGCTGCGGCGGTTTCTGGTTGTGCTGTCTCTGTGCCTAAGGGCATACAGCCGGTCGCTTCTTTTGATGTCAAGCGTTACATGGGCACTTGGTATGAACTAGTGCGCATTGATCATCATTTTGAAAAGGGGTTGACCGAGGTTTCGGCGCACTACAGCCTCAACGACGATGGTACTGTGACAGTCGTTAACCGTGGATATGACGCGGCAAGGAAAGAATGGCGTGAAGCCAATGGCAAGGCTAGCTTGCTGGGAGATCCTAGTTTGGCTGCTCTCAAGGTTTCTTTCTTCGGACCTTTCTATGGCGGCTACAACGTGGTGAGCCTCGACGATGAGTACCAGACCTCTTTGGTGATTGGCGACAGCCTTGACTATTTCTGGTTGCTGTCACGCAGCAAGTCGATTCCTGAGCAGAAGTTCAGGCAGTTGCTTGAAAAGGCCCAGGGCTTTGGCGTAGACCTAAGTCGTGTGCTGGTTGTTGCCCAACAAACACCAACCTTTTAGTAGGGGCGGCTTATAGGTCTCTAGAAAGCAAAAAGCCCGCTCAGTGGCGGGCTGTGTTGGGTGAGATGTGCTCGCTGGCGCTGTAAGGTGGGGCTTTTTTCTACGACCTTCTTGGATCTGAACTTCGATCCATCTAGCCTTGCTTGCCAGCTCTTTGCACTGTAGAGCGTCTTGCTTTGCGCAGCCATGCCGGCTCGTTAAAGTCTTAGACTGGCTTGTCACCTGCTTTGCGAGCCATGACTTGCAGCCGTGCATGCTCTTCCTTTGCTTTGGGTAGGGTTTCGGGCGGAAAACCGATGACGCGCCAGCCTTTGTGCGCAGACACCTGGTCAGCCTTTGCAGCCACGCGCTCCCGCTCCAGAGCTTCGGCCCGCATGACCGCCATCCGGGCGCGCGAAATGGTTTTGCCATGGCAGTTTACGAAAGTCAGACTCATCCAAATCCCAAAAGAAAAGCCAGATCGTTGACTGGCAGCTAGGACCTTTCGTGACAATGCTTTACAGAGCGCGATCGGCAATCTGAATAGACTCGGGCCGGGTTAGTAAAGGGGGAAACTATGAAAAAGCTTTTGACTGTGGCGGCAGTAGTACTAACTCTGGGTGGCTGTGCTGTTTATCATGATCGCGGTGGCTATTACGACGATGGCTACAAGAAGCCACATCCGCATGGCTGCCCGCCTGGGCAAGCCAAGAAAGGCAATTGTTAAACAAAGACCCGCTTCGGCGGGTTTGTCGTTTTTGCGTATGTACGACGTCCCCCCGTTTTCAGTAGCGCTTGGCTTTGGAGTCCGGGGTTAATTTAACTGGTTTTGGATCAGTCGCTGGGCATAGGCCGCAGGGGTCAATCCGCCAAGTACCTTCTTGGGGCGCTCCTCGTTGTATTCCCGGCGCCAAGCTTCGACGATCGCCCGAGCGTGCGCCAGACTGGTGAACCAATGCTCGTTGAGGCATTCATCGCGGAACCGCCCGTTGAATGATTCGATATAGGCGTTCTGGTTAGGCTTGCCCGGCTCGATCAGGAACAGTTGCACGCCACGCACATGCGCCCAACTCACCATTGCTCGGCCACAGAACTCCTTGCCGTTGTCGGTTCTGATCGCCTTGGGCAACCCCCGTGTATTGGCCAACTGCTACAAGATACGCACCAGTTGGTTGCCGCTCAACGCACGCTCCGCCACGATAGCTACCGCCTCGTGTGTAGCGTCATCAATCACGGTCAAGTTCTTGATGCAGCGCCCTTCAGCCGTGCGGTCGAACACAAAGTCCATGGACCACACCTGGTTGGCCTCCGTCGGGCGCTCCAAGGGATGCCGCTCGGCCAGTGCGATCTTTTTGCGCTTGCGCTTCTTCACTTGCAGCCCCGCCTGGGCATACAGGCGATCCACTCGCTTGTGGTTCACCACCTCGCCAGCCTGGCGCAACTTCAGATAGATCATGCCCGCGCCGTAACGTCGATGACGTTGCGCCAAGGCGATGATCTTCTCCCTGAGAATGCAGTTGCGATCCGTCACTGGCTGATAGCGGTAATCGTGGTGATCCCGGCATCCGCTTGGGTTGTTGGGGTAGGGTTGCTTCTTGGTGTTGACGGTTTCCATGGCTGAACTTCTTGAGTTGCAAACCGCAGCCTTGTGCACAAGGCCCTGGTTGGGTTGCCGCGCGTGGTTCTCGATACCTGTTTTCCTGCAGGCGTGCACGGTGGCTGCGTAGCCTGGAGAAGTCCGCTTCAGCTTCCTGATTGACCGCTCAGGCAAGCGAGTGGTGCTCGATTGATCTGGCCCAACTGGGCTTGGCTGGTTCTCGCGTCACCTGTCTTTTGCTGTCTGCCGACAGATTGCGGGGGCAGGACGCTTTCATCAATTACGCCAATTCACCCGAGTTGCTTGTTAAAGACCCAAGGTGCTGGCTCGATCACTTGGCACCCATCGCGGCGGGTTGTTGCTGCGACGGATGAATTGTTTTCCAAGACTGGCGGATCCCCGAAAAGAGCAGGTGCCGACGCCCGAACCGATTGACCCCCCGAACAATGCGCCGCCGGGGAAACCGCCAAGTGACCCAGTCGATCAGCCAAACGTGTAGGCGGAAATGCCAGCGTTGATCAAGCTGTCTCCATTTGCAGGAGACCATCTAAAGTGAGACTATGACTACATCAACGCACTTCAAGGAGAGCGGCGATGTCTACCTTCATGTTGCAATTGGTTGGTCTGTGGGTGGTGGCGGTGCTTGTGGCCTGGGTGATCTACGAAGTCAGAGAAGACTGGGTGTAAAAAAGCCCGCTCAGGGCGGACTTTGGCTGGTGGTTATCTCGCTATCAGGCATCGATTCTGAATCTTTGCCCAACACTGCCACGTTCAAAAAACCATCGAATCAGGCCCTACTGAGCCAGCTACGCGGAAGATGCATTCCACCTCCTCTTTGGGGATGGTCATAGGGGCGTACCCGTTATTGATACTCCGCAACTGGATTTCGTCGCCTCGGATCCAGTTGAGCTCCTTAAGCAAACACTTTCCGTTGAGCAGTTTCACAACCACGTCGCGACCAGGCTGTGCCTCAATGCTTGGCGTGATGACCACGAACTCTCCGGCGCGGTATCGCGGGTGCATGGAGTCGCCCTTGATGCGCAGGGCATAGGCATTGGGGTCACCAGTCCAGTATTCGACCCATCCATCAGGCACCACGTCCTGAACCAGATAGCCGTCGTCTCCTCCGCGCACGCTTCCTGTGATTGGCACTCTTCTTGATTTTTTAAGTTCTAGGGCTGGCTCGACGTTGGAATGCACAAGGCCACCCCATGTGGGAGGCGCGTATCCAGTTGCCTTGGCTATTGCTTCGATTTGTTCGAGCTTTGGTTCGTGCTTGCCTGTTTCCCAGTGGCCGACATTGGCCTTCGTACGGCCCACCGCCTCGCCCAGTTTCTCTTGGGTCCAACCAGCGTGCTGACGCGCAGCCTTGATCCAGTCTTTGATATCCATGGCGTGATCGTATAGATTTTCTATACTTCAATTGGCTAGTAATACTTGCCTCTAAAGACTAGAAATGCTAGTCTCAAGGGTATGAAACATCCGATTGAGAAAGCGGCTGAAATCGCCGGTTCAGAGAAAGCGTTAGCTGATTGGCTTGGCGTAACCAAAGCGGCTGTTTGGCAATGGAAACAGGAAGGGCGCAGGACCCCGATTGAGCATTGCCCCGAAATTGAGCGTCGCACCAGCGGTGCCGTGACGCGCCGCGACTTGCGCCCCAATGACTGGGCAGATCTGGCCCGAACTCGCCGCTCAACCCCAAACCATGCCCGAGCTGGCGCAGCCCTCCACCCCGACCAAGGAGGTGGGCCATGAGTGAGATACGCCAAGCCAAGAGGCCGGCGCCGCTGCCGATGCACTGGGCAATTCGGTCTGCTCGTATGGATCGAAAGTTTGACCAGTTGATGGCAGGGGCGCGCGCTCTTGAAGAGCAGACGAAATCTATGCCGCAGTTTTTTGCGCCACGGGCCAAAGCTGATGATTTTGAACTCGCTCGTGCACGCTCGGAGGCAAGGTACCCCGAAGAAAATCCCAGTAGGACTCCAGCAGCGCATCTCCAGTCGAAAAATTCAGTAGCAGGGCTTCTGTTCGAAGTGTTTGAGGAGCGAGTGCAGCAATGAGTGCATCTGTTCCCCCATCCATTTTTATGAGCGCGGTGGCAATGGTTGTGTTCGCCGTAATCATCGCCAGCAATTGGACCTGTAGCGCTGAAATCTCTTCGATACGTTTCGCTTGCTCGGCAAGCAGTTGCTTCAGCGTTTCTTCGCTCATCTCCGCAATCCCTTTGGTTGTTGTTTGTGCAAGCAACTACAGCATAGCCCACGGTACGGCTGGCACCTTGGCCTTGACAAGTTCGCCGGCGTGGATCGCGGCGCCATGCGGCCCAATAGCGAGCATGCACTCATCAATCCGACAAGTGGCTTCACTGTGATTTCGGTGATCCGCTGTCCTTTGGCGGGTAGCGGTGAATCAGCTGTGTCAGGCGGTCAGGTATGGGGCAGTATTGGCCCAGCAGATGGCACAACGCCTGGTTTGAGGATCAGCGAGTCCACTGGTCGGCCGTTATTGCGTGCAGGCGGAGTGTCGATCACCGCCAATCCGCCCGACATAGATTTGCGCGATGGTGCATTCCATATCATCCGGTGCTCTCTTGATGTCGCAAGCATGAGGCTGCGGATTAACGTGGACAAGGGGCGGGCCTCTCAGGTGGCAGTGCTTACCGCACCGTTGCCTGTTGTAGATCCCGCCGTCCCCAATGCACTCGCACCTATTTTGGGGCTGCAGCTTACTTCAGCTGGTGCGGGCACATTCCCTTGTTATGGGCAGCACGCGTCGCATCTGTATTTCAACTCAGGAGCGCTCAGCCTGTCTGAGCTGAGCGCAGTTGAGAATTACCTCGCGGCTAGGTACGGCGTAGTTCTGGTTTGATGCTCGCAGGGGCTTATGGACGCATGCTCTGAGGAATGTTCAAGATATTCCCAGGGCGTCCATCTTCCTTGAATAGCCCGTAGCTGTCGTTGCGGGTTCTGCCTGGTTCGTTAAAGGCATTCCAGATCATCATTGCAGGCACTTTCCCTGGGTGCTGTGAGACAGCAGCTGCAGCATTGGAGAAGCCTTGCTGCACACGCTTTGAACCCATGCGGTCTTCTGCGAAACCAAGCTCTCCAAGAATCACTTGGTCGCAAGTTTTCAGAAGGCGAGGCAGGTCCTGGTCGAGCGCATTGCGGTTGGTGCTGTTGTAGGAAGAGAAGGAGCACAGAGGTCTTCGGCCTTCTCTTTCAAGCGCTTTGAAGACGGTTTTGTTTTCATCACAGGACACCTTGCAGCGGCTGGGAACGAGATCCGCGATGTTGAACTCTGGTGCATGCTGAACGTCGAGAGCGGGGTGTGATTTTCGGAACTCGGTAACCACCGAGTCACGCAGCTTCATCCAACTGACAAAGTTGTCTAGCCGGCGGTCCAAACCTTTGCCGTCGCCTGTGTCGCAGTCGCTGGCAACCTTCTGAGAGCGGATGTACTGAAATACCCCGCCGCAGTAGACCATGTTGTCTCCCTCCCAGTTGGAGATCACAACTTTGACAGGTCTTCCGCTGAAGTGTGTCTGCAACTGACGCAAGGCGTCATTTAGCTCGGCTGAAATGCCTTTTCGAGATGCGCTATCCAATCCTGATACGACAACGTTGCGCGCAGAGTTTTCGTGGAAAGTCACCATGAGAACTTTTAAGCGCTTGTCACTAAAAACTGGGTGGTTCAGCGCTTGCCCGAGATAGCAGCCCATCGGCGTCTCGCGGTTGCATTGGGTCTTGTCGAGGCCGAGTTCCTTGATGCTGTTGTTGGAGACAGTGAACCTGATCGCTTCAAACCCCTGATCCAACAGAAATTGAACAGATCTGTGGAACCTGTCCAAGCCTTCTCCTGAGTTCAACATGCCGCCCCAGAGGTAGGCCCCGACTTTGGTCCCCTCTGGAACAGTGGGCTGATTGGGGTTGAACGCGTTGGCAAGAAGTGCAAGTCCAGAGAGCCATGCCGCAAAGGCGAGTTTCAGTATTTTGTTCATTGAGAGTCATCTCCGCTAAGAGTGGGAGTCTAGATGATTCAGCACTTTGAATACCTCACCACTTCCGTATTGGAAGTGCCCGCTTCGGCGGGCTTTTTATTGATCGGCAGGGATTGAATCAATTGGATCTATATACATATGGTCATTGATTTTGCTTGGGTTATTTTCTAGCCTAGTCATATGCCGCCATCTGTTTGTGGCGAGCGCGGGTGCGGCTTGGCCACTCTGTGTGGATGGTTGCGGAAAGATTTTTCCTGCATGTAGAGATGCTTTAAATTTATTCATTGAAATTACGTCAATTTTCTGTATGTGAGTGCTCCCTTAATTGATTGCGGTTTGATTTTATTGGCGATTTTCTTACCCTAAGTCATCTGATTCTGACAGTGATTCCTTTGGGTTTTACTATCTGTTACATCAGAAATAGTTGTGCGATAAAGGTTACAGATTCAATAGAAAGGGCCTGCGATGACATATTTTCTGCTGACGCTCGGAGTATTGATCGCTCTAGCTGTGAGATCTGCTGTGCAAGATATGGAAGCAGGAGACTATTAAAACCTGGCTCTGAATTCGATAAAAAAAACCAAACCGCCCTCGGGCGGTTTTTTTATTGATTGCTGAAAGTCAAGTGTTTCTCCATAGCATTTGGCTCAACGTAGATTTACGCGCCCAAGGAGGGGTGAATGGATAACAACTGGACTGACCAACTGCTGCCAAAGGTGCCAGGCATCCTCGGTAGCGCAGGAGCGCTTATGTGGATGCAGGGAACCTGGTCGCGCAAAGCGGCGATGTTGGTGCTGGGCATTGCCGCCAGCAATTACGGAACACCCGATTTTGTGCAGGCAACAGGCCTATCCGAAGGGCTGGGTGGGTTTTTGGTGGGGATGTTCTCAATGACGGCGGGCGATTGGGCTTTTCGCGCCTGGGACCAATTCGCCCTGGGCCCGCTGCTCAATGAGTGGGTGCGCAAGCGCCTGGGCCTGCCGCCGAAGGATGGAGGTGCGGTGTGACGGCAATCACAGCAGGCCACGCCGGCGGCAAAAATGTGCTGGCATGGGGGGAGGGGACGGATAACGGGCGTCAGCCAATCCGCGACCGAGGCTATGACGTGTTGGTGGGTGGAGGGCAATTCTCTGGCTACGCGGACCACCCGCGTCAGCTCATTGACTTGCCGCGTCTCAAGATCAAGAGCACGGCCGCCGGCCGCTATCAATTGCTGAGCCGATACTTCGACGCTTACAAGCGCCTGCTGGGGCTCAAGGATTTCTCGCCGCTGTCGCAGGACCTGATTGCCATTCAGCAGATCCGCGAGCGTCGCGCACTGCCGTTTGGCCTGGCCAGTTGCAGGCATCCGTGCAGTGCTGGGGGTGCAGTAATGAGCGGCGCCATCCAGACCATTACAGGTGCAGGCCAAGCGCCTGTCACCATGAGCAGCCGCGAGATTGGATGCCGTCATTCCGTCTGCTGGCGCTGCTGAACTGCCGCAGCAGTCCGGCCCTGATGCCCGCAGAGCATTCGAGCAAGCCATGCAGCAGTACCGAACGCAGTACGGCGGCCAAGGTCCTAACGTCAACGCGGCGGCTGCCACACCAGCACAGCAGCAACCCCCAACCTACGCTCAGCCTGGACAGCAATCTAATCCTTCGGGAGCAGACCCTCGCGCCGCATTCGAAGCCGCGATGCGCGACTACAAGGCCAAAACACCAGCGCCAGCAGTCTCGGCAACGAGACAGGCGGTGCAGCAGGCGACCCGCGGCCCAGTCATGCCAGAGATGCACCGCCAGGCAGTAAAGGATGCAATCGAGGCGGGCTACAAGCAGCCACCGAGCCAGGCAAAGCCATCGACGGTAAATCGTGTGCTTGATGGCGCTTTGGACCGAGCAAAGCTCAATGCAGAGCTGACGCTAAGCAACCAGCAGGCCTCCAACAATTTGGCTCGCCGTGCAGTTGGATTGCCCGAGGGGGCGGAGCTATCCCGCCAGTCTCTGGCCAACCTGCGCCAGCAGGCAGGGCAGAGTTACGAGGCGCTCCGTAATTTGGGTCCCATCACCCCAGATAAGGCATTTAGAACTGAGCTCAGAGACATCGGCAAGCAATACGCCAACACCAAGAACAGCTTCCCTGGATTGGTCCCGGATAACGGGGTGGCCAAGATTGTGAAGGGCGCTAACGTCAAGACGATGGATAGCAGCTCTGCTGTCGATGCCATCAGGACTTTGCGTGAAAGAGCTGGTGACCTGTTTGCGGCCGGCAATCAGACCGCCGGCCGAGCAGCGCGAAAAACTGCGACAGCTATTGAGAACCAGCTCGAGCGCCACCTGCAAGGGACAGGAAACGAAGCAGCTGTGCAGGCATTCAGGGATGCGCGGCAGCAAATTGCCCGGGTGCACGAGTTGGAGCGGGTATTGACGCCATCGGGGAACATCGATGCCAAAGCATTGGGTGCGGCTCTTAAAAGAGGCAAGCCGCTCACTGGCGACATGCTGTCCATTGCTCAAGCTGGCCGAACATTCCCCACGGTGATGCGCACACCTGAAGTGGTTGGAAGCGTGCCAAGCCTTGGTTTCTTTGATGCTGTGGTGCCTGCAACTCTAGGGGCGACAACTGGCAATGTCGGGGCCATGGGGCTCATCTTGGCAAGGCCGGCCATGCGCGGTCTTCTGTCGAGCAACAGGATGCAGCAAAGCCTGCTTTCGCCAGTCACACCGGTCTCGCCCAGTATTGGGTTTCAACCCGGCCTGCTGTCAGCCCCTATATCAGCTGCTGGCGCCAGACGATGAGGTGAGGTGGTCAAGGTAGGCTTTGGCCGCCTTGTACCGCCTGGCATACGGAGCGCGAACCAGCAGCGCCAGCGCTGCACCGACCGTAACGCCGATGAGCGCATTCTGGGACAGCATGAACGCAAAGCCTGCCCAGCCCACCCCAAGAATGCCAGCCAGGTTGTCGGCCACCTTCTTAACTTGGTAGAGCTTGTCCACCTCGTATTCGGTCGGTGTCTCTTCGCGCATTACATCTCCTTGAGGTGTGTCTTGGGGCAGGATTCACCTGCGACTGCTGTCGAACTTCGATGCGCATCACGCGCGAGAGATAGCAGGTGATGTGCGCGATAGCTATGAGCAGCCGATTTTTCTAAATTAGACCGGTTTAGGTCATTCGCCGCTTGAACTCTTCCAACAACTTGATGAGCTCGTCTGCTTGAGCAGCAGACGTTGCGACTGGATAGTCGCCCACTATGGCTCGAATCACATCATGGTGGTCGATATATAGCAGGTGTGTCTCTGCATAGTCTTTGAAATCCGAGGGCGGAACGGCACTCAGTGTGGGAATGTCCATAACCTCGTTTTCGTGACCATCGATTTTTACTGACATCCATCCTGTGTAAGTCATATCGCCCCCTTATTCTGTGAAGTCTAATTCTATGAGCGTGGTCTACAGGGCAGGGTAAGGCGGGGCCTGTTAAGAAAAGTTATGGTTCAAAGACCAGAACCTTGGTGTGCATCGCGGCACGCACGCGGACAGAACTTGTCAAAACTTGACATTGACAACGCTTGCGGACAGCTCAATTACGGCCCCTCCGAGTGGTGGCTCTAGGGACAGGTTGGGGTGATGTCCACGGCAAGATTGCTGTAAGAGCACCCAAAGATTACCCGAGGGCCTGAGCAAGCAATTACCTTAATGTTTAGACGCCAGCGCACTAAGGTGAAGGGCGAGGGTCGAGCAACTGCAATGCTGCCATCACCTACTTGATAAAACTTGAAATTGCAGCGCTGCACATGTTGAGAAATGTTGAGGCTGAAGAACCTTTGCCGACATGAGAAAACCTGAAGTCGTCCCAGCATTTCTTTATGCCTCGAGCGCGAGGAGCTTGATAAAACTTCAGTTTTCCGGCGACGTTCGAGTGCAATACGCGCGCGTGACTGTCAGCTCTTGCCCGCCTCTTCCACGCGCCCCAGTCGCCCGCACTTGAAAAACAATCAATGAAAATCAAATTGAAGGACTAGCAAGGTTTTTGCGAGAAGTGGGCATCGTTAACCCAACTCGGAGGGGGAGGTGCTTATTCAAATCCGTGAAATTGCCTGTGCCACTTTAAGAAAGCTCTCATGCCTTCATGCTGCTGTCTTAGGCGCATATCCTCTTTTAGGTGCAAAGCCTCCATCGAGTGGGCGCTCAGATTGCGGTGAAGCAAAACCTTGAAGTCGTCCCCAAAACTGATTAGCCCTGAATCGAAGGCCTTATCGAGTGTTGGGCTCAGCAGGATTCCGTTGTCTACGGAGAGGCGCTCATCGTCGGTGGACACGCTCCACGGTTTGATATGAGAGGCAATTAGCAGCGTCTTCTCGCGGCAGTCGTTTATGGCGCAGCCCTTCCAGCGCCGCAGAAGCTGGCGCCGGTAGGCGCTTTGACCGATGCGCACTTTGACCAGTGCATCCTTTTCTGTGGCTGATAGTGGCGGTTGTGCGTTGTCCAGCCAGCGGTAGAACTCGACTAGGCTAGGCTCCAGTGAATCGCTTGAAGGCTCTGTGCCGTTCACTCTATAAAACTCGAACCAGTCATCAATTTGAGCTGGTGTCGGGCCGCTGCGCCTTTTGAAGCTCTTGATTAGTTCAATGGGTACCCTCGCTTCATCGAAACGCTTCTCTGCACCTGGGGCGGGCCGAATGACCGTCGCTGTAGATGTGTCTTTTTCATGGGGGCGCGCGCCGATTCCCATAGGGGAAGTCTTCCAGACCAATACAGCAAGTGCTAGGCCGTCTTCTTTCCGCCTAAGTGGAGTACCCCATCGACCCTCGCTGAGCAACCTGTGCGCACCTTTTGGGCCAGTAATTGCATTGTCCTGGGACTCGAAGGGTGCCAGCCTCCAGGAGTTGTATTCGTGTACCGCGGCAAACCGCCAGTTCATTTGGGCTTTAGACATGAGCAGACCTCTCCCTCTCTGTTTGGTAATGAGTGCACTGCCTCACTTTGGCATTATGAAGAGAGCCTTGACCAGCTGCTTTTGACTGGACGTTGCTGGTTTTTTGTTGGTTATTTTTTTGCGTATTTAAGCCGATGGTGGACTTATGACCGACACAATCAACGCGAAACAGTGCGCAGAACTGCTTTTCTGTGATGTAACGACCATCGAAGCACTCGCCAGAAAAGGAGAGCTGCCTGGACTGAAGTTTGGCCGTGGCTGGGTATTTTTTCGCACCGACCTGCTTTTGTACCTCGCAGAGCGGGCTAGGCAAGCTGCAGAACGGAGGTGCGGATAAAAACTTGGACTGGTTTTATGCGGCTAGGCCAAGCTTGTGCCGGTATTCCACAGGACTTAAACGTCCCAGAGATACTTTGATACGTTTTTCGTTGTACCAACGAATA
>NZ_CBCSIW010000026.1:0-56958 GCF_965139575.1 Comamonas aquatilis | reverse complement strand
GATATAAAGCTCAACTGCACGAATCCTGTCTGCGTATGAGTACATGAACTACCTCCTGGTAGTCCAAGTTTTTGTCCGCATCCCCACCGGGGGCTAGTGGGTCACTTCTGGGTGGAAATCAACAAGATGTGGTACTCCACATCTGAAAATAGGTGGTGAATCCGGTTTGTCTTGGCGCTCCAGACCCGCCGTGACCGACCTAGGCTGCTCAAGTCGGTGATCTCAAGCCAGGGGCGATATTCGGAGCCGTTACCTTTGCCACGGCCCTCTTTGACCATGCGTTCAATCTTCTTCTCTGACCAGACGTGCTTTCCCATCAATTCCTCTTGAGTGGTTCCTGTACCTACTCGTGTAGTTCTGGGGTCACCCCCATGCTTTGCCTGAAAGTGTTGATATCATCTAATTTAAAGAAAAATCATCATATACGATGATTGAAAATTGATGCCAGCCAAATGCTGTTGTTTTGCCTTGTTTCCAGGTCTTACGGGTGAAGGTGTACTCTTAAACTCGCTTTATGGAACCAGATTGGGAAGACCAGGCGCGCACGATCATTCGGGTCGAGCTTGTGCGTGCCAGAGTCAATTACAAAGAGCTGGCTTGGCGGTTTGAGCAAATGGGTATTCAGGAAACAGCCGCGAACTTGTCTAACAAAGTTGCACGGGGGCGGTTTTCGTTCGCCTTTTTCCTTCAGTGCATGACGGCCATAGGGGTCACTGTGGTCGACATTAACGGTGCTGTGAGTGGGGCAATGCTGATGAAGGTGCCTGAGGGTGACAACGAGGGGGAGGTCTAATGCTGGGCGCCACGCGCTTCATCTGGCTGGTCATTTATCGCCACCAGTCCTTGCCATGAGTACGAGAGCATTAGCCAGGTCAGTAAAAGAAGAAATTTGTTAGCCTAGCTAACCAATATTTGAGTGGTGCCAAGGAGGCTAATGAACGCTAGCCGGGAAAGATGGTCTCTGCTGCAATGACAAGCAACAACACCTTGAGCCCTCCAACATTGCAGCGCGGGATTCACTTCCCGACCAGCCGTTATCCAGCCATTCCTTTGGTGCGCCCCCTTGCGGTGTTTGGCAAGTCATTCGACGTAGAGCTGTCCTCGGGCCTCACCTTGAGCCCCGACACGGTCCTCCGTGCCTCACTAGGGAAAAGCCTTCAGACCTTTCTGCGTGAGGAGGGGTTGCTCCAACCAATCAAGCAGCTCCGCTACGGACTCTTGGGGCAGCACCAACTCAGCAGCACAACGAAGGCCAATATCCGCGCGGCGATGGGGCCGGTCGGAGACAAGGTCGTCGCAGTCCTCAACGGAGATCCCATCCCCGAGGACCTGGACAGCATGTCCGACTGGTCCACTCTCGCTATGACCTGGGGATCCACCTCGCCTGACAGCGCTTTGGATGTAGTCGTGAAGAGCTTCGTTGAGCTCGACCAGTTCAACGCGGAAGTCTCTGCTTGCACTGCAACTCATGGGCGCGAGGCAGGAGAGCAGATGTTTCAGACCCGCTTTGGGCAGCTCCTTCCTGCTTGGCGTGAGCTCTGTCCAGATCTCCGTATCGACTGCTGCTTACGCCTCGAATCGAGCCTTCATGTCGTGGCAGAGTTGGAAGCGATGCCCAGGGGGGTGGAGACTCAAGAAGCGGTATCGCTTGTTGCGGGCTTCCTTGATCCAGAAGCGAAGCCGTTAGGCCATTGGCTACGGCAGGTCGCTGAGACTGTGAAGTGTGGCAACAACAAGGAACTGGCTGATTTGCTGGCACGCCGCAATATCCTGCATCATGAAGGGCGTCTCATCACCCATGACACCCTCAAGGGATGGTCAGCAATGAAGCCGGGATCCCTGATGTCGCTTCAGGGATGCCAGGCACTTTTGAAGGTGGTTCCAGATGAAGAGGCCACCCAACGGCTGTTGTGCCGGTTTGCATTGGCTCGCTTTCTCGCGTTCTTATGTGAGTTCCTGCGTTCCTGTGTTAGCACTGGGGCACCCACTTGGCCGGACGCACAGCGAGTCATACGAGAGCGATACACGCAGATCTCAGTTGCCCGGCAACAAGCGGGTGGTCAAATACGCCAGACACAGTGAGCGAGCTGGTCAATCGCTCATGAGGCACAGCAGATATCGGATGCTGAGATACGGATGACAGCAAGGGATGATTGCTGTCTCAAACCTGCGGGGTCAACCGGTAGTCAGCGTTCAGGCCAGACTCAGGCCTTTGAACTCTTCCTGAGCGGAGGCAGGACCTGTGCTCGCTGAACCGTGGCATCCGCACGGCTCGCGAAGCTCTTTGGCGGGATCTTTCCGCCGGTCTTTTTTGCAGTTGTCGAGGCGATGCGGCTCGCAGCTTCACGGGTCATAGGGGAAAACTTTCCTTTGTTCATCACTAACTCCTGATAGATGGGCCGCAGAATTGCGGCCTGGAATTAGTGTCTGTGGCGAACAGGTGTTTCCGAGTGGAGTTTTCTGAACAAGATCGCGGGGGCAGGTTTCCCTCGACCAGCGTTCCTCTCTGAACTGAGCGGTACGCTTGATCTGACCACATTCAGCAACCGACCCATTGCCGCCACCTGGACATCGTCGGGTTATGTCAACTGGTCAGTGACTACCATCGCTCAAATCGTAGAACTCGCTGCCCTATTTCTGTCCTTCCACGCGAGGCATGAGTGGCAGCCAAGGGGCGGCCACGTGAAGGAGACACAGACTAAGAGCTGCGCGCGAGTCAGCACCCGCCACGAGCTAAGTCAAAGAGTGTGATTCTTCCAAGGGTTAACGTTAGCTCGCCGGTCGCCACAGAACCATTTCATTCGCTTACATATAGAGATCATTACCGAGTAATGCCTGCGCTTGACAGGCACTCAGTTGAGGGAGCCTCCAAAAGTGATTCTTCGCATTAATCGCCTTCGGCAGTTCGGCATCTTCACCGACTACAACGGAGCTGGCATTCAGCAGTTTGGCAGGTATAACCTCATCTATGGTTGGAATGGCACAGGAAAGTCAACCCTTTCTAATCTCTTTTCTTGCCTTGAGAGCCGTTCACTGACACCCCGCTTTGCTGGGGCACAGTTTTCCATCACACAGGAGGATGGGACTCCACTCACCGAAGCAAATCTGGCGGCTTCACAACTGAATGTCCATGTCTTCAATCAACGATTCATCCACGAGAACATTAATTGGGACAAATCGGTAAAGAGTATTCTGCTTATTGCTAAGGAGAAGATTGATGACCTTCAGACTTTGGAGAAAAAAAAGGGTGAGCTTGGCGAAAAGCAAAAAGCACACACGGCAAAGCTGACGGAAATCCGCACAAAGACAGAAGCATTGGAAAAATTTCTAACCAGTGCAGCAAAAAAAATGAAGACAGGTCTTCAGGCGATTGATACAAGTGATAGCTATTATCTAAACTATGACCGCCGAAAGCTCTCAAAATTCATTGAGAGCAACGGTGAAACGGTTGGGAAAAAGGAGTCTGTACTTTCCGATGAGAAAGTCATTGAGCTAACAAATGCAGCTAAACCGGACCACCTGCCGAGCATTAACTTCGCCTCAACAAAAATTGAAGATGGCTATTTCAAGAAGGCCGCTGCTCGCATTCGCGACTTAATTGGAACAACAGCAGTTAATCAGGCAATAGAGCGTCTTGCAGAAAACCCTAATATCCGTGATTGGGTTCAAAAGGGCTTGGAAATCCATGAGCACAGCAATTCAGAGTCTTGCGAATTCTGTGGGGGGAGTTCACTAAAGATCGTGCGAAAGTCTTGGCCGCTCATTTCAGCAAGGAATTCACCGAATTTCAAACGAGGCTGAATAATGCAGATAACTGGATTGAATCCCAAGGCGCACCTCTAAATACTCTTCCTGCATCAACAATCTTTTATAAAGAGTTCTCCACTGAGGCGACGAAGCTAGAAGAAGAATACAAGGGAATTGCTCAAAAAATCAATACACAAATTGAAGGATGGCGGATTGCCCTGAAGGAGAAAATCACTGATCCTTCAAAAACAGACATTCACATTGCGGATCTTGCAGAGGATGATGTGGCGAACTTTAATGCCGTCTTGTCGTCGATTGTTGACCTTGTGAAGAAGCACAATAATAAGACAGACAACTTCAGTGCAGAAACCTCTAAAGCAAAAAAAACTCTTGAACTGCATTTCTCTGCGGCAGAGATTCAAGACTTTGACTATGCAGGAAATGAGAGGCAGTGCAAAGACTTGGAGGCGACCGCAGCAATCGACAAGAAGGCGATTGATGAGATTGCTCTAGATGTGGCGAAGCTTGAGGCTCTTCTTTCCAATGAAACTGTCGGAGCTAAGGAGTTTAACGATACCCTCCATCGCTTCATTGGTCGCTCGGAACTCTGCTTGAGCTTCAACCAAGCCAAGAAGGGTTATGAGATTATTAGAAATGGAGTCGGGGAGCATGATGGAAATCTTAGTGAAGGAGAGAAGACGGCTATTGCCTTTGTCTACTTCATCACGAAGCTCAAAGAGCATGGAAACAACATCCAAGATTCGATTGTTGTCGTCGATGATCCTGTTTCAAGCTTTGACTCTAACCATCTATTTCATGCTTACTCCTTCCTCAAGACTCAATGCATAAATGCCAAACAGCTGTTTGTCCTCACCCATAACTTTACCTATTTCAAACTCGTGAGAGACTGGTTTACGACAACGAACAAGAATAGAGCAAGGAAGAGTCCTCCCAAAGCACCGGTGGCTTTTTTTTATAAGCTAGATGCCACGCCAGGATCCCCCCGTCATTCCCAGCTCGTGGATGCAGACGACTCTCTTAAAAATTATGGCTCTGAGTATCACTACATTTTCAATAAACTCTATGCATACAGAGCGAAGACGACTCTTGACCGCGACGAAGCATTCATGACCGCCAATCTCGCGAGAAAACTGCTGGAGTCATTCTTCACCTTCAAGTTTCCTCGTGGACGAAATGATGTGAGTCAGTTGATGGATGCAGGACTGGAAGGTTGCACTATAACCACAGCTGAGTTGAAGGAAAAGATATATAGATTCATTAATAAATACTCACACAGCGACGTTATTGAAATCACGGAAGAATCCACCGAAAACCTTGCGGGTGAGAGTCATAGCGTTCTAAATAACATCTTTCAATGGATTGAAGAGGCGGACAAGAAACACTTTGACGAGATGGTAGAAGTCGCCCAAGGAGCTTGATTAAATCAACGCCTAAAAAGCACGCCGCAATAAGCAAAGCCATCCTAGCGGTGGCTTTGCTTATATGAATATTGAGTTCCTATTCCATCAGCTTATTGGATTGAAGTGCTTGGTGATCACCATGATCTACGCCCATGTGATCATGATGAATGGAGTGTGCAGCCATTCGATTCACTGCTAGGTGCTGAGGTGCTGCAAAGCGACCATCGGTGAACTTCAACGCACTGGCTGAAGCCGACACTGGCATCGGCCAACTGGAACTCCGCTTCTGGCCGAACCTAGTCGGTCACAAGTCGCAGAATTGTCGGTGATCGCTTACTCTGGTGGTCATTTCAGCTGGAATACGCACAAGATGCAGGAACTCTATGGACGAACAGGCTTGCTTGTCACTTAAATGAAAGCGCTCTCGGCTCATCGCTGTTTTTAAGCTTTCAAAAAACCCCGACCGATCTTCAGCCTCACCATCCGTTAGTTGCTGGCCAGGAAGGGAAAGGTGCGGGTAGGGAAAGCCTTTGCACTGCTCTGCCTTCGACTTGAGGTCCGCAGTGTGAACGCCGCCAATCGATAGAACAAGGCAATCCAGCGCATGTTTCTTTTGTCAGTTGTGAATTCCAGCGCAGATTTATTTGTTTGAAACAGCCAGGATGCCATGAAAGTAGGTGTCTCGGTCGTTGTTTGCACCAAACTTGGGCAGGTAGGCATTGGATGTAGTCGCTTGGAAGCAATCTCACAAGGTGGCTTTTTCAGAGTGAGCGCAGATTTCTTTTGTCAGTCCGTTGTACCGGAAAAGGTTCTTCAGCGCAGGTCTATTTGTCTTAATGCTTCAGCGCAGGTTTATTTGTCTCGGCGCAGGTTTCTTTTGTCTTTCACCAGAGCGCAGCGACTGGGCGCTGTTTCGCCAGACCGGTGTAGCGCATCTGATGAGCATCTCCGGCCTTCACATCACCATGTTTTCCTGGATTGCCGCCTTGCTGGTGGGCGGCTTTGGCGGCTCAGTGCCCGCGCCTGCCGGTATTGGCCTGCGCCGCGCGTGGCTTTGCTCGCTGGCGTGCTGCTGGCCTTGGCCTATGCGCTGTTCAGCGGCTGGGGCGTGCCGGCGCAGCGCACGGTGTGCATGCTGGCCGTGGTGGCGCTGCTGCAATGGCTGGGTCTGCGCTGGCCCTGGCCGCTGGTGTGGCTGCTTGCGCTGGCCGCCGTGCTGGTGGCGGATCCGTGGGCGCTGTGGCAGGCTGGTTTCTGGCTCAGTTTTGTGGCTGTGGGTGTTTTGCTGGCAGGCAGCCGGGCGCAGCAGGAGGGCGAGGCGGAAAGCGCGCAGCAGCCAACGCGCGGCCAGCGCTTGCTGCGCCAGAGTGTCGGACTGTGGCGTGAGCAATGGCTGATTTCTCTGGTGCTGGCACCCTTGAGCCTGCTGCTGTTCGGCCAGGTTTCGGTAGTGGGCTTGTTTGCCAATCTGATTGCCATTCCCTGGGTCACCTTGCTGGTGACGCCGCTGGCCTTGCTTAGTGCCTTGATTCCGCAGGCCGCCGCCCTTGCCGCCTGGCTGATGCTGCCTTTGCTGCAGTTTTTGCAATGGCTGGCAGCGACCAGTTGGGCGGTGTGGAGCTTGCCTCAGCCCGCATGGTGGGCCAGTGTGGCGGCTGTGGGTGCCGGTTTGCTGCTGGTGGCGCCGCTGCCAGTGAGCTTGCGCTGGGTGCTGGCTTTTTGCTGCGTACCTGCCCTGTGGTGGCCGCAAGCCAGAGTCGGCTTTGGCGAATTTGAACTCCTGGCCGCAGATGTAGGCCAGGGCAATGCGGTGCTGGTAAGCACCCAGACCCATCGCCTGCTGTATGACGCCGGGCCCCGGTACAGCCAGAACAGCGATGCGGGCGAGCGCGTGCTTTTGCCGCTGTTCTCCGCTTTGGGCGTGCGTCTTGACCGGCTGATGCTCAGCCACAGAGATGCCGACCACACGGGCGGCGCCCTGGCCGTCAAGTCTGCCCAGCCTCAGCTTCAGGTCTGGGGTTCGGAATCTGTCATTGATGAACCCCTGCTGGCCGCACTGGCTCCGGTGCAGCGCTGCACCGCGGGCCAGCGCTGGCGCTGGGACGGGGTGGAGTTTGAAGTCTTGCATCCGGCAGCAGATTTCTGGGCCAAACCACGCAAGCCCTTACCGAACGCCGGCAGCTGCGTGTTACGCATACGTTCTGCTTCCGGGCGCGTGGCGCTGCTGACCGGCGATATCGAAGCCGCGCAGGAACTGCAGTTGCTGGCTGGCGGCCTGGCCGGGCCTGTGGACTGGCTGCTGGTGCCGCATCACGGCAGCAAAACCTCATCAAGCACCAATTGGGTGCAAGCCCTCAGGCCGCGCTGGGCCATGGTCCAGGCGGGCTATCTCAACCGTTTTGGCCACCCTGCAGCAGCCGTGGTGCAGCGCTACGAGCAGGCGGGCAGTCAACTGGTTTTGCAAGACCGCTGCGGTGCCGCGCTGTGGAGCTCGGGTTCGGCGCAGAGTCTGCAATGCGAGCGCCGGTTTCGGGCGCATTATTGGGACGTTCATCTGGAGGCTGAGCCCTGATTTTTGCCGCTTCACGGGAAAGCTGGCATGTGGTTTGCATGATGAAATTGCCAGGAGTGAAGTCGTCGTTGGCATGCGCAAACATGGGGCTGAACCGGGGTTGGCCATGGCTGGCGTTCGCTTGCGGCATGGCTACACTGGCTCGAGCGCAGGCCGGATGCATGCGTTGTACTTAGAGAGGACAGAATGCGCACATTTGATGAGATGTATCTCAATTCACCCGCCGATCAGGGCGCGCTGAGGGACCATTACAAGGACTATGCGCAGTGGCTGGGCGGTCAATCGCAAGACTATTTGCGTGCCCGCAGTGCCGAAGCCGAGATCGTCTTTCGCCGCGTGGGCATCACGTTTGCCGTCTATGGCGACAAGGACGAGAGCGGTGCCGGCACGGAGCGGCTGATCCCCTTCGATCTGATTCCGCGCATCATTCCCGCCCATGAATGGACGCGCATGCAGGCCGGCCTGGTGCAGCGGGTCAAGGCCTTGAATCGCTTCATTCACGATGCCTATCATCAGCAGGACATCGTGCGCGCAGGCATCGTGCCTGACGCGCTGGTGCGCGGCAACAGCCAGTACCGGCCTCAGATGGAAGGCATCAAGGTGCCCAACGATGTCTATGCCAACATCGCCGGCATAGACATTGTTCGCGCCCCCGATGCCGCGGGCAACGGCGTCTACTACGTGCTGGAGGACAATCTGCGCGTGCCCTCGGGCGTGTCCTATATGTTGGAAAACCGCCGCATGATGATGCGGCTGTTTCCCGATCTGTTCGGCAAGCACGGCGTGGCGCCGGTGGCTCATTACCCCGACATGCTGCAGGACACTTTGCGCGCCAGTGCACCCTCGGGCGTGGTCGAGCCCACCGTGGTGGTGCTGACCCCCGGCATGCACAACAGTGCTTACTTCGAGCATGCTTTTCTGGCCCAGCAAATGGGGGTGGAACTGGTGGAAGGGCAGGATCTGGTGGTGGAAAAAGACGTGGTCTATATGCGCACCACTCAGGGCTTGCAGCGCGTGGATGTGATCTATCGCCGTGTGGACGACGATTTTCTCGATCCCGAGGTGTTCCGCTCCACTTCCACACTGGGTTGCAAGGGCTTGATGCGCGCTTACCGCGCCGGCAATGTCAACATCTGCAATGCCGTGGGTACGGGCCTGGCCGACGACAAATCGGTCTACCCCTATGTGCCGGAGATGATCCGCTTCTATCTGGGCGAAGAGCCGATTTTGCAGAACGTGCCCACCTGGCTGTGCCGCAAGCCAGATGACTTCAAGTACGTGCTCGATCACCTGCACGAACTGGTCGTCAAGGAAGTGCATGGCGCTGGCGGCTACGGCATGCTGATTGGCCCGGCGGCCAGCAAGGCCGAGATTGAAGATTTTCGTCGCGTGCTGCTGGCCAACCCCAGCGGTTACATCGCTCAGCCCACTTTGAGCCTGTCCACCTGTCCCACCATGGTGGAAAGTGGCATAGCACCCAGGCATATCGATTTACGGCCTTTTGTACTGAGCGGCACGCAGGTGCAGATGGTGGCGGGCGGCCTGACGCGCGTAGCTTTGAAGGACGGCTCGCTGGTCGTGAACTCCTCGCAAGGCGGAGGCACCAAGGACACCTGGGTGCTGGAAGATGAAAACGCCGATACAGAAGGAAATACAGGGGGAGATCGCTGATGCTGTCACGTACCGCAGACCACTTGTACTGGATGTCCCGCTATACCGAGCGGGCGGAGAACACGGCTCGCATGCTCAGTGTCTCGTACGACACGGCGATGCTGCCTCACGCCATCAGCAATTCAAAGCGTGGCTGGCACAGCGTGCTTTCCATCAGCGAATTGATCCCAGCCTTTCATGAGAAATACGGCACGGTGGATCGTGAGTCGGTGATGAAATTCATGGTGGCCGACGAGTTCAATCCGTCGTCCATTTACTCCTGCCTCAAGGCTGCACGCGAGAACGCGCGCGCAGTGCGCGGGGCGTTGACCACGGAATCCTGGGAGACGCAAAACCAGACCTGGCTGGCCATGCAGCGCCAGTTTGATCAAGGTGTGTGGCGCGAAGACCCGGGGCAGTTTTTTGAGTGGGTCAAATACCGCTCCCATCTGTGGCGTGGCGTGACTCTGGGCACCATGCTCAAGGATGAGGCCTTGCACTTTGTGCGCCTGGGTACGTTTGTGGAGCGGGCTGACAACACGGCCCGCTTGCTGGACGTGAAATTCCATGCCATCGAGCGCGATTACCACGGCATACCGCGTGGGCGCAATGTGCACAATTTTGACTTCTACCACTGGAGCGCCCTGCTGCGCAGCGTCTCGGCTTTCGAGGTCTATCGCAAGGTCTATCGCGACGTCATCACGCCCGAGCGAGTGGCCGAACTGCTGATGCTGCGTGCAGACATGCCGCGCTCTTTGCACGCCTGCTTGCGTGAAGTCGTGCAGAACCTGGAGCGGGTAAAGAACAACCACTCCCAGGAGACACAGCGCAAGGCCGGTCGCCTGCTGGCGGATCTGCAGTACGGTCGCATTGATGAAATCCTGACCACGGGGCTGCATGCCTATCTGACCCAGTTTCTGGACCGAGTCAACGACCTGGGCCAGGGCATCAGCCAGGACTTTCTGCTGCCGACCTGAAGCGCAGAAACGCCATAGCCGTACAAGACAAAGCCGCCCTTGGGCGGCTTTTTTCTTCCTGTCAGGGCTGGGTTTCATCCAGTTCCAGCACCACTCCTGCTCCATCGCCTATAGGCACTACATCGCAGTTGTCGCCCGGCCCCCCGCGGTCTACCACCATGAAGCGCGCAGGCGTATTCAGTGCGATCAGAGAGTGATGCCAGACGCCTCGTCGATAGTTCACGCCCTGGCGTCCATCGGTGATGAAGGCGCGCAGATCGGCGGGTTCCACATGTTCGCCTATGGGGGCAACCACCACGATGAAAGGCTGTGCATCCAGTGGCATGAAGGCCTGGCTGCCCAGAGGATGGCGTTCCATGCTTGACAGTGTCATGGGCAGTGCATAGGGCTGAGCGTGAAACAGGTTGATCAGCGCGTGACCTCCGTGATCTCCGGTGTCCACGAGGGCCAGGGCGTGAAAGCGCTCGGTCATACCGTCGTTGATCAGCAATGGTGTGTTGCCATCGCTGGTGATGACTTCACCAAACTCGGCGAAGGCCTCGACGGTGAGTGGCTGGGCGCGCAAGCGAATTCTGGTCGGGTGGGTCTCTAACGAGGTGTTCACGAAATCTTTCCTTTTGTTTTCATGCTGGTAATACCAGTTTGTAGAGGAATCGAAGCTTTGTCAAATCTACGGATAAGTAGTGAGGTTGTCTTGTGATAGGGGTAAATGCGAGTGTGCATAGTGCTGAAGTGCAGCTAAGGTTCGCTTCGTAAATTAAGACCGGTAATACCAGTTGATTCAAACCCTTCAATCGAGGACTCCCTGATGTCATCCTTTCCTGCATCTGCCGAGGGCGCCGGCACGGCTCCGGCTCTGGCCAGTGAAACACCTGCCGAGGCCGCCGTTTACCGCAAGGTGGCCTGGCGCCTGCTGCCCTTCATCATGGCTTGCTACGTGGCAGCCTATCTGGATCGGGTAAATGTGGGCTTTGCCAAGCTGAACATGCTGGCCGATCTGCAGTTCAGTGAGGCCATGTATGGCCTGGGCGCGGGGCTGTTCTTCATCGGTTATTTCTTCTTCGAAGTGCCCAGCAATATGCTGATGCATCGCATAGGCGCCAAAGCCACCATCTCGCGCATCATGATCATGTGGAGCCTGATATCGGCCGCCATGATGTTCGTGACTACGCCCACGCAGTTTTATGTGCTGCGCTTTTTACTGGGCGCTGCCGAGGCAGGCTTTTACCCCGGCATGATTTTGTACATGACCTACTGGTTTCCCTCGTACCGGCGCGCCCGCATGGTGGCGCTGTTCATGTGTGCGATACCAGTCTCGGGCATTGTCGGCGGGCCTTTGTCTGGCGGCATCATGGAACTGATGCAAGGTGTGGCTGGTATGCACGGCTGGCAATGGCTGTTTCTGCTTGAAGCCATTCCCTCTTTGATTCTGGGTCTGGCCGTGCTCTGGTATCTGGACAACAGCATCCGCAGTGCACGCTGGCTGACCGAGGCCGAGAAGACCCTGCTCGAGCGCAATATTGACCGTGAGAACGCCAGCAAAAGCGACAGCCATATGACCTTGCGTGCGTTGTTTGCAGACCCGCGCATCATCAAAATGGCCATGATCTGCTTTTGTACCGTCATGGGCCAGTACGGACTGACCTTCTGGTTGCCCAGTCTGATCCGTCAGTCGGGGGTGGAGGGTGCTTTCCATATCGGATTGCTCACGGCGATTCCATTCTCTGTGGCAGTGGTATCCATGAACCTGGTCAGCCGCAGCTCGGACCGCATGCGCGAGCGCCGCTGGCATTTGATCGTGCCCTTTTGTGTGGGGGCGTTGGGCCTGACGCTGTCGGCGGTCTTCAGCGGCAATGTCTATCTGTCGCTGGCCGCCCTGGCCCTGGCGGCAGGAGGAAGCCTAGCGACTTCTCCTTTGTTCTGGAGTCTGCCCACGGCCATTTTGTCCAGTGCTGGTGCGGCGGCCGGCATAGCGTTGATCAACTCCTTTGCCAATCTGGCCGGATTCATCAGCCCCTACATGATCGGCCTGATCAAGGATGCAACACAAAGCACCAATACAGCCATGTACGTGCTGGCAGGCGTGTTGCTGTTCGGCGCTTTTCTGACCTATACCGTGCCAGCCAAGCTGGTCAACAAGTAAGGAAAGGGGCAGAGAATACGTCGAAGGCAGCGGGACAGTCGCTAAGATCGGATGCACCACCTCTGTTTCGATGACTGACCCTACTGTATGGAATCCACCAGCGCCACCAGCCTTGCCGTTGCCAGCCACGCCGCCCGCGTGATTCGGGAGTGGATAGACGACGGCGTCTATCCGGTGGGTTCGCTGCTGCCTTCGCAGCGAGATCTGTCGGAACAGTTAGGCATCAGCCGGACCTCGTTGCGCGAGGCGCTGTCCACGCTGCAAGGTCTGGGGCTGGTTGTGGCGCGGCCTGGCAAGGGTATGTATGTGACTGAGGCCGCTGAAGCGCAGCCCTCCGGCGAGGTCTGGCGCTTTGCCGATTCTCATGCGCTCAACGATGTCTACCAGCTGCGCTATGCGCTGGAGGGCTTTGCCGCCCGTTTGGCGGCCCTGGTGATGCAACCCGAAGATGTGGCCGCCATGCAGGCCAACCTGCATGCCTTGCAGCAGAGTATTGAGCGGGACGATTTTGCGCAGGCCAGCCGGCTGGACTTCGACTTTCACCTGCAGATCGCCACCATCTCGGGCAACCATGCCATCGCCGATGTATTGCGCGGCAGCGGTGAAGTCATGCAGGAAAGTCAGCGGCTGCCGTTTTACCGGCGCGGCGCGCGCCATGCCACGTGCGAGGAGCATGCGGCCATCATTGAAGCCCTGTCCCAAGGTCGGCCCGAGCTTGCCCAGCAGGCCATGGCGACGCACATCGTACAGGCGGCACAACGCGCGGGCGTGCACTTTCCCACGGGGCTTTGACAAACCACTGGGGGCCAAGGCATGTGCGACCTATTGGGGATCGATGTGTAGGGACGACTCGGAGAAATCCGGGAGTCTGTGAGCCTTGACTATCCTCAGAGTCAGGATGTGTGAAGCAACGGGGTCTGTGTATGAGCGATGGACCGATAAGAAAATGCCGTTCACTGGCTTCAGTGAACGGCATTGGGACCGTGGGCCGCGTTTTCATGTCTGAGACGCAATGCCGTGACTGCTGTGCTCAGTTCAATAACGGTAGGTGGCGGTCAGCAAGAAGTTGCGGCGTTCGCCGTAGAAGCAGTCGCCGCGCGACAGGCATTGGGTGATCACCACCTTGTCGCCGATATTGTTGGCATGCAGGGCCAGGCGCCAGTCGCCGGCGTCATAGGCCACCATGGCGTCGGCCAGCAGGGAAGAGGGCGTGCTGATGGCCGAAGTGCCGCTCCACTGCGGACCCACATAGCGCAGACCGGCGCCCACACTCCAGCCGCCACGACCCTGGGCAGCAAAGCGATGCATCAGCCAGCTCGACGCCATATGGCGCGACACCGAGGCCACGCGCTGGCCCTGGTCGCCGGCGTTGCTGCGGCTGATCTTGGCGTCGGTATAGGCATAGGCCAGCGTCCAGTCCCAGTTCTTGGCCAGGCTGGCGATCAGCTCTGCCTCAAAGCCCTGGGTCTTGACCTCGCCCAGCTGCAGGCTGTTGAGAGGGTTGGCCGGGTCATTGGTCTTGCGGTTTTGTTCGCGCAGGCCGTACACCGCGGCATAGCCGGAGAGGCCTTTGCCCTCGGGAATCCATTTGACGCCGGCTTCCACCTGCTTGCCGCGCTGGGGTTTGAACGGCGTGCCATAAAAATCCACGCCGCCCAGAGGCTGGAAGGACTCGGTATAGCTGACATATGGTGCCCAGCCGCCACCGGCCTGGTAGGTCACGCCCAGGCGCTTGGTGGTGGCCGAGTCGTCGGCGGCTGCTGCCGGACGGCCTTCGGTTTCGGTCTTGGCCTTGTCGTGGCGCAGGCCTACCGTGGCGGTCCAAGGGCCCCAGCGCAACTGGTCCTGCAGATAAAAGCCGAGCTGGCGCTGCGCCACATTGGGCGCACGCACCAGTTTGGAGGCCGAGGGCGGGGTGAACGTGCCATACACGGGGTTGTAGACATCCAGCGGCGTGCCCGGCCCGCGCCAGTTGGACTGGCTGCTGGTATTGCGCTGCCAGTCCATGCCGGCCAGCAGCGTGTGCTGGACGGCCCCGGTTTGCAGCTGGCCTTCCAGTTGAGTGTCCAGCAGCAGCATGCGTCCGCCGTTGATCTGCCACACGGCATCGCGCTGTACGGTGCGGCCGTTGGCATCGAACACCGGGCGTGCGGGTCGGCCCGTGGCGGCGTTGGCGGCAAAGCTGGTGTACAGCGTGCGGTAGTCCACTTCGCTGATGGTGCGGCGCAGGTTCTGGCGCAGCGTCCATTGCTCGTTCAGACGGTGGCTGAACAGATAGCCAAAGGATTTGTTTTCGGAGTCGTACTTGTCCCAGCCTGGCTCGCTGATGAAGCGGTTGGTCGGAATCTGGCCGTAAGGGCTGGGCAGGCGCGTGCCCTGCCAGGGAAAGAACTGGGTGATGGAGCCGCTCTTGTCCTTGTGGTACATGGCTTGCAGCGTCAGCGAGGTGTCGGCGCTAGGGCGGTAGGTCAGCGAGGGCGCGATCACCACGCGGTCGTCCTTGACATGATCGACCTGGGTGTCGCTGTCGCGGCCCACGGCCACCAGGCGGTACAACCATTTGCCTTCGGCATCCATGGCGCCCGTCATGTCGCTGGCGATCTGCTTGCGGCCGTGGCTGCCCAGCTGGACCTGCACTTCGCGCAGGCGCTCGGCTTGCGGACGCTTGCTAGTCAGATTGAGCACACCGCCCACGCTGCCCTGGCCGTAGAGCACGGAGGAGGGGCCGCGCAGAAACTCCACGCGCTCCAGCGTATAGGGCTCGACCTTGATGTTGTTGTAAGTGCCGTAAGTGCGCAGCAGCCCGTCCTGGTACTGGCTGACATCGCCGCCGCGGGCCTTGAAGGAGTCCACGCGGTTATCGAAGTAGCTGGAATTGACCCCTGCCGTATAGCGTGTGGTTTCGCGCAGCGTGGTCACGCCCTGGGCCTCGAACTGATCGCGCGTGACCACGCTGATGGCTTGCGGTGTTTCGATCAAAGGCGTATCGGTCTTGGTGGCCGACATCGCACGCCGGGCCACAAAGCCGATGACCGGGCCGGTGGCGGTTTCACCAGCCAGGCTGTCTTGCACGGTGACGGGGGCCAGCATGACTTCAGTGCTGCCGTCTGAGCTGGCGGTGGGGGCGGAGGTCTGAGCCCGAGCGCTCAGGCTCA
Source organism: Comamonas aquatilis (assembly GCF_965139575.1). Taxonomy (NCBI): domain Bacteria; kingdom Pseudomonadati; phylum Pseudomonadota; class Betaproteobacteria; order Burkholderiales; family Comamonadaceae; genus Comamonas; species Comamonas aquatilis. Next base: position 41,293 of record NZ_CBCSIW010000026.1, on the reverse strand, counting down.
GGCAGGTCAGGGCGCTGAGCAAGGCCAGCGGCAATCGGCTGGGCATGCCGGGGAGTTGTGGGTTCATGGTGCTATCGAATGGCTGGCCTCGGGAAAGGCTGCCAGAGTTGAAATGATGGGTGGGCTGCGGACGCTGTGATCAAGGCTTGGCTGCGGATGGCAGCGCGGGCGATGGCATGCCGTCCCTGACGCTGAAACTCAGCGTGGTCACATAGCTGGCTTCGCCATAGCGCTTGCCCTGTGCTTCGCCGCCTTGCTTGTCGCTGTGATGGACTTCGGCCACGTACAGGCCTTTCCAGGGCAGGGCAAAGTTCACCCGGCCTTGCTCGTCGCTTTGCGCCTCGCGCGACCAGCCCGAGGGGGCGGCGATCTGCACCTTGGCCTTGGGCAGGGGCTGGCCGTTGAAACTGACCTGGAATTGGCCTGACTGGCCCGTGGGCACCAGATCCAGGGCCTGGGCATTGGCGATGACGGCCTGTGCAGGCGTGGCCACCCAGCGCGCCGCAGGCACCCACAGCAAGGCTGCTTCATTGCGCTGGTTGCGCTCAATTAGCGGATAGGCGGCGCTGGCGAACAGGGTTTGGGCCCGGCTTGCTGCGCTGTAGCTAAAACCTGTGCCGGTTTGCTGGCCCGTCAGTTGTTGCGTGCCGCTGGCCGTCTGCTGGATCAGCGTGGGTATAGCCAGAAACTTGTCTAGCGCACCGGGCGAGGTCTCGCGCAGGTTGTCGTTGAATTCACCAAAGAACAGCTGGGCTTGGCCGCCATTGCTTTCCAGCCAGACCTGATGGGCTTGTGCCGTACCAAGGCTGACACACAGAAGCGCGGCGAGGCTGAAGGGGTGATGAAGTTGGCGCATGAACGATGTCTTTCCCCGGTGATCACCGGGATTGCTATTGAATGGATAGGTGCCTGCGCAAGATTCACATGCGTTGAGTGGCTTTTTTATTCGTGAAATGAATCGCGGCCGGAGGCCGCTCAGTCCATCAAAGGCTGAGGCGGCTGAAAGCCAAAACCGGCAGGGCCAGCGCTAGCGCCAACATGCCAAGCGTGGGCAGGCGTTGCGGCTGCCAGGTTGCCATGGCGGTGGCAGCCAGGGCCGACAGGGACAGGGCTGCCGTCCATACCGCAGCCGACATGGCGACCGTGGCCGCACCCGGAAAGCCCAGGGCCATGCCCAGCGACAGGGCCAGCAAGGCCCAGCCAGTCTGGGCCAGACGCTTGCGGCGCAGAGCGGCGGCTGGGGCTTCACTGGCTACACCCGGCCAAGCGTCCTCATGATGGCGGTCCATGCCCAGTGCCAAGGCAGACCAGGCGGCAAAGCACAACAGGAAATCGAGCAGCATTTCTTATGCCTCCTGTGCGGTGTTGCCGGCCGGGATCAGCTGGGTGCCGGCCTTGCGCTCAGAGGTTGTGGCCTTGGCGGGCGCTGCGTGTTTGGCAACGGGCTGAGGCTTGTGACGCAGCAAATGCCTGGTGATGGCGGCAAGCATCAGACCCGTGGCCGCAAAGCCCAGATCCATGCCGGCCCAGCTCCAGTCCAGGGCCGGCAGGCTGATGCCCAGATGGGTGGCTGTGGTCAAGGCATTGACCAGGGGCAGGGCCAGGTAAGCGGCAGCAGCTGCACCCAGCACCATTACCCAGCCTTGGCGCAAAGGCCAGATCAGGCCTACCAGCAAGCCCAGCGCCCAGGTGCCGAAGAAGCAAGACAGTTCGGCATCGGGTCGGCCCGTCATCTCCACAGGGAGCAGGCGGTTGGCCAGCAGATACGCCGCAACCGCCAGTGGCAGACCGCCCATGAGGCCGATGTTGAAACTGGCCACCAGCCGCTCGCCAAAAGGCAGGGCTGCGCCTGGTGATTTGCGCTGGGCTTGCGCGCGGCGCTTGACGGACCACAGCACCAGGCCCGAGGCAATCATCAGCGAGCCCATGACGCCAAAGCCAAACAGTGCCCAGCGTGTCCCGGTATCGGCAAAGCGCCCCATATGCAGGCCGTAGAGCACGCCATAGGTCTTGATGGCCGGGCTTTGCGGATCGACCTGGGTTTGCAGCTGGCCGGTGCTGCCATCGAAGCGCAGCCGGGCCGTATTGCAGCCGGTCGCCGTCGTGGCGGGTGATTTCCACCAGCGGGCCCTGGCTGTCGCTGCGCACCGTGATGCTGCCGACACGGCCGCCTTGCCATAGCTGGCTGGCTTGGGTCAGCATGGGCGCCAAGTCAAGCAAGGGCAGGGGCTGGGCCTGTTCGTTGCGGCCGCGCCGCGCGCTGCGGGCGCCGGGCTCGTCGCCTTGCAGCTCGGCAAAATAGCTTTGCGTGTCCGTGCCTTTTTCGCCCGGGTAGGCGGCGGCGATGCCGGCCGGCATATACATGGCGTGAAAGATCATCAGACCGCTGAAGGTGATCATCAAATAGAACGGCAGCACCAGCACGCCCGAGACATTGTGGGCGTCCAGCCAGGCGCGCTGCCCGCCCTTGCGCGGGCGGAAGGTGAAAAAGTCCTTGAAGATGCGGCGGTGCGTGACGATGCCGGTCAGCAAGGCAATGAACATCAGCAGCGTGGCCGCGCCCACCACCCAGCGGCCTTGAATAGTCCAACGGCCTTTGTGGGCAGTGCGCAGCTCAAAGTGAAAGCGGTAGAAAAATTCGCCGCCACCTGTTTCTCGCGCTTGAAGCACCGCACCGGTCTGCGGATGCAAGAGCAGGGTCTGAAAGCGGCTATTGGCCTGATCCCGCCACAGCAGGTTGACAGCTGGCGTGCGCTCATCGGGCAGGCGCATGATGAAGTTACTCACGCCCGGCGCATGCTGGTGCAGCGCGACCTGGGCGCGTTGCGCGACTTCGCTGTCGGCCGCTGGCAGGCCGTGCAGCTCGGGCCGCATCCAGAGATTGAATTCGTTCTTGAAAAAGCTCAGCGTGCCGGTGACGAAAATTGCAAACAGAATCCAGCCCAGAATCAGCCCGGACCAGGTATGCAGCCAGGACATGGCCTGGCGAAAACCTTCCTGCTCTGGCGAGGACGGGTTCTTGGCCTGTGCTTTGTGGGGGGGCGTCATGCCGCGATTCCCCACCATGGCGGCCCATATACGGCGGCTCCCAGGGCGAGAGCCGGTAGCAGCACGCCGGCCCAGGCCAGCCAGGCCGTGCGTGCAAAAAAGGTCCAGCCGATCGCCATGGCGTAGATGATCCAGGACAGCAAGGTGGCCGTCATGACTGCCTCCACGCGATCCAGTGGTGGGTGCAGCAGCAGGCTCAGGGCTGCGGTGCTGGTCGCCGCCAGGGCATAGCCACCCAAGGTGGCGGCCACGGTGCGCGAGGCCACGGCGAGGCGGTAAGGCGTCAGGGGATGTGTGGCTTTCATACCGCCTCCTGCGCTGCCGGAGCAGGGCGGCAGAGATGATCGCCGCCAGGGGCCGCAACGGCAACGCGCGGGGAAGTCGCCCTTGGCGATAAAAAGCAGGTAGATGGGGAGTGCAGCATGGCAGACAGGCAAACGGAGCAAGCGGTTCGCTGGCTGGCCTATGTCAAGAAATCATGCTGGCATGCGAAGAAATGTAAAGCTGAGTATAAGCTTTATTGAGAATGATTGTTATTTGGTGTTGGGTTTCAGGCCACAAAAAAGGACCCGTAGGTCCTTTCAATCAGCAGCTCAATGGCCTCAGAATCTTTATTCGATCTCGCCCATCAGCGACTGCAGATAGTTCTGCGTACCGACCTTGTCGATCAGATCGATCTGGGTTTCCAGGAAGTCGATGTGTTCTTCGGTATCGTCCAGAATCTTTTGCAGCAGGTCGCGCGAGACATAGTCACGCACGGATTCGCAGTGTGCAATGCCGTCCTTGATGGTCTGCTGGGCAGCCAGTTCCAGACGCAGATCGCAGGCCAGGGCTTCGGGCACGTCCTCGCCGATTTGCAGCTTGCCCAGGTCTTGCAGATTGGGCAGGCCGTCGAGCGTGAAGATGCGGTCCATCAGCCAGTCGGCGTGCTTCATCTCGCCGATGGATTCTTCATATTCCTTCTTGGCCAGCTTGTCGAAGCCCCAATGCTTGTACATGCGGTAGTGCAGGAAGTACTGGTTGATCGCCGTCAACTCGTTCTTCAGCTGTGCTTGTAGCCAGGAAATGACTTGTGCGTCGCCTTTCATGGGGGGACTCCTTCTCGGACAGTTGTTATTCGCTTGGATTGTCCACGCTTTGTGAGGCAAATCAAACAAAGCCCATGCTTGGGCGAATTGGCTGCATCTGATGCGCGTTCTCGTTTAGCTTCTGTGGGGCCGGATCGTGATCGTGCATGGAGATTGACCTGTTGATGACAACAAAAGCTATGAACGTGATTGAAGGACTATTGACTTGAAGCGGCCAGATTCGGCCCACAATAGAAAGCTGAGCTGCAAAGCGATGCGGCTTGGCTCCAGAATGGCTGGAAATCTGGTTTGATAGATTTCTTAAATCAATTTAATGAAATCAATTGATTGGTTTTATTGATTGAGGGAATCTAAACTTCATCCTGTCATCAACACTAACCACAAGGAAACAGCAAATGTCTTCTCTGATCAATACGCAAGTTCAACCGTTCAAGACCGAAGCTTTCGTGAACCGCAACGGCAAGGGTGAATTCATCACCGTGACCGAAGAGAGCCTGAAGGGCAAGTGGTCTGTTGTGATCTTCATGCCTGCAGCCTTCACCTTCAACTGCCCCACCGAAATCGAAGACGCAGCGAACAACTACGCTGAGTTCCAGAAGGCCGGCGCCGAGGTGTACATCGTGACGACCGACACCCACTTCTCGCACAAGGTGTGGCACGAAACTTCCGACGCCGTGGGCAAGGCCAAGTTCCCTCTGGTGGGCGATCCTACACACCAGCTGACCAACGCTTTCGGCGTGCACATCCCTGAAGAAGGCCTGGCACTGCGCGGTACCTTCGTGATCAACCCCGATGGCGTGATCAAGACCATGGAAGTGCATTCCAACGAAATCGCCCGTGACGTGTCGGAAACCCTGCGCAAGCTCAAGGCTGCCCAGTTCACCGCCGCTCACCCCGGCCAAGTGTGCCCCGCCAAGTGGAAGGAAGGCGCTGACACGATCACTCCTTCGCTGGACCTGGTTGGCAAGATCTAAGCCTGATTGCTATCGGCTGAGCGCGCAGGCGCTCTGAGAGCCGGACGACGCTCAGGCACCCGGTGTCCGTTCGTCCGGCTTTTTTTCGCCCAGTTTTTTGCTTTATGGGCGGGCAAGTGGCTTCAAACCACTTTGCTGCACTGCATTAACAACTCAAAATTCAAAGGAATCCACCATGCTTGACGATCAACTCAAAGCCCAACTCGCCGCCTACCTGGAACGTGTGCAGCAGCCGTTTGAGCTGGTGGCTTCTCTGGACGACAGCGAGACCAGCGCCAAGATGCGCGATCTGCTGCAAACCATTCAGTCTCTGCGCAGCGACAAGATCACGCTGCGCACCGATGGCAACGATGCCCGCAAGCCTTCGTTCAAGCTGCAACGCAAGGGCACCGACACCCAGTTGCGCTTTGCCGGCCTGCCCCTGGGCCATGAATTCACCTCGCTGGTGCTGGCGCTGCTGTGGACGGGCGGTCATCCGCCCAAGGTCGAGCAGGACTTGATCGATCAGATCAAGGCGCTGGACGGCGACTTCAATTTCGAGGTCTATATGAGCCTGACCTGCCACAACTGCCCGGACGTGGTGCAGGCGCTGTCGCTCATGGCCATCCTCAACCCCAAGATCAAGACCACGGTCATCGAAGGCGGAGCTTTCCAGAAGGAAGTGACCGAGCGCGAAATCATGGCTGTGCCCATGGTGCTGATGAACGGCAGCGTATTCGGCACCGGCCGCATGAGTATCGAAGAAATCGTGGCCAAGCTCGATACCGGTGCGGCCTCGCGTGAAGCCGCCAAGCTCTCGGCCAAGGAGGCTTTCGATGTGCTGATCATCGGCGGTGGCCCTGCCGGCGCAGCGGCCGCTGTGTATGCAGCGCGCAAGGGCATTCGCACCGGTGTGGCGGCCGAGCGCTTCGGCGGTCAGGTCAACGACACGCTGGCGATCGAGAACTACATCTCCGTGCTGGAAACCGACGGCCCCAAGTTTGCTGCGGCGCTGGAAGCCCACACCCGTGCCTACGATGTGGACATCATGAATCTGCAGCGCGCCGAGAAGCTGATTCCTGCTGCGCAGCCCGGCGGCCTGCTCGAAGTGCAACTGGCCAATGGTGGTTCGCTCAAGGCCAAGACCGTGATCCTGTCCACCGGTGCCCGCTGGCGCAATGTGAACGTACCCGGCGAAGCCGAGTACAGAAACAAGGGCGTGGCCTACTGCCCGCACTGCGACGGCCCGCTGTTCAAGGGCAAGCGTGTGGCGGTCATTGGCGGCGGTAACTCGGGTATCGAGGCGGCCATCGACCTGGCCGGTCTGGTAGCCCATGTGACGGTGGTGGAATTTGCCGAACAGCTCAAGGCCGATGCCGTGCTGGTCAAGAAGCTGCACAGCCTGCCCAATGTGACCGTGCACACCAATGCACAGACCACGGAAATCACCGGCGCCAATGGCAAGGTCAATGGTCTGCGCTACAAGGACCGTGCGACGGGCGAGGAGCACCATGTCGAGCTGGAAGGCGTGTTCGTCCAGATCGGTCTGGTGCCCAACACCGAATGGCTCAAGGGTACGGTGGAGCTGAGCAAGTTCGGCGAAATCATTGTGGATGCCAAGGGCCAGACCAATCTGCCCGGCGTCTTCGCTGCCGGTGACTGCACCACGGTGCCATACAAGCAGATCGTGATTGCGGCGGGTGCCGGCTCTACGGCGGCTCTGTCGGCCTTCGATCACCTGATTCGCAACTAAAACAGGCTGTAGTGCTTTATAGATAAGCGCTGGTAGCTATTAAAAAAGGACTGCTTTGGCAGTCCTTTTTGTTTTTCTCGGTGCATTTATACATTCGTCGATGAAGGTTAAAGTAAAAATACCAATCAAATGAGAACTATTCGCATATACTGTAACTTGCTCAGCCAGCATATGCAGTGCCAGCTACGGGTCTGATTCCTGTGGCACTTTTCAGAAGCCAGCTCTTGTCAATTCAATGAATAAAGAGGGTTTCTGGTATGGCATCCGCTGCCGCTTCGCACACTCGCGCCCTGTCGGCGCCGCTTTCCGTTTTTCACCCCGCTGCTCGTCCTGCGATCCATCCGCTGGCCCTGGCTTGTGCGCTGGCCTGTGTGTCTTTTACCGCTCAGGCACAGGAGTCGACCGCAGTCGCTCCGACGCAGACGCTGGCCCAAGCCTCGGCCACGGTGCAAGTGGCCGCGGCCCATGCCGATCGCAGCGCCCCGGTGATGAAAGACGTGGTGGTGAGTGCCTCGCGCGACGAGCAGGATGCCGATGCCTTGCCCATGACGATTGACGTCATTGATGCCAAGCAGATGGAAGAGGGACATGTCAGCGACATCCGCGAGCTGGCCGAGAAACTGCCCAACGTGACCGTGCCCCGCGCACCGGCCCGTTTTTCGCTGGCGTCCTCGTCGGCTGGGCGGGATCAGAACAGCGGCTTCAATATCCGCGGCCTGGAAGGCAATCGCGTGCTGATGCTGGTCGATGGCGTGCGCCAGCCGCGCAGCTACTCTTTCAGCGCCAACACCTTTGGCCGCGACTATCTGGATCTGGGCCTGGTACAGCGCGTGGAAATTCTGCGTGGCTCCGTGCCGGCGCTGTACGGCTCTGACGGCATGGGCGGCCTGGTCAACTTCATCACCGTGCAGCCTGACGATTTGCTCAAAGGTGGCAAGACCATTGGTGGCCGCGTCTCCGCCAGCTATGACGGCTCGGACAATGGCAAGCGTGTGGGCGCCACCCTGGCAGGACGTGCCAGCCCTGAATGGGCCTGGCTGGTTTCTGCCGGCATTGGCCGCTCCAGTGCGCTGGAGAACATGGGCACCGTGGGCGGCGTTGGCAGCACTCGCACCGAGCCCAACCCCGAAAAAGACAAGAGCCACTCGCTGCTGGGTCGCCTGGTCTACACACCTTCGGCCGTGCAAAAACATGTGTTCACGCTCGAGCAGGTTAACAAAAAGGCCGACTACGCCTTGCTGACGGCGCAGGGCACATCCCTTGGCGGCACGGTGCTGGACTCCAATTCCAAAACGGAAATGAACCGCTGGCGCGCCAGCTGGCAGGGGCAATGGCAGCAGCTGGGCATGTCGCTGGCAGATGAGCTGCAGCTGATGGCCAGCTACCAGGGCTCGGATTCGCGCGAGTGGATCAATGAAACCCGCAGAAACCTGCCCTATCGCGAACGCGATGTGACCTATGACGAGAACGCGCTGCAACTGCATGCGCAGGCCAACAAAATCCTGCGCTGGGGTACGGCGGTCAGTGGCAAGTTCACCTATGGCATGGATTACATGCGCAACAAGGTGGTCAATGAGCAAAACGGCATCACGCCGGCCGCTGGCGAGCAGTTCCCGCTCAAGCGCTTCCCCAATACGACAGAAACATCGACTGCGCTGTTTGCGCAGGCGGATCTGCACTATGGAGCCTGGAGCCTGACGCCCGGCGTGCGGGCCGAGCACTACAGCATCAAGCCCAAGCAGCAAGGCTTTTTGCCTGCGGTGGTCAGCAATTCGGATTCGGCCATCTCGCCCAAGTTGGGCGCACTGTTCCAGGCGTCGGATGCATGGTCGGTCTACGGCAACTACGCCGCAGGCTTTCGCGCACCGAATGCAGGCCAGATCAATGCCTATTTCGAGAATTCCAGCCAGTACTACAAGAACATTCCCAACCCGAATCTCAAGCCCGAAAAGAGCAACACCTTCGAGCTGGGACTGCGTGGGCGCATGGAGCGCATGAAGCTCGATGCGGCGGTGTTCACCGGTCGCTACAAGAACTTCATCCTCGACCAGCAGCTGGTGTCGGGCACACCGGGCAACCGCAACGACCCCGGCATCTATCAGTCGGTGAATTTGGAAGACGTGCGCATCAGCGGCTTTGAACTCAAGGCCGACTATGACTGGGGCAAGTTTGCCGGTGGCAACTGGCGCACCCATGCCGCCTACGGCTACACCAAGGGCACGGAAACCAAGACCGACAAGCCTGTGAACACCATCTCGCCCCAGCAACTGGTGCTGGGCGTGCGCTACGACACCTCCAACGTGGGTGTGCAGCTGAGCGCCTCGCACTGGGCAGGCAAGAAGGCCAAGGATGTTCCTACCACCACCGCCTGGCTCAGCCCAAGCGCCACGGTGCTGGACTTGAGCGCGCAATGGCGTATTCGTCCCGGCACGCGCCTGAACGTCGGCATCTACAACCTGACTGACAAGAAGTACTGGCGCTGGTCCGATGTGCGCGGACTGACCTCCAGCACGCAGATTGTCGACGCCTACAGCCAGACAGGCCGCAACCTGCGTGTGTCCCTGGTTCAGGACTTCTAACTTCATAGCATCAAGCGCTTTCTTATCAAGGGCTTGATGCGTTTTTCAATGGATAACGTGGGAGTGTGCCATGCCAGTGTCTGAAGACCGTTCCAAGACCGCCGGTGCCAGCGATGCCGAAGTCTCAGTGCAGGAGCGCGCAGAGGAATACCTGCTCACCGAAAGCGAAGCGCAACTGGCCGCCACGCTGGCGCTGATGACCGGTTTCAGCCAGGGCTGCTGCGCCGCCCATCGTGCGCCCATGGCCGCCCGCGTGGCCGAGCAACTGGCCGGCATGGCGCATGGCGCTGCGCTGTCCAAGGATATGCAGGCGTTCTTGCTGCGCCTGTGCCAGCGCTGGAGTGTGGTGGCCGATGCCCTTGATGCGGAGTTTGCGGCACAGCAGCGCGAGGCTGATGCACCAGACGAGCGGCCTATAGGCACGCATCACCACACAGCAACCCACAGCAGCATGGGTCAGGCCACGGCCCACGACGATTTCCCCCCTTCCCGCGTGCATTGGCACGCCAGCCCGGAGACTTTGCAATGAACAACCCTACGATGACAGAAACTCCAACCCAAAACCCCGGCACATCGGCTCTGAACACCGCCGTGCAAATCCGCGAGCAATTTGCCCAGGAGCGTGCCAAGGGCTTGCGCATCAAGGATGCCGCCGAAGCCCTGGGTCTGAGCGAAGGCGCGGTGATTGCCGCGCATGGCGGCGAGCATGAGCGTGCGCTCAAGGCCCTGCCTTTGCGTGCCGAGTGGCTGACGATCCTGCTAGGCCTGGAGGTCTGCGGTACCGTCATGGCGCTCACCCGCAACGAATCGACCGTGCACGAAAAAGACGGTATCTATCAAAACGTTTCGGCCACCGGCCCCGTGGGTCTGGCTTTCAGTCGCGAGATTGACCTGCGCCTGTTCTTTATGCATTGGCATGCCGGCTTTGCTGTGACCGAAGCCTCGGCCAACGGCAATCGTCCTGCCATGCACAGCCTGCAGTTCTATGACGCCAGCGGCCGCGCCGTGCACAAGATTTTTGCCCGTGAAGCTACGGATATGGCGGCCTGGAATGCGCTGATCGAGCGCTTTGCCGAACCGGCTGCCGGCTATGTATTCCGCGAAGCGGCCGCCAAGCCTGCTCCCAAGGCCGACAGTGAAATTGACGTGCCTGCGCTGACCCAGGCATGGAGCGCCATGAAGGACACGCACGAGTTCTTCGAGATGCTGCGCAAGCACGGAGCCGAGCGTCAGCAGGCTTTCAGCCTGGTGCCCGAATACTGCCAGCGCCTGGAAGGCGATGCCGTTACCCGCCTGCTGGGCGATGCGGCCGTGGATGGCGTGTCCATCATGGTGTTTGTGGGCAGCAGCGGTTGCATCCAGATTCACACCGGTCCGGTGAGCAACATCCAGCCCATGGACGGTGCCAACGGCGTGCGCTGGATCAATGTGCTGGACAAGGGCTTCAATCTGCATCTGCGCACCGACATGATTGACAAAGTATGGGTGGTGCAAAAGCCCACCAGCGATGGCGTGGTGACTTCGGTGGAAGCGTTCGATGCCGCTGGCAACAACATGGCCATGTTCTTTGGCGAACGCAAGCCCGGCCAACCCGAGCTGCAAAGCTGGCGCGATCTGGTGGCCGGTCTGCCTCGTCTGTCGGCGGCGACGGAGGCCGCATGAAACAGCAGCTGAACTCCCGCAGAGCGGGTCTGCAATGGCTGGGGGCCGCTGTTCTGGGCGCGGCCCTGCCGGGACTGGGCCATGCCCAGACGCAGGCCGCGCCGGCGCGGCGCCTGGTGTCTTTGAGCGGAGCCCTGACCGAAGTCGTCTACCTGCTCAACGCCCAGGGCTTGCTGGTGGGCACCGATACCACCAGCCTGTTCCCCGAAGCCGCGCAGAAAACGCCCAAGGTGGGCTATGTGCGCCAGCTGTCGGCCGAAGGTCTGCTCTCGCTCAAGCCCGACTCTGTCATAGGCACCAGCGAAGCCGGACCGGCCGTGGTGCTGGACCAGATACGCCAGGCCGGCGTACGGGTGTCGCTGGTGAAGGCCCAGCATGTCTGGGCCGATGTGCAGGAAAAAGTGAAAGTCGTGGGGCGCGAAACCGGCAAGGTAGGCGAAGCCACGGCCTTGCTGGGGCGCCTGGATGCGCAGTGGCTGAACGTGCAGGCCCAAGTGGCCAAGGCCACACGCAAGCCGCGCGTGCTGTTTTTGCTCTCGCACAGCGGCAGCCCCCAGGTGGCGGGACGCGGCACGGCAGCCGATGCGCTGATGCGCTATGCCGGCTGCGTCAACGCCATCGACCAGTTCGACGGCTACAAGCCGCTGACGGCCGAGGCCATGGCCAGCGCCGCACCGGAAGTCATCATCAACACCACGCAAGGCATAGAGGCCATGGGCGGTGAGGCGGCTTTCTGGAAGCGGCCCGAGCTGGCGCTGACCCCGGCCTATGCCAAAAAAGCCCTGGTCACGCTGGAAGCCAGTCACCTGCTGGGCTTTGGCCCGCGCCTGCCCAGCGCCGTGCAGGCCCTGCATATGCGTACCTTGCAGTGGGTGGCCTGAGAGCAGACATGAGCATGAATATGAGCATGGGTCGTGCGGGGGCCAAACCCGTGGCTGGGCTGCCAAAGACGGCGGCGCGCTGGCGTTCGCCGTCCGGGCGCCTGAGCCGGGGCGCCACCTTGTCGCTGGGTCTGCTGCTGGTGCTGCTGGCCATGGTGCTGGGCAGTGCCAGCGGGGCCTATGCGATTGCGCCGAGTCAGCTGTTCGGCATCGCCTGGGACGGACTCAGCGGTGCCGCCGGCGGTAGCGCCGAGCATCTGGTGTTTCTCAATATCCGCCTGCCGCGCCTGTTGATGGGTGTGGCCGCTGGTGCCGGTCTGGGGCTGGCCGGGGCCTTGATGCAAGGTCTGTTTCGCAACCCGCTGGCCGATCCCGGCCTGATCGGCGTGAGCAGCGGCGCGGCATTGGCCGCGGGCATCACCATTGTGCTGGGCGGCATGTATCTGCCCTGGCTGCCGCGCCATCTGGGCAGTTGGGCGCTGGTGGCCATGGCCTTTGGCGGCGGTCTGGCCGTGACGGCCGTGGTCTATGTCCTGGGCCAGGTGCAGGGCACGACCCGCATCGGCCTGATGCTGCTGGCCGGGATTGCCATCAATGCGCTGGCCGGAGCGGGCCTGGGCTTTCTGAGCTTTATCTCTACCGACGAGCAGCTGCGCAATCTGCAGATGTGGTTGCTGGGCAGTCTGGGCGCTTCGCGCTGGAGCGCGGTAGGCCTGGTGGGCGCTGCCGTGACGCTGAGCGTGCTGGCCGCGCTGGCCCTGGCGCGGCCCTTGAATGCAATTGCGCTGGGCGAGGCCCAGGCCAATTTGCTGGGTGTGGCAGTGGAGAAAACCAAGCGCCGCGCGGTGATGGTGGCGGCACTGGCCGTGGGCGCGGTGACTGCGACCACCGGCATCATCGGCTTTATCGGTCTGGTGGCCCCGCACTGGGTGCGGCTGGTGGCCGGTCCCGATCACCGGGTGGTGCTGCCGGGCTCGGCCCTGTTGGGTGCTGCCCTGGTGGTGACGGCCGATGCCGTGGCCCGCACCATCGTCAAACCGGCCGAGCTACCCCTGGGCGTGCTGACGGCTTTTATCGGCGTGCCGCTGTTTTTGGCCATGCTGCGCCAGTTCAGGAGCAAGGTATGAGTGAGGCCTCTTTGCTGGAGTGTCGCGGCCTGGGCGTGGGCATAGGCCAGGGCCCGCGTCTGGCCACGGTGAATGCCGGGCTCAAGGCCGGACGCTTTACCGCCATTCTCGGCCCCAACGGCGCGGGCAAATCCACGCTGATGTCCATGCTGGTGGGCGAACGTGCCGCGCAGGCCGGCCAGGTATTGCTGGACGGGCTGCCGCTGGCGCAGCACAGCATGGCCGCACTGGCCTGCCGTCGCGCCGTCATGCCGCAGGATGGTTCGGTGGCGTTTGACTTCACGGCGCAGGAGGTGGTGGAGCTGGGGCGCTACCCCCATCGCAACCAGCCCAGCGCACAGGAAGAGGGCATTGTGCAGGCGGCCATGGAGCTGACGGGCGTGGCCCATCTGGCCCAGCGCAGCATCAACACCTTATCGGGCGGCGAGCGGGCCCGCAGCCATCTGGCACGGGCGCTGGCCCAGGTCTGGGAAGCGCCGCAGGACGGCAAAGCCCGCTGGCTGCTGCTGGACGAGCCCACGGCCGCCCTCGATCTGGCCCACCAGCACCATGCCATGCGCTTGCTGCGCAACTGGGCCGCCGAGCAGGGCGTGGGTGTGGTGGCCGTGATTCACGATCTGAATCTGGCCTTGCGCTATGCCGATGACGTGCTGGTGCTGGGCGCAGATGCCGGCGTGCACAGCGGTGCTACGCAGCAGGTGCTGCGGCCCGAGTTGGTGCAGCAGGTCTGGGGCATGCAGTGCGATAGCGTGCGCAGCAGCGACGGCGCTTTGCAATATATTTTTGTAGCAGATAGCGCAATGGTGGTTTGAATCTCACTGCTCAATATATTGAAATCTGAAGTTGGTCATGCGCAAACCACTTCAGATTCGATAGCGATCTACTCTTCTTTTCTCGGTTCTCAATGGCTGTGAACCGTGATTGCCACCAGCCTCAGCACCAGCGGTCGCACCAGCACCACACAGCAAAATGCCACGGGCATGGCCAGTGCGTAGGCGCTCAAGACGCGCTGCAGAAAGCCGCTGCCCAGGCCGCTATTGGCCGCGACGATGGTGCAGGACATCAGAAAAGCCATGATGCCGGCCATGTAGAAGGCAAATACAAAAGGGGTGTAGCGCTTGTGCAGCTTCAGGCCTGGGGGTTTGGAGGGGATTGCGTTCATGCAGCGGTCAAAGCTTGTGTTTTTAGAATGCCCAGACTGTAAGCGGGCCCTGGAGACGGCGGTAGAGGGCTGCAGCTTGCTGCACTCATAAGTCAAACTTCAGAATGCTTTGGCGATACATTGGTACTCATGCCGAATCTGCGAGCCATAGAAACCTTTGTCAAAGCGCTGGAGGGCGGCTCCATCGCTTCGGCTGCGCGCCAGCTGGGCATCTCGCCGGCCGCGGCCAGCCAGAACATTGCGCGGCTGGAGCGTGAGCTGGGCACAAGGCTGATCACGCGCACCACGCGCTCCATGGCCTTGACCGAGGCGGGCGAGCGTTATCTGGCTCGCGTGGCGCCCGTGCTCGATGCGCTGGAAAAAGCCCAGTCCGACCTGTCGCTGATCCACGGCCAGCTGCAAGGTCGGCTGCGCATTGCCTGCATGTCCGCTTTCGGCCGCCATGTGCTGGCGCCGCTGCTGCCGGCCTTTACCGCCCGGCACCCGCAGCTGGAGATCGAGTTGCTGATTGCCGATCGTTATGTGGATGTGCTCAAGGAAGATGTGGACATCAGCCTGTGCTACCGCGATGTGCTGGAGCCCGGCATGTCCGTGCGGCAATTGGCGTCTGTGCCGCGCTTTCTGTGCGCTTCGCCGCAGTATCTGCAGCAGCATGGCAGCCCGCAGACGGCGCAGGAGCTGCTGGAACATGCCTGCCTGCTCTATAGACGCGAGCGTGACGGCCGCCTGATGCGCTGGCCTTTTACACGCGATGGCCAGCGCAGCGATCCTCAGCAGCGCATTGCCACCATTGGCAACGATATCGATGCGCTGGTGGAGTTTGCAGCGGCCGGCGGCGGCATCGTCTGGGCCGGCAGCTTTATCGTGCATGACTATGTGCGCCAGGGCCGGCTGCTGCCGTTGACCTTGAAGCCGGGGCGCAAGGGGCAGCTGCAGTTCGAGAATGCGCCGCTGGATTTCTTTGCCTGCTTCAAAGACCGGCAATATGTGCCGGCCAAGGTGAGGGCGCTGGTGGACTATCTGTTGCAGGAGCTGCAGCAGCAGGTAAAGCTGAGCTGAGCCACCCGTCCTCTTTGCATTCGGCGGCCCTCAAGTCAGAGCAGCCGAGCAAGAGCCGCCTCGCGGCGAAGGCTGCGTCCCCCCTCCCGCGCAGCGAGAGAGGGGGAAGGCGCAAAGCGCCTCAGGGGGAGTATTGATCAATGCCCCAGATGCTGAGGCAGCACTTCCTGCAAGATGGTGGTGGCGATCTCCTCGATCGACTTGGTGGTGCTGGACAACCACTCGATGCCGCTGCGGCGCATCATGGCTTCGGCCTCGGCCACCTCGTAGCGGCAGTTTTGCAGGCTGGCGTACTTGGAGTCGGGGCGGCGCTCGTTGCGAATGCTCGACAGGCGCTCGGGCTGAATCGTCAGGCCGAACAGCTTCTTGCGAAACGGCTCCAGCGCGGGCGGCAGCTGCTTGCGCTCGAAGTCTTCGGGGATCAGCGGATAGTTGGCCACTTTCAGGCCGAACTGCATGGCCAGATACAGGCTGGTAGGCGTCTTGCCAGAGCGGCTCACGCCCACCAGGATTACATCGGCTCCGGTCAGATCGGTATGGGTCTGGCCGTCGTCATGGGCCAGCGTGTAGTTGATGGCCTCCATGCGCTCCAGATATTCCTTGCTTTCGCTGATGTCGGCAAAGCGGCCCACGCGGTGCAGAGACTTCTGGCCCAGCTCGATCTCCAGCGGGCGCACAAAGGTGCCGAACATATCGAACACCTTGCCCTTGCAGGTGGCTTCGATCAAATCCAGGTGCTCCTGGTTGACCAGGGTGGTGAAGACCACGGGCTTGTTGCTTTCCAGGGAAGCCACATGGTTGATCTGGCGAATTGCCTGATGGACCTTGTCCGGAGAGTCCACGAAGGGGATGCGCACGATGCGGGGCTTGGTGTCGAACTGGGCCATGATGGCCGTGCCAAAGGTCTCGGCGGTGATGCCGGTGCCGTCGGAAATGACAAAAATCGTATGGGTATGCATGGTGCGCGCAGTGATTAGGTGAGGGCTGGGTAAGCAATGCCATGCCCGGAACTCTGAAACAGGATTGTGCCGCCCGGGGCTGCTTGGCTCGGCCTACAATGGCGCCCATTATTCCCAATTTCAACCCATGCTCGTTGACGGTCAACATCCAGAACAGCAAAGCACTGCCTTGATGCAGCGTGGGTTCGCGTCGCCTGGCCATTCAGCCCAGGCCTCGCAAGCGTGCCGGTTTTTAACCTTTGGAGCTTTCCCATGTCTCAACTGTTCGAAGCGACCGCATTAGTCGTTCCGTTTGAAAAACTGAGAATGACCGACGTCGAGTCGGTCGGCGGCAAGAACGCCTCGCTCGGCGAAATGATCTCGCAACTGCCCCAGGGCGTGCGCGTGCCAACCGGTTTTGCCACCACGGCCCACGCTTTCCGCGAGTTCCTGGCCTTTGAAGGCCTGGCAGGCAAGATTTCCGCCAAGCTGGCTGCTCTGGATGTGGACGATGTCCGTGCCCTGGCCGCTGTGGGCGCCGAAATCCGCGCCATGGTGGAAAGCCAGCCTTTCCCTGCCGATCTGGAAGCCGCCATTCGCGCCGACTTCATCACGCTGCAAGCCGGCAACGAAGCCGCTTCGTTTGCCGTGCGCTCTTCCGCTACCGCAGAAGATCTGCCTGACGCCTCGTTTGCCGGCCAGCAGGAAACCTTCCTGAACGTGGTGGGCATCGAAGACGTGCTGCACAAGATGAAGGAAGTGTTCGCGTCGCTGTACAACGACCGCGCCATCTCTTACCGCGTGCACAAGGGCTTCGAGCACGATGTGGTGGCCCTTTCCGCCGGCGTGCAGCGCATGGTGCGCTCCGACCTGGGCGCAGCCGGTGTGATGTTCACCATCGACACCGAATCTGGCTTTGAAGAAGTGGTGTTCATCACTTCCAGCTATGGCCTGGGCGAGACCGTGGTGCAAGGCGCCGTGAACCCCGACGAGTTCTATGTGCACAAGCCCATGCTCAAGGCCGGCAACAAGGCGCTGATCCGCCGCAATCTGGGCTCCAAGCTGATCCAGATGGAATTTGCCACCGCCGAAGAAAAAGCGGCGACCGGCAAGCTGGTCAAAACCACCGACGTGGCTCCCGAGCTGCGCAACCGCTATTCGCTGACCGATGCCGACGTGGAGCAACTGGCCCGCTACGCCCTGGTGATCGAAGAGCATTACGGCCGCCCCATGGATATCGAATGGGGCAAGGACGGCACCGACGGCCACCTCTACATTCTGCAGGCGCGCCCCGAGACGGTGAAGAGCCAGTCCAAGGGCCAGGCCGAGCTGCGCTACAAGCTCAAGGGCACGGGCAATGTGTTGGCCGAAGGCCGCGCCATTGGCCAGAAGATCGGTACCGGCCCTGTGCGCCTGGTGTCCGACATCTCCCAGATGGACCAGGTCCAAGCCGGCGATGTGCTGGTGACCGACATGACCGACCCCAACTGGGAGCCGGTCATGAAGAAGGCATCGGCCATCGTGACCAACCGTGGCGGCCGCACCTGCCACGCCGCCATCATTGCGCGCGAGCTGGGTATTCCTGCCGTGGTGGGCTGTGGCAATGCCACCGAGCTGCTCAAGGCTGAAACCCTGGTGACCGTGTCCTGCGCGGAAGGCGATACCGGCAAGATTTACGACGGTCTGATCGAGACCGAAGTGACCGAGGTCAAGCGCGGCGAAATGCCTGCCATCAAGACCAAGATCATGATGAACGTGGGCAACCCCCAGCTGGCATTTGATTTTGCCCAACTGCCCAACGAAGGCGTGGGTCTGGCCCGTCTGGAATTCATCATCAACAACAACATCGGCGTGCACCCCAAGGCCATCCTGGACTACCCCGCCGTGGCTCCCGACCTGAAGAAGGCCGTGGAATCCGTGGCCCGCGGTCATGCCTCACCCCGTGCCTTCTACGTGGACAAGGTTGCCGAAGGCGTGGCCACCATTGCCGCCGCTTTCTGGCCCAAGCCCGTGATCGTGCGCATGTCGGACTTCAAGTCCAACGAATACCGCAAGCTCATCGGCGGCAGCCGCTACGAGCCCGAGGAAGAGAACCCCATGCTGGGCTTCCGCGGCGCGGCGCGTTACATCTCCGCCGATTTCGGCGAAGCCTTCAAGATGGAGTGCGAAGCCCTGCACCGCGTGCGTGAGGAGATGGGTCTGACCAACGTCAAGATCATGATTCCTTTCGTGCGTACCCTGGGTCAGGCCAAGCGCGTGACCGAGCTGCTGGCCGAAAACGGCTTGAAGCGTGGCGAGAACGGCCTGCAATTCATCATGATGTGCGAAGTGCCTTCCAACGCCATCCTGGCTGACGAGTTCCTTGAGTACTTCGACGGCTTCTCCATTGGCTCCAACGACCTGACCCAGCTGACCCTGGGCCTGGATCGCGACTCCGGTCTGGAACTGTTGGCTGCTGACTTTGACGAGCGTGATCCCGCGGTCAAGAAGATGCTTGAGCGTGCCATCAAGGCCTGTCTGGCCCAGAACAAGTATGTGGGCATCTGCGGCCAAGGCCCTTCGGACCACCCCGACTTCGCCAAGTGGCTGGCCGATGAAGGTATTTCCTCCATCTCGCTGAACCCCGACAGCGTGGTCTCCACCTGGCAGAAACTGGCTGAGTAAGCCGGCCCATCGTCATGCCGACGCAGCGAGCGCCTGAAGGTCCGCATGACGACTTGGCCAGGGATGCTTCCCTGGATGCCTACGGCAACCCGGTAGAAGCACCGCTTCCGCCGCGGTTGCACGATACACACCACCTGAGATTGAAAGCCTTGCTGCTGACGATCTGGGTGGTGTTTTCTTTTGGCATCATCTATTTCGCCCGTGACCTGCAGGCCATGATGCCGGGCAAGCCCACAGCCTACTGGATGGCGGCCCAAGGGGCGATCCTGATGTTTCTGGTCATCATCGTGGCTTACTGTGTGGCCATGGATCACCTCGAACGCCAGGCTGCGCGGGACAAAGCCGCCATGCCAGCCGACTCTTCCTCGCCCCATGCCTGAGCGGGCTGTTCTGAGCCGCGCCTATCACTGGCGCCTGCACCGCATTCTGTTTTTGTATGTGCTCGGCGTTCTGGGCTTTTTGTGGGCCATGTTCTGGGCGGAAGACCAGGGCCTGTCGCGCCACTGGATAGGGCCCATCTTTCTGTTTTGCACTGTCATGGCGTATGCGGCCATTGGCGTGTACTCACGCACCAGCAATGCCGAAGAGTATTTTGTGGCTGGGCGACGCATACCCCCGTTCTACAACGGTATGGCCGCAGCGGCCGACTGGATGAGTGCGGCTTCCTTCATCAGCCTCTCGGGTGCCTTGTATCTGCAGGGGTTTGCCGGCACTGCGGGCCACGCCGGCGGGCTGGCCTATGTGCTGGGCTGGACGGGTGGCTTTTGCCTGGTGGCCATGCTGATCGCCCCTTATCTGCGGGCCATGAATCTCTATACCGTGCCCGATTATTTTCAGGTGCGTTTCGGCGGGCGCTGGCCGCGCGTCATTGCAGCGCTGGCCGCCATGACATGCTCATTCACTTATGTGGTGGCCCAGATTTACGGTGTGGGTCTGATTGCCTCCCGTCTGACCGGAGTGCAGTTCGAGATAGGCATCATGCTGGGCCTGGGCGGCGTGCTGCTGTGCTCGTTTCTGGGCGGAATGCGCGCCATCACCTGGACCCAGGTGGCTCAGTATGTGGTCATGCTGCTGGCATTTCTGATTCCGGTCTCCTGGCTGGCCTATAAGCAGCTGGGCACACCGCTGGCCACGGCGGCCTATACCCAGCAGCTGGGCAAGATTGCCCAGCTGGAGCAGCAGCTGCTGCATTCGCCGGCAGAGCAATCGGTGGTGGATGCCTACCGCTTGAGGGCGCAGGTGCTGGAATCCAAGCTGCGTGATGTGCCCACGGTGCTGGCCACCGAGCGCCAGGCCCTGACCGAGCATATTCGCGAGCTGCGCACCAGCAGCGGCAATGTGGGCGCCATCATGGCGGCCAGCCGCGAGTTGGCCGCCATGCCCAAGGATGAGGCGGCGGCCCGCGAACGCTGGACACGGGAGCTGAACGAGACCTATGAGCGCGCCAGGCCGTTGGGCGGCATTCCCCTGCACAGCCTGCCGTTCACCGGCGATCCACATGGCACGCCCGAGCAGCAGGCCGAGTATGAGGACAGTCGCCGCAATTTTCTGGCCCTGATGTTCTGCCTGATGGTGGGCACGGCCGGCCTGCCGCATTTGCTCACGCGTTACTACACCGTACCCACAGTCTCGGCGGCGCGGGCATCGGTGGCCTGGACGCTGTTTTTTATCGGAATCCTGTATCTGAGCGCACCGGCCTTGGCTGTGATGGTCAAGTTTGAAGTCATGAACAATCTGGTGGGCACGCACTTCGATGCCTTGCCCAACTGGATTGCGCAGTGGTCGCGCGTCGATGGCTCGCTTTTGTCGGTGGAAGACATCAACGGCGACGGTATTTTGCAGTTTGGCGAGATTCGCATGGGGGCCGACCTCATCATGCTGGCCACGCCCGAGCTGGGCGGTATGCCCTATGTGGTCTCCGGTCTGGTGGCCGCAGGTGGCCTGGCGGCAGCCCTGTCCACTGCCGACGGCCTGCTGCTGACCATCAGCAACGCACTGGTGCGTGATCTGTATTTTCAGGAGCGCCAGTTCAGCCGCGTCAACGAGCATGTGCGCCTGCGGCGCTTTTCGCCGGAGCGGCGCGTCATCCTCTCCAAGTTTGCGCTGCTGCTGGTGGCCCTGTCTGCAGCCTTTGTGGCGGCGCGGCGCTCGTCCGATATTCTGCCCATGGTCTCGGCTTCGTTTTCCCTGGCTGCCTCGGCTTTTGTGCCTGCCATGGTGCTGGGTATTTTCTGGCGCGGCACCACCCGTCGTGGAGCGGTGGCGGGCATGCTGCTGGGGCTGGCGGTCACCTTGTACTACATGCTGTCCCATGTGACTGCTCTGCAGACCATGCTGCCCGAGGCCTTGCGCAGCCCCGGTCTGTGGTGGGGCATACAGCCGATTTCGGCCGGCGTCTTTGGTGTGCCCATCGGCTTTGTCGTGACCTGGGTGGTCAGCAGGCTGGAGCAGCGCCGGATTTCAGAAAATCAAGTTATCCGCTCTTAAAAGTGAAGCGCTTAGCGATTGATGGGTAACGGCTTTACTTGATTCTGAGGCTGAAAACTGATTGACCAAGCGTAAATCGTGAACTATTGCAGGCGCTCGGCGGATGTGCTGTGTCAATCGTTGAAGGTAAACCCGGTTTGCAATGCAGGGCTCTCATGCGACTCTTGGTCGTTGAAGAGAAAGAGTGATCATGTACTTTGTCAAAACGGCGCAAGGCCAGCAGGCGTTCAAGGAGCGGCACCAGGATTTTGCTCAGCGTCTGCGTTCGGCTTTTTTGTTGTTTGACGGCAAGCGCAGTCTGAACCAAGTACTGGAGGCTACTGCTGCCATGGGCGTGACGCAGGCAGATGTGATGAGTCTGGTGGACAAGGGCTGGCTGCAGCTGCCCGATGTCGCAGCTCCCGGCCTGGCACCGGCGGCCGTGGCGCAGCCGTCAACTTCGGCCTTGCTGGAGTTTGCCCTGCCTGTCACGGATGAAGAGCAGGCCAGGCGCCGCTATCAGCAGGCCTATCCCTTGGCAGTCAGTCTGACGAGCAAGCTGGGACTCAAGGGATTTCGCTTGAATCTGGCCGTAGAGGCCGCCATGGGCTATGCGCAGTTGGTGGAGCTGGCTCCCCGTATCCGTGACGCTACTGGCGACAAGGCTTATGCGGCGCTGCATCAGGCACTTTTTTCCCAGGAGTGAGGGCATGGTCGGGTGGCGCCCCTAAACAAAAAAGCGGCTCTAAAGCCGCTTTTTTGTCGAACGCTATGACAGCGCAGGCGATCAGAGTGCCAGCAGTTCCACATCAAACTTCAGTGTGGCATTGGGAGGAATCACGCCGCCGGCGCCACGGGCGCCGTAACCCAGTTCGGAAGGGATCAGCAGGGTGCGCTGGCCGCCGACCTTCATGCCTTGCACGCCTTCATCCCAGCCCTTGATCACCATGCCGGCGCCCAGGGGGAAGACGAAAGGATCGTTGCGGTCCTTGCTAGAGTCGAACTTGGCGCCTTGCACGCCATTGTTGTAAAGCCAGCCGGTGTAGTGCACGGTCACGGATTGGCCGGCGCGGGCTTCGGCACCTTCGCCCACAACTGTGTCTTCGAATTGCAGGCCAGAGGCAGTGGTATTGAAAGCCATGATGGTTTTCCTTTCAGCGCAAATGCAGAAAAAATGATGGAAAAAAGGGCCGGCCAAGCATGCTTGGGGCCCTGGAAGACAAAGGTTCAAGGCAGCCCCTGCCATGCAGGTCGTTTGCCTATTAAACCCTGAAATTATTTCTTGGCGCGGGCAGCAACCCAGCGGTTGGCAAAGGCTTGTACGTCCGACAGGCGCTTGAGCAGGTCCTGACCGGCCAGGGTGACTGTGTAGCCGTCGGTGCCGTGTTCCAGCAAGCCGCATTCACGCAGCTCCTTGATACGGGTGTTCAGTGTGTTGGGGGTGATGCCGCCAACGCTGTCTTGCAGCAGTCGGAAGGTCTGGGGATGGCCGTCCCGCAGGGCCCACAGCACGCGCAACGCATATCGGCATTCGAGTTTCTCGAACAGCTGGTTGATGGCGGCGTTTTCCTTGGAGCTCATGGACGCTTCTCCTTGCGCAAATTGTGTTGTTGAGCCGTACGCACTTGTCTGCGCACAGTGCTACGTCTTTCAGAGACTATAGCGTTTAAATGATTTTGCTACAAGTTTAGTAGCTCCAAATCTACAACCGCAACGCGCTGGGGTCACAAACTTCATAAAGCCTGTGGAAGTGTTGCTGGCTTGCCACGAAAGCCGGGGTTTGTCTGCAGAGCGCGCTCAACTCCCGGGCGCGCAGGAATCCTGGTGCGAATGGCTGGCTTGAGAGCAGTCGAAAGACTGCGCCAAGCCGCGCCGTTCTATTGGCTTTTGCCGATCTGAACCATATTGACCAGAACCTGCAGCAGGCGGTTGGCCGGCGTGGCAATGCCCAGGGCCTGACCACGTCGCACCACATAGCCGTTGAGGTGATCGATCTCGCTGGGCTTGCCGCGCGCCACGTCACGCGCCGTCGATGAGAGCTGGCCGGGCATGGTCTGTGCAATCGCTTGCACGGCAGCATCCACGCTGGCTCCAAGCACCAGCCCATCGGCCGCAGCAACCGATTTGCATTCGGCCACGATGTCGGCAATCACGCTGTTCACGCCCGCTTGCTCAACCAGCCAGCCATAAGGCTGCTGGGTGAGGGCGGACAGGGCGTTGTAGCTGCAATTGATGATGAGCTTTTGCCATAACTCGGCGCGTACATCGGGCGAGACCGTGGTGGCAATGCCTGCCGCGCCAAAGGTTTTGACGATTTCGGCGGCTTTGGGGTTGGGTGCGATGACCAGCTCGCCGCGTCCGAAATGGCGCACGTGGCCGGGCGCTTCCATACCGGTCGCCACATAAACCGCCACGGCGGCAGCGGGGTTGCGTTCTCCCAGCACGCTGCGAGTGCGTTCGTCGTTGTCTACGCCATTTTGCAGGCACAGCACCACGGTCCCTGCGGCCAGATGAGGCTTGATCTGCTCGGCGCTGGCCTCGGTATCCGTGGACTTGACGCACAGCAGCACCACATCGGCACCGGCCACAGCGCTGGCATGGGTGCTGGTGTGCATGGAGATGAAACTGTCTTCGCTGGCGGTTTGCAGGCGCAGGCCTTGTGCGGCAATGGGCTGCATATGGCTTTCTCGGCCAATCAGGGTCACGCGGTTGCCCGCACGTGCCAGCAGGGCGCCGAAGTAGCAACCCACGGCGCCCGCCCCCATGACGGCGATGGTCAGTGGCTTGTCTTGGGTGTTCAACACGGAATCTTGCACGGCATGTCCTCAGGCCTTGGGGTGTGGCAGATAGGGGGTGAAACGGGTCCTAGCATAGCCAATGTATTCATGCGGCAGATCTCAAGCGGCTTTCAAATAATGGATGAGCTGTTGCAGGCTGCATTTGATGCGATGGACGTAAAAAAGCCCTGAGCTTTTGCAAGCTCAGGGCTTTGGGCGATGGCCGCAGCAAGCGACGGCCATGCGGTTTTTACAGCGAATCGATGAAGCTGCGCAGCTTGTCGGAGCGGCTGGGGTGCTTCAACTTGCGCAGCGCCTTGGCTTCGATCTGGCGAATGCGTTCACGCGTCACGTCGAACTGCTTGCCCACTTCTTCCAGCGTGTGGTCGGTGGACATTTCAATGCCGAAACGCATGCGCAGCACCTTGGCTTCGCGCGGCGTCAGGCCGTCGAGGATGTCCTTGACTACATCGCGCAGGCCGGCTTGCATGGCAGCGTCGATAGGCGCGGTGTTGTTGCCGTCCTCGATGAAGTCGCCCAGATGAGAATCGTCATCGTCGCCGATGGGGGTTTCCATCGAAATCGGCTCCTTGGCGATCTTCATGATCTTGCGGATCTTGTCCTCGGGGATTTCCATCTTGGCCGCCAGGATGGACGCATCGGGCTCGAAACCAAACTCTTGCAAGTGCTGGCGCGAGATGCGGTTCATCTTGTTGATGGTCTCGATCATGTGCACCGGGATGCGGATCGTGCGGGCCTGGTCAGCGATGGAACGCGTGATGGCCTGGCGAATCCACCAGGTGGCATAGGTCGAGAACTTGTAGCCGCGACGGTATTCGAACTTGTCCACGGCCTTCATCAGACCGATGTTGCCTTCCTGGATCAAATCCAGGAATTGCAGGCCGCGATTAGTGTACTTCTTGGCAATCGAGATCACCAGGCGCAAGTTGGCCTCGATCATCTCTTTCTTGGCGTCGCGGCTGGCGCGTTCGCCATTGTTCATGCGCTTGTTGATGCTCTTGAGCTCGTCCAGCGGCACGACCACGCGAGATTGCAGGTCGATCAGGTTCTGCTGCAGCTCTTGCACGGGCGGAATATTGCGTTCCAGCACGGCGCTATAAGGCTTGCCGGCATTGGCGTGCTTGACCACCCATTGCAGGTTCAGCAGATTGGGCGGGAAGTCCTTGATGAACAACTCTTGCGACATGCCGCACTTGTCCACAATGATCTTGCGCAGCTCGCGTTCCTTCTTGCGCACGTCATCGACCTGGGCGCGCACCAGATCGCAGAGCTTCTCGATCGTCTTGGCGGTGAAGCGGACGGTCATCAGCTCTTCGGTGATGGCTTTTTGCACCTTCATGTATGCAGGGCCGCCGTAGCCGTCCTTGTCATACACCTTGTGCATCTTGTCGAAGAGCTCGCGCATGGAGTCGAAACGGCGCAGCGCTTCGTTCTTGAGCTCTTCCAGCTTCTTGGTCAGGGCCTTGGAGCCGCCCTTGCCGTCGTCGTCGTCTTCTTCGTCGTATTCGTCGAAGTCTTCTTCGGCCACGTAGTCATCGTTTTCGTCGGCATTGACGAAACCATCAACCACGGTGGAGATGACAACCTTGCCTTCGCGGATTTCCTCAGCCATGGTGAGGATTTCGGCGATGGTCGCAGGAGAAGCCGAGATGGCTTCCATCATGTCCATCAGACCGCCTTCGATGCGCTTGGCGATTTCAATTTCGCCTTCGCGCGTCAAGAGCTCCACGGTACCCATTTCGCGCATGTACATGCGCACGGGATCGGTGGTGCGGCCGAATTCCGAGTCCACGGTAGACAAAGCCGCTTCGGCTTCTTCTTCCGCTTCTTCTTCGGTGGTAGCCGACTGACCGGTGTTGTTCAGCAGCAGGGTTTCGGCATCTGGTGTCTGTTCATACACAGCCACGCCCATGTCGTTCAACATGGAGATCACCACTTCCAGCGTTTCGGCATCGACCAGCTTGTCGGGCAAGTGGTCGTTGATTTCGCTGTGGGTCAGGTAGCCGCGGGTCTTGCCCAGCTTGATCAGCGTCTTCAGACGCGAACGGCGGGTAGACATTTCCTCTTCGGTGAGGATGGTTTCGTCCAGGCCGAATTCCTTCATCAAGGCGCGTTCCTTGGCCTTGCTGATCTTCATGCGCAGAGGCTTGACCTTCTCGGTCGGAGTGGTCGAAGCTTCGGTCGTCACTTCCTCTTCGACGTCGCCTTCCAGATCGCTGTCGATATCCGACAGGTCTGCATCGTCCATGCCGTCATCGGCTTCCTTGGCCTTGGGCTTGCGGCCGCGCTTGGCAGGTGCTTTATCTGCAGCTGCGCTCTCGACTGCGGCTGCCTTCTTGGCAGGAGCTGCAGCCTTCTTGGCGGCGGGCTTCTTGGCCGCAGGGGCTGCGGCGTCGTCGCCGTCGGCGGCTTTCTTGCGACTGCGCTTGGGCGCTGCTTCGGCAAGCAGCGCGTCGGCCATGGCTTTGAGTTCGGCTTGTGACTTTGTAACCACTGTGGTTTCTTTCTTGGCTTCGACCGCCTTGGCGGTGCTCTTCTTCGCAACCGTCTTGGCGGTCGCCACCTGCTCGGCAGCTGCGGAAGCGGAAGTTTGAGAGGTCTTGGGCTTGGCGGAAGCTTCGGGGGCCTGCTTGGACTTCACGGACTTTGACACGGGCATGAACACCTCTTACGGTAGCGAACACACACAAACACACAAAGGGAAACGGAATAACAAACAAACGCCGTCTAAGCTGGCGCGTGGGAAGACATGGGTCTACCCTTGGGAATATCTCTTCTTGGCAAGAGTTTGGGCGAACATTTGGTATGCAGTCCTTGCGGAACAATGGGCCATGCAGTTGCTGCCAACACGTGATGTCTTCACGGGGCCCGGGCCGGAGGTGCTGCTGTCGCGCTTGCCAATAACCCTCTAATTATACCCATTCCTGGGAATGTCAAGAGCTGGAAGGCAAATTTCTCATTTGCTGATCCAGGGTCTGTTGGCGGGCATACAAATCACGTAGACGCTGGGTTGCACTGGGGTCGGTGCTCATGGACTGGATGGTCTGCGTGATCTGCTGTTTGATGTGCTCGATCAGAATGCGATTGAGCACGCCGCGCAACTCCACCCGCAGCTCGTCCAGTTCGCCTTCGGGCTGGGCGTGGACGCTGTTCATGAGCTTTTCAGCCAGCGGCTGCTGCGGCAGCCCCTTGAGCTGTTCGCGTAAAACCGCCCAGGAGCGTGGCCCTGATTCGGTGAACTGGGCTTCCAGCCAGCGAAACAGGGCGCCGTGGGCTTCGGTGCTGTGGGTCAGGGCGTCAAAGTCTTCATGGGTCAGCTCTTCCATGAACTCCATATGGGCCATCAACAAGCGCGCGGCCTGATCGGTGCGGGTGCCCGGTGTGACACGCGGACCCAAGGGCGGCGGATTCCATTCGCTGCCCTTGTTACGTCCCCAGGGCTTTTTGTCGCGACCAAAACCCTGCTGGCGATTGCCGCGCCATCCGCTGCTTTGCCCGTAAGCGTTCTGCCCCGCGCCTTGGGGAGCGGAATGGTTGCTGAACCCCCCTTGGCTGTAGCCAGACGGCGGGTAATCGGGGGCAGGCGCTGACAGGCCGCCCATATCGCTCCAGCTGCCGCCATGTTCCCATGCCGGAGGTGCGTCCCAGGCGGGAGGCTGCTCGCCGAGAGGGGGGGCATCATGGGCTGGCGTTGCGGCGGTGCGCGGGCGCGCTGGCGCGGTGCGGGCCGCTTCCTTGGCCCAGATTTCTGAGAGATCGCGGGAGTCCAGCTGTGCCAGCGCTGCAATTTCGCTGAGCAACTGGCGCTTGAGCACCCCGTCGGGCAGCAACGACCACAGCGGTCGGGCATTGCTGGCCATATGGGCGCGACCTTCGGTCTGGCCCAGGTCGCAGCCATCGCTGGCGGCTTCGATCAGAAAGCGGCTCAGCGGCGTGGCATCGCCAACGTAGCGGGCAAAGGCTTCGCTGCCGAACTCGCGGATAAAGCTGTCCGGGTCATGCTCGGCAGGCAGAAACAGGAATTTGATGCTGCGGGTGTCGGTGGCCAGAGGCAGGGCTGCATCCAGCGCCTTGCGCGCAGCACGTCGTCCGGCGCCGTCACCGTCAAAGCTGAAGACCACGGCCTCGGTAAAGCGAAACAGCTTTTGCACATGGTCCGGCGTGCAGGCCGTGCCCAAGGTGGCCACGGCGTTGGCAAAGCCCAGCTGGGCCAGAGCCACCACGTCCATATAGCCTTCGGTGACGAGGGCGTAACCCATGTCGCGCAAGGCCTGACGGGCTTCAAACAGCCCATACAGCTCGCGACCCTTGTGAAAGACCGGGGTTTCGGGGGAGTTCAGGTATTTGGGCTTTTCATCGCCAAACACGCGCCCGCCAAAGCCTATGCATTCGCCTTTGACATTGCGGATCGGAAACATCAGCCGGTCGCGAAAGCGGTCGTAGCGGCGCTTGTCTTCTTCGCTGACGATGACCAGGCCGGATTCTTCCAGCTGCGGGTTGTCGTACTCGGGGAAGACACTGGCCAGGCCATGCCAGCCGGCTGGGGCATAGCCCAGGCCGAAGCGCTTGCAGACCTCGCCGGACACGCCGCGCTTTTTGAGATAGTCGATCGCATGCTGCGCAGTTTTGAGCTGCTTGCGATAGGAGTCGCCGGCTTTTTCCAGTACGTCGGTGAGCGTGGCCTGCTTTTGTTTTTGCTGGGCCTGGCGTTCGCGCTCGGCGGGGCTGATGTCGTCCTGCGGCACCTGCAGGCCGACCTGGTTGGCCAGATCCTGTACGGCTTCCACAAAGCCCATGCCGGCATGCTCCATCAGAAAGCCGATGGCATTGCCATTTTTGCCGCAGCCAAAGCAGTGAAAAAACTGTTTGCTGGGGCTGACGGTGAAGGACGGCGATTTTTCGCCATGAAATGGGCACAGGCCCATGAAATTGGCGCCGCCTTTTTTGAGCTGCACGTAGCGGCCCACGATGTCGACCACGTCGACGCGCGAAAGCAACTCTTGGATGAACGATTGAGGAATGGCCACCTGTGTATTTTGCCTTGCTTGGGCAAAACTTCGGGCTGTCAGGGTCTGAGGACTGATGGAGTACCCAAAAAAGAAGCCTGTGCCCAAAACAGGCACAGGCTTGGTCTCCAGATGCCCGGAACTTTGCCGGACTCTCCTCTAAAAAAGTCTCCTCCTCCACAGTCTTGAACGGGCATCAAGCCTCGCGAGCCGTCTGACGTGTCTCCGGCTTTCAACAAGCCCTGTCAGTGCGCTTCGGCAGCCACGCGCTCAAAACATGTCGGCATTCTAAGAGTGAATTGACAGGCTTGCAGACTGCTCAGTCAGATAAATGATGTCTTATAGATGACTTGCATGGAGACTGCGATCTTTGGGTATGGGTGGTTTCAAATTATTTTGTTTAAGTATTTGATTGTTAAAAGTTTTATTGAATTTCAGAACTTGCTGAATACATTGATGCGGATGAATGACCTAGTGCGGCAGTTTGGATTGATCTGCAGATGGCCCCCGGTTTCAGGGTGGCCTAACTGCTGTCTGCATGTCTGTGGCTGAACTGGTTCGCACGGCGCCAGGATCAGGCCGCAACAGGCGAGTGGGCTGCTAGGTTGTAAGTTTGCCGGGCGGCAAAGTGCGCTACAAGACGGGCAGGAGACAAATATGACCAGCCCATACGATCAACATCTGGAGCGCAACCGCGCCAACTACGCCGTACAAAGCCCTTTGGGCTTTATTGCCCGCACCGCCGAGGTCTATCCGCAGCGCCTGGCCATCATCCATGGCGAGCTGCGTCAAACCTGGGGGCAGACCTATGCGCGCTGCCGCCAACTGGCCAGCAGTCTGCAAAAAGCCGGCATAGGCAAGAACGACACGGTGGCCGTGATCCTGCCCAACACGCCGCCCATGGTGGAGGCACACTTCGGCATTCCCATGTCGGGCGCCGTGCTCAACACCCTCAATACCCGGCTGGATGCCGAAACCCTGGCGTTCATGCTCGATCACGGCGAAGCCAAGGCCTTGATCGTGGACCCGGAGTTTGCCGGCGTGATCGCCAAGGCGCTCAAGCTGCGCCAGAGCAAGCAGCCTTTGCTGGTGATACAGGTGGAAGACGCGCTGTATGGCCCGGCTGCCGAGCAGGTGGGTTCTGTTGACTATGAAAGTTTTGTGGCCCAAGGCGATGCCCAGTTTGACTGGCAGCTGCCGGCGGATGAGTGGGATGCGATTGCGCTGAACTACACCTCGGGCACCACGGGCAACCCCAAGGGCGTGGTCTATCACCACCGCGGGGCTTTCAACAACGCGGTGAGCAATGTGCTGGAGTGGGACATGCCCAAGCACGCGGTCTATTTGTGGACGCTGCCCATGTTTCACTGCAACGGCTGGTGCTTTCCCTGGACGGTGGCGGCCCGTGCCGCGGTCAATGTCTGCCTGCGCCGGGTGGAAGCACAAGCGGTTTTCGAAGCCATTCGCCAGCATGGCGTCACGCATTACTGCGGCGCGCCGATTGTGCACAGCTTGCTGGTCAATGCTCCAGCGGCTTTGAAGGAAGGCATTCCCGCCGGAGTGAAGGCCATGGTGGCGGGCGCTGCGCCTCCGGCTTCCATGATTGAAGGCATGGAAGCCATGGGTTTTGACATCACCCATGTCTATGGCCTGACGGAAACCTATGGCCCGGCCACGGTCTGCGCCAAGCACGACAGCTGGGATGCGCTGGAGATTGGCGAGCGCGCGCGCCTCAACTCCCGCCAGGGCGTGCGCTACCACCTGCAGCATTCGGCCGCGGTGCTCGATCCGGAAACCATGGAGCCCGTGCCGCATGACGGCCAGACCATGGGCGAGATCATGTTCCGGGGCAATATCGCCATGAAGGGCTACCTCAAGAACCCGCAGGCCACGGAAGAGGCTTTTCGCGGTGGCTGGTTTCACAGCGGCGATCTGGCCGTGCAGCACCCGGACGGCTATATACAGATCAAGGATCGCAGCAAGGACATCATCATTTCGGGCGGAGAAAACATCTCCTCCATCGAGGTGGAGGATGTGCTCTACCGCCACCCCGCCGTGCTGGCGGCGGCCGTGGTTGCCATGCCGGACGCTAAGTGGGGCGAAACGCCTTGCGCTTTTCTGGAGTTGAAGGCCGGTGCCGAGACCACGGCCGAGGAGATTGTGGCCCATTGCAAAAAGCACCTGGCGGGCTACAAGGTGCCGCGCGCCGTGGTGTTTGGCGAGCTGCCCAAGACCAGTACCGGCAAGATTCAGAAGTTCGAGCTGCGCAAGCAGGCGGGCTCCGCCTCGGCCATCAGCGGCTAAGCGCTTGCCCTGCAAGCAAAAACGCCCGGGCTAAAAGGCAGTGGGCGTTTTTCATGGCGTGATTGATTCATGGATTTGATAGCGGCTTGCGCACTCTATTCATAGAGTTTGGCTTGAATTCATTCATAAATCTATGAATGGCAGGCGCTGCAAGCTATCAAATAAATAGTGCAGGCGAGCTGGTCGGGCTCAAGCCTGATCGGGCGCCAGGCGGTGCCAGCCTTCTGGCGTCACGCGCAGCACTTCGGCGCGCCGCGTGTGTTCATCGATATGCCAGTCGCTGAGCACAATGCGCCAGTGCTCTTTGCCCAGAGCATGGTCTGCAGGCTGATGTGTATGGCCGTGTATGAACCAGGGCGCATCGGCGGCCTGCATCCAGGTGGCGGTCATGGCCGCATCGGCATCGGCATAGGGCGCGCCAGACTGTTTGCGCATCTCGCTTTCGCTGCGGGCCGATTTGCCCAAGGCGCGGCGCGCGGCCAGCGGCTGGGCCAGCACCTGTTGCCGCCAGGCGGCAGAGCGCGAGAGGGCGCGGAATTGCTGGTACTCCACATCATCAAGACATAGCGCGTCGCCATGGCTGAGCAGGATGGCCGGACCGGCCCACTGCAGCACGGTAGGGTCGGCAAGGCCCGTCATGCCACTTTGGCGCAGAAATTCCTCGCCCACCAGAAAGTCGCGGTTGCCGACCATGAAGAACAGCGGGCGTTTTTGAGCTGCCGC
Source organism: Comamonas aquatilis (assembly GCF_965139575.1). Taxonomy (NCBI): domain Bacteria; kingdom Pseudomonadati; phylum Pseudomonadota; class Betaproteobacteria; order Burkholderiales; family Comamonadaceae; genus Comamonas; species Comamonas aquatilis. The sequence goes on along the minus strand of NZ_CBCSIW010000026.1, from coordinate 9,082 downwards.
GCGCAGCACGGCCGCGCATTCGGCTTCGAAACTGCCGCTTTCATGCAGGGCATCGTCGCCCACCCAGACTTCGAACAGGTCGCCCAGAATGAAAACGGCATCGGCCGTGGTGCGGGTCAGATAGTCGCGCCAGGCCTGCACGGTCTGCGGCTCCGAAGGCTGCAGGTGCAGGTCTGAAATGAAATCGACCGTGCGCCAGTTCGGCGCACCTTGTAGCTGCGCCACTTGGGGGGCGGTCTTGCGGGGATCTGAAGAGTCAGTCATGGGGTGAAAGTACGCAGCCTTGAAACGGTAACGGCCCCGAGCGGGAGGCGGCAAGCAAGAGCCGCCCCGCAGCGAGGCCGTCGTCCCCTTCCGCGAGCGGGAGGGGGTAAGGCGCGCAGCCGCGCCTCAGAGGGTGATTACAGGGCCACAGCCTTGTCGATCACCACGGCGTCGAAAGGCACGTCGTCGTGGAAGCCCTTGCGAGTGGTGCGCACCTTCTTGATGGCGTCGACAACTTCTTCACCCTTGACCACCTTGCCGAACACGGCATAGCCCCAGCCTTGGGGTGTGGGCGAGGTGTGGTTCAGGAAACCGTTGTCCACCGTGTTGATGAAGAACTGGCCTGTAGCGCTGTGTGGGTCGCTGGTGCGGGCCATGGCCAAGGTGTACTTGTCGTTCTTGAGGCCGTTCTTGGCTTCGTTCTCGATAGGAGCCTGGGTTTCCTTTTGCTTCATGTCGGGAGTCATGCCGCCGCCCTGGATCATGAAGTTCTTGATCACGCGGTGGAACACGGTGCCGTTGTAGAAGCCGCTGTTCACGTAGTTCAGGAAGTTTTCGGTGGACTTGGGGGCGTTCACGGCGTCCAGCTCGATGGTGATGACACCGGGAGTGGCGGTTTCAGCCACGTTGATGGTGATGTGCAGTTCGACTTGAGGATTGCTCATGGCAGTGCTTTCTATGGAAATGAGGAGATGGCTGCCGCGCAGGCCTTGCGGCGCGCGGCACAAAGCGATTATTTGATTTCGGTGACCGAGATAATTGTCACCGGCGAAGTAGGCACATTTTGGTGCATGCCGCGGTTGCCCGTAGGCACGGCACGGATTTTGTCTACGACCTCCGTGCCCTTGATTACCTTGCCGAACACGGTGTAGCCATAGCCGTCGGGCTTGGGCGCGTTGAGCATGTCGTTGTTCACCACATTGATGAAGAACTGCGAGGTGGCGGAGTTGGGGTCGCCGGTACGCGCCATGGCAATGGTGTATTTATCGTTCTTCAGGCCGTTGCCGGCCTCCAGCGGCACGGGGGCGCGGGTCGGCTTTTCTTTCATATTGGCGTCCATGCCGCCGCCTTGAATCATGAAGCCATCCATCACGCGGTGAAACACCGTGCCTTCATAGTGCTTGTCGCGCACGTACTGCAGAAAATTCGCCACCGTCTTGGGCGCCTTGGCTTCGTTGAGCTCCACCACGATGTCGCCCATAGTGGTCTTGAGCTGCACCTTGGGTTGGGTCTGGGCCAGAGCGGGGACTGCAAAAATACTAGCGGTAAGCGCAATCGCTGCAAGCGATAGCGTGGCATTTCTGCGTGTTTTTTGAGTGGTGTTCAACATCAAGTCATCCAGAGAAGCTGCAGCACCACCGGGGTGGCGCTGGAGTGGGAGAGTCAAGGCAGGCGACTGGGCGCATCAGAGCTTGCGGCCGGGCTTGCCTTGTTGACGATATTTTTGTCGCCAGCCCTATTTGCTGGCAGCAGGCGCTTTTTCAACTGCGGGTGCCACAGATGTTGCAGGTTGCAGCAATTGCTGCAGCAGCGTCATCTTGGGGCGCAGGTCTTTGACGCGGCCGCCCTTGGCCTGGGCCTGGGCGTAGGACTGATAGGCCAGGCGTGCATAGATATCGCCCAGATTCTCATGGGCTATTGCATAGTCCGGGTTGTTGCGCACGGCGCCTTCCAGCGCGCTGCGGGCCTTGTCCAGATCGCCCTGGCGGGCGTAGATCACGGCCAGGTTGTTGTAAGGCTCGGGCAGTTCGGGGTATTCCTCGGTCAGCTGGCGCAGGGCGGTGACCGCCTCTTCGGTCTTGCCGTCATCGGTCAGCGCAATGGCGCGCAGAAAGCGCATTTGCGGATCGCGGGTATTCTTGGCCAGATAGGCATCGGCTTTTTGCAATGCCTGCTGTGTTTTTCCGCTCTTGAGCAACTGGGCAATATCGGAGTAATCGTCTGCGTAGGCGCTGCCAGCGGCCAGTGCGGCCGACAGGGCCAGCAGGCGAGCTGCCGAGCGAAACAAGTTGCTTACGGGCATGTAGGTGCTTTCAGTACACAGCAAGGACACCCTTGCAGTGCGGGCTTATACTGCGGGGAATTGTAGCTGAGGGGTGTACAGGGCGAGGGAGCCTGTCCGGGGTGTTGAAAAAGCGTCCGGAACCTGCATCTTTCAGCATCAGGGAATGGCGGGCCTACAAGAACAACGAGTTGCTGGCGCTGCCGCCCATACTCCCCCATATAGAAATTCATGAGTTTGCGTATCTACAACACGCTGTCGCGTGCATTGGAAGCGTTTTCGCCGCTGGAACCTGGCCATGTGCGCATGTACGTCTGCGGCATGACCGTGTACGACCTGTGTCACCTGGGCCATGCACGTTCCATGGTCGCGTTCGACGTGGTGCAGCGCTGGCTGCGTGCCAGTGGCCTGAAGGTCACCTATGTGCGCAACATCACCGACATCGACGACAAGATCATCAAGCGCGCGGTGGAAAACGGTGAAACCATCCGTAATCTGACCGATCGCATGATCGACGCCCTGCACCAGGACGCCGATGCCCTGGGTATCGCGCGTCCCGATTTCGAGCCTCGCGCCACGGAATACGTGCCGCAGATGCTGAGCATGATCGGCACGCTGCAGAGCAAGGGTCTTGCCTATCAGGCGGGCAACGGCGATGTGAACTATGCGGTGCGCAAGTTCAAGGGCTACGGCAAGCTCTCGGGTAAGTCGCTGGACGAGTTGAACGCCGGTGAGCGCGTGGCCGTGGCCGATGGCAAGCACGATCCCCTGGATTTTGTGCTGTGGAAGTCCTCCAAGGTGGATGAGCCCGCCGATGTGAAATGGGCCAGTCCCTTTGGCGAAGGCCGCCCGGGCTGGCATATCGAATGCTCGGCCATGGGCTGCGCCTTGCTGGGCGAAAGCTTCGACATCCATGGCGGTGGCGCGGATCTGCAGTTTCCCCATCACGAAAACGAGATCGCCCAGAGCGAGGGCGCGACCGGCAAGCCGTTTGCCCAGACCTGGATGCACAACGGCTTCATCAATGTGGACAACGAGAAGATGTCCAAGTCCTTGGGCAACTTCTTCACCATCCGCGATGTGCTTAAGGAATACGACGCAGAAACCGTGCGCTTCTTCGTGGTGCGCAGCCATTACCGCAGCCCGCTGAACTACTCCAATGTGCACCTCGACGATGCGCGTGGAGCGCTCAAGCGCCTGTACACCGCGCTGAGCCTGGTAGCGCCTGCCGAGGTGCAGATTGATTGGGCCGAGCCCCATGCCGCGCGCTTCAAGGCTGCGATGGATGAGGATTTCGGTACGCCCGAAGCGGTGGCCGTGCTGTTCGAGCTGGCTGCCGAGGTCAATCGCAGCCAGTCTCCGCAAGTGGCGGGACTGCTGAAGGCGCTGGGTGGCGTGCTGGGTCTGCTTCAGGACGTGCCGCAGAGCTTTCTGCAAGCCGGTGCTGCCGGTGTTGATGCTGCAGCCATCGAGGCGCAGATTGCTGCCCGTGCCGAGGCCAAGGCGGCCAAGAACTGGGCCGAGGCCGATCGCATTCGCAAGGCTTTGCTGGAGCAGGGCATTGTGCTCAAGGACTCGGCAGCGGGCACGACCTGGGAGGCAGCCCCCAAAGGCTGATCGCTTGCCCATGTCGTGTTTCAAAACCAATGTGCCCAGAGCACAAGAGGCGGTATGAGCGCTGCCAAGCATCTGGACACCATGGAGTTCGAACAGCTGCCTCTGGTGGCTGATCTGCCCGTGCCCATGGGGCCCGCGGCTCCGTTGCCTGTCATGCCTTTGGGCACCGCAGCGGGCAAGACTGCGCCCGTGCCGGCGGCTTCGGCGGCTGCTGCGAATGTGGCGGCCAAGGCGGCTGCGGCATCCAAGATTCATCTGACCTTGCCCGAAGGCGTGCCGGCTTACTGGGCCGATGCCTGCCGTCAGCTGATGCGGCGCGACCGGGTGCTCAAGCGCCTGATTCCGCAAATCAGCAACCAGGCGCTGCTGCCGCGCGAGCAAAGTCGCGATGAGGCGTTTGCCACGCTGGCGCGTTCGGTGGTCGGACAGCAGATTGCGGCCAAATCCGCTAAGACACTGTGGAATAAATTTGGCAAATTGCCTGCGCAGATGACGCCTGAGCTGGTGCTCAAGCTCAAGGTGGACGATATGCGTGCAGCCGGTCTTTCGGCGCGCAAGGTGGACTATCTGGTAGATCTGGCGCTGCACTTCACCGAAAACCGTCTGCACCAGGATGAGTGGAATGAGATGGGTGACGAGCTCATCGTGGCCGAGCTCATGGCGATCCGTGGCGTCAGCCGCTGGACGGCCGAGAATTTCCTCATCTATTACCTGCGGCGGCCCAATGTGCTGCCGCTTGATGATGCCGGTTTGATCAAAGGCATCTCTCAGAATTATTTTTCGGGTGATCCTGTCAGTCGCAGCGATGCCCGCGAAGTAGCCGAGGCTTGGAAGCCGTGGTGCACGGTGGCAACTTGGTATATTTGGCGCTCGCTTGAGGCGCAGCCTGTGGCTTGATGACACCCGTTCTCTGGCCGGTTTGCCTGCACAAAGCGTGCATTGCAACAGGCTGGGACAAGGAGAAATACGTTGGCGAAAAAGAACTTTCTGGATTTTGAGCAACCCATTGCCGAACTCGAAACCAAAATTGAAGAACTGCGTTATGTGCAGACCGAAAGCGCAGTTGATATCTCGGAAGAGATCGAGCAGCTCAGTAAGAAAAGCCTGCAGCTGACCAAGGATATTTACAGCGATCTGAGCCCTTGGCAGATCACCAAGATTGCCCGTCATATCGAGCGTCCCTACACGCTGGACTATGTGCGCGAGTGCTTTACCGACTTTGTCGAAATGCACGGCGATCGCCATTTCTCGGATGACCAGTCCATCGTGGGCGGTCTGGCGCGCTTTAACGGCATGCCCTGCATGATCCTGGGTCATCAAAAAGGCCGTGATACCAAGGAGCGCACGCTGCGCAACTTCGGCATGACACGGCCCGAAGGCTATCGCAAGGCCTTACGTTTGATGAAGACGGCCGAGAAGTTCAAGCTGCCCGTGTTCACCTTTGTGGATACGCCCGGCGCCTTCCCTGGCATTGACGCCGAGGAGCGAGGTCAGTCCGAAGCCATCGGCCGCAACATCTACGAAATGGCCCAGTTGCAAACCCCCATCATCACCACCATCATCGGTGAAGGTGGCTCGGGCGGTGCGCTGGCCATTGCCGTGGCCGATCAGGTGCTGATGCTGCAGTACTCCGTGTATTCCGTGATCAGCCCCGAAGGCTGTGCTTCCATCTTGTGGAAGACCGGCGAGAAGGCGCAAGAGGCGGCCGATGCCATGGGCATTACCGCTCACCGCCTGAAGGCTCTGGGCCTGGTGGACAAGATCGTGAGCGAGCCTGTGGGTGGCGCGCACCGCGATCCCAAGCAAATGGGTGCCTTCCTCAAGCGTGCCCTGGGTGACGCCTACCGTCAGCTCGCCGACCTGAAGCCCAAGGAGCTGCAGGATCGTCGCTATGAGCGCATCTCCAGTTATGGCCGATTTGCCGATACCAAGGCCGAAAACCGCTGATCAGCATCTGCTCTTTAAAAACAATGGCTCCTATCCGGGAGCCATTTGTTTTTGTGGTGCTGGTTTGCTATTTTATTAATAGCTTGTTGTGCAACCTGTACCTGAGATTTAGGTTGATTTAGATGTGTTCTGATTCAAATGAAAGCGTGAGCCGCTATCAAGCTTGAAGTGCATTGCTTCATCGTGCCTAGGTTAGATTTGCCTTCTCGAATATTTTGAAAAAGCTGCGTGTGCGTCTGGTGCCGTGGCTGCAAGAACCGTGACTTCATTGCCGACGCCTTCTTTATTGCCCCGTACCTCAGCCCAAGCGCAGATGCAGGCGGGTGCGCATCTGGTGGATGTGGCAATGCGTGACTTCCATCCGCCCTTGCCTGTAGCAGTGGGCTTTAGCGGTGGCGCCGATTCCACGGCCTTGTTGCTGAGCTGTGCCCAGCGCTGGCCTGGGCAGGTGAGGGCGATTCATGTGCACCACGGTTTGCAAGCCGCTGCGGATGGTTTTCAGGTTCAGTGCGAAAAACTATGTGCTGCGCATGCCATCCCGCTCAAAGTCTGTGCCATCGATGCGCGCCATGCCCCCGGCCAAAGTCCGGAAGATGCGGCGCGCCAAGGGCGTTACGAGGCTTTGATCCATGCGGCTCAGCAAGTTTGGATTGATGCGCAGGGGCGGCCGCTTTCACCCGTGCAATCCATGGCTTTGGCCCAGCATGCTGATGATCAGGTGGAGACCTTGCTGTTGGCGCTTTCTCGGGGGGCGGGTGTGGCAGGGCTGGCGGCCATGCCCTCGCGCTGGCAGCGGGCGGGTCTGGAATGGTTCAGGCCATTGCTGGCGGTGCGAGGCCAGGCTTTGCGTGACTGGCTCACGCTGCGTGCCCAGGATTGGATTGAAGACCCGAGCAATACCGATACCGGCTACACACGTAACCGCATCCGAGCCCAGTTGCTGCCGGTGCTGGAGCAGGCTTTTCCCCAGTTTCGTGCCACGTTTGCACGCAGCAGCGCCCATTGCGCACAGGCGGCTCAGCTGCTGGAAGAGGTGGCGGTGGCCGACCTGGTGGCGGTTGGGGTGCCGCCACGCATCAAGGATTTGCAGTCGCTCAGTCAGGCGCGTCAGGCCAATGTTCTGCGCCATTGGTTGCGCAGCGTACATGCCACAACGCCTACGGCGGCGCAGCTTTCCGAGCTCATGGCGCAGTTGGGCGTTTGCACTACGCGAGGGCACCGTATCCATATCAAGGTGGGGCGTGGCTATGTCGAACGCCAGGGGCTTGTGCTCGATTGGTACAATTTCTAGGTTTTGGTTTTTACTTTGTACGAAAACCGGCGGCGCGCCAAAACCCTTGTGACCTGCGCCGTGGCAAGCAGTTTCGTCACCCTTTAGTATCCAATGGCACTGATCGTTCATAAATACGGCGGCACATCGATGGGCTCGACAGAGCGCATTCGCAACGTTGCCAAGCGCGTGGCCAAATGGGCTCGGGCAGGTCACCAGTTGGTGGTCGTGCCCAGCGCCATGAGTGGCGAAACCAACCGTTTGCTGGGTCTGGCCAGCGAACTGGCTCCCAGCCCTGCCAAGAATTCGTACTACCGCGAACTCGATATGCTGGCCGCCACTGGCGAGCAAGCTTCGTCGGCTCTGCTGGCGATTGCTCTGCAGGCCGAAGGCGTGGAGTCGGTGAGCTATGCCGGCTGGCAAGTGCCTGTGCGCACGGACAGCAGCTTTACCAAGGCGCGCATCGAGTCCATCGATGACAAGCGTGTGCGCGCTGATCTGGATGCTGGTCGTGTCGTCATCGTCACAGGCTTCCAGGGTATTGATCCCGAAGGCAATATCACCACGCTGGGTCGTGGCGGTTCCGACACTTCCGCTGTGGCTGTGGCTGCGGCTCTGAAGGCGGCCGAGTGCCTGATCTATACCGATGTGGATGGCGTCTACACCACCGACCCTCGTGTGGTGCCCGCTGCCAAGCGTCTGGGCACGGTGAGCTTTGAGGAAATGCTGGAAATGGCCAGCCTGGGCTCCAAGGTGCTGCAGATCCGCTCCGTCGAATTCGCTGGCAAATACAAGGTGCCCATGCGCGTGCTCTCCAGCTTCACGCCCTGGGATATCGATCTGGAAGAAGAAGCCAAGTCCGGCACGCTGATTACTTTTGAGGAAGACGAAAAAATGGAAAAGGCAGTCGTATCCGGCATCGCTTTCAACCGTGGTGAAGCCAAGATCTCCGTGCTGGGTGTGCCGGATACCCCTGGTGTGGCGGCTGCCATCCTGGGTCCCGTCGCTGATGCCAACATCGAAGTCGATGTGATCATTCAGAACATCTCCAAGGACGGCAAGACCGACTTCTCCTTCACTGTCAGCCAAGGCGACTACCAGCGTGCCATGGATCTGCTGCGTGAAAAGGTGGTTCCTGCTCTGGGTGCAAGCGAAGTGGTGGGCAATCCCAATATCGCCAAGGTCAGCATTGTTGGCATCGGCATGCGCAGCCATGTGGGCGTGGCATCCACCATGTTCCGCACGCTGAGCAAGGAAAGCGTGAACATCCAGATGATCTCCACTTCCGAGATCAAGACCTCTGTTGTCATTGATGAGAAGTACCTGGAACTGGCCGTGCGCGCACTGCACACTGCCTTCGGTTTGGACAAGAGCGAATAATTTTCGCAAGTTTCCAAAAGTAGCCAGAAAAGCTGTTTACAATAGCGTCATTCTGGAAACGTGACCGAGTGGCCGAAGGTGCTCCCCTGCTAAGGGAGTATGGGGTGTAGAGCCTCATCGAGGGTTCGAATCCCTCCGTTTCCGCCAGATCTAAAAAAAGACGATCGCAAGATCGTCTTTTTTATTGAAGGGCTTGCGAAAGCAGGTTGATCTAGACTTTGAGTTGTTTACAGGGCTTTTGTCTTGTGTACAATGCAAGGCTGCACTGAGCGAATCGCATGATTTGCTGGTCACCAAGAGATTGAGAATTCTTCCTCTGGTTGATAAAACAGTGCTACAATGCAAGGCTTCGCTGATCACAGCAAGCAAAGAAATGGAAGCCGGTTTAGATTGGTTTTTGTTCTCGGATCCTTAACAAGATACAGCCGATAAGCGTGGGCGTTTGATGGCAAGCAGCCAAGTTCTTTAGAACTAAATCAAGCGCTCATGGAAATAGAAGTGAAGTTCACTTCAATTCCGTTTTTATGAGTGAGTCGCAAGACTTTAAATTCAAGATCGAACTATAGAGTTTGATCCTGGCTCAGATTGAACGCTGGCGGCAT
>NZ_CBCSIW010000025.1:0-59299 GCF_965139575.1 Comamonas aquatilis | reverse complement strand
GCGAAACTGACAACCGCCCGCTTCTATGCCGAGCACATTCTGAGCCGCGTGGCCGGTCAGGCCGATGCGGTGCTGAACGGCGCTGCCAGCGTGATGGCCTTGCCCATGGAAGCGTTCTGATCCCTTCGCGATAACTGCAGATCAAAGCGCCATCCGGCGCTCTGAAAACAAGAGCTTCCTGCCCATGATCAGCAAGGGCGGGAAGCTCTTTTTGCTTGAAATTTCTCTTCAAGGATCAGACTTGGCAAGTGCGTTGTCTTTCTGGATACGCCTCCAGCGGGAAAAAGCACTGAGGCTGCTGAAGCCCAACAGAGGCGCAATATCGGAGAGCTTGCGGTCGCCATAGCCCATTAGTCGTTGCGCCTGCTCATGGCGTATGCGATCGAGAAGCTGGGTAAAGCTCAGACCTTGCTGCGCCAGCCGGCGATGTACGGTGCGCCTGTCCACCCCCAGGTGCAAGGCCACTTGCTCCGCGCTGCAGCGCCCTGTGGGCAGCAAGGCCACCATCAGTTGCTCCACTTCGGAACTAGGCGAGTGGCGGCTGTCCTCCAGATCCTGGCGCACCAGCTGGCGCATTTGCTGGCGCATGACGGGATCGGCCGTGTGCAAAGGCGCATCCATATCGGCCGTTGACAGCGCAATGCCGTTGTAATCCTGAGAGAAAAGCAGATTGCCGCCCAGAATGCTGCGATGCCAGGCCATATTGGCCGGCGGCGGGTGCATAAAGCTCACGCTGCGCGGCCTCCAGTCCTTGCCCAGAGCCAGGCAAAGCGTGTGATAGAGAGCGCCGATGGCCATCTCTATGGACTGGCGTGCGGCACATACCGAGGGCAGAAAATGCTGTTCGATCACGGTCACGCCGCCGGACTCGTGAATCTGCGTGCTCAGACTTTCGTTGTGCAGATAGAGGTAACGGGTCAGGGTATCCAGCGCCTGGCGCAGCGTCGGCTCGTCACGTGCCAGCATGCCGACCACGCCAAATGACGACAGCCGGCGCGTCACAGACAGGCGCAGGCCGAACGCCTCTTCGCCAGACATTTCGCCCGAAAGCTCCATCACGCGCATGACGGACGCTGCGGGAACGCGCAACTCGGTGTTGTCCAAGCAAGACCTTGGCAGGCCCACGGCCGCCAGCATTTCGTGCGGTACCAGTCCGACGCTGGATGCGAGATCGGCGTAGTGCGTCAAGCTCGCACTGCGCATCAAAACAGTCATAGAGATTTCCCCTTGGTGTCCCAATAGGATAAATGACTGTCCCGAAACGGCAAACATTTAAAGCAGCTCCTGCCTACATTTCGCCAGGACAGCAGCCGTAAATCCTGCGTCTCATGCATCCGAATTCCTGGTACTTAGCTTGAAAAAAGGTATTTATGAACTTCCTCGACGGCCACCTCTTCCCCGAAAACCAGCAGCCGCTGATCATCACCGCTGCACCCTATGCTCCCTCGTGGATGCCCGGTGACTTTCCTGGCGAAATCGCCGTCACCATGGAAGAGCAGATCCAGAAAGCCGTGGACTGCTACAACGCAGGTGCCCAGGTGCTGCACCTGCATGTGCGCGAACTCGACGGTCGCGGCAGCAAGCGCCTCTCGAAGTTCAACGAGCTGATCGCCGGCGTGCGTGCCCGCGTGCCCGAGATGATCATCCAGGTCGGCGGCTCCATCAGCTTTGCCCCCGAGACCGACGGCGCCGCCGCCAAGTGGCTGTCCGACGACACCCGCCACATGCTGGCCGAGCTGGACCCCAAGCCCGACCAGGTGACGGTGACCATCAACACCTCGCAGATGAACATCCTCGAGCAGTTCGATGCCCGCGACATCCAGGGCACGTCCATGGAAGACCCCGTGGTGTTCAACGCCTACAAGGAAATGACCGTGCCCGCCCAGCCCGGCTGGGCCGAGGAGCACATCCGCCGTCTGTCCGAGGCCGGCATCCAGAGCGCCTTCCAGTGCTACAACATCAACAGCTTCGAGTCGGTGGAGCGCCTGATGCGCCGCGGCATCTACAAAGGCCCGCTGGTGATGAACTGGGTGGCGATTGGCGGCGGCATGGACGCCCCCAACATCTACAGCCTGGCCCACTTTGTGCGCGCCGTGCCCGATGGCGCCGTGCTGACCGTGGAAAGCTCGGTGCTCAATGTGCTGCCCATCAACGCCATGGGCATTGCCATGGGCCTGCATGTGCGCTGCGGCACCGAAGACAACCTGTGGAACCAGACCCGCACCGAAAAAATGGGCACGGTGGCGCAAATCGAGCAACTGGTGCGCATGGCCAAGGAGTTCAGCCGCCCCATCGCTACGCCGGCGCAAGCGCGTGAGATCTGCCAGATCGGCGTGTTCTACGACTGCGTGGAAGAGACGCTGGAGAAGAACGGCTTTGCGCCCAACCGCAACGGCGCCCAGCAAGGCTTTTTGCGCAAGGCCGCCTGAAGCCAGAGCCCCGAAGCACACCAGCGAGCCGCACAGCGAAAGCGGCCGCTGCGTGAGGATGACAACAACAATCCTGGAGACAAATGAACTTTCAATCCTTGCATACGCTCACGCGTCGCACCTGCTTGGCGGCGCTGCTGGCCGCCCTGCCCTGGGCGCAAGCCGTGGCACAAAGCCAATGGCCTAGCCGGCCGATCCGCATCATGGTGCCCGCCCCTGCAGGCGGAGCTTCCGACATGATTGCCCGCACGCTTGCCGAGAGTCTCAGACAAGACCTCAAGCAGCCGGTCATCGTCGAAAACAAGCTCGGTGCCGGCGGCATCATCGCGGTGGAAGCCATGTTGCAGGCCCCACGCGACGGCTATACCTTGGTGCTCTCCCCCAACTCCCTGGTGGCCGAAGCACCCTACAGCTACAAGTTTCGCTTCGACCCCTTCAAGGATCTGGCGCCGATAGCGCAGGTCGCCAGCGTGCCGCTGGTGCTGGTGGCGGACCCACGCCTTCCCGTCAAAAACCTCCCCGATCTGGTCAGCTATGTGAAGTCCCATCCGGGCCAGACCTCGTATGCCTCCTACAGCCCAGGAACCATCTCGCACATCAAGGGCATGCAGTTCAACAAGGCTGCTGCCCTGGATATGGTGCATGTGGGCTACAAGGGCTCTCCGCCTGCGCTGACCGATCTGATGGGCGGCCAGGTTCAGTTCATGTTCGACGGCCTGGGCACCTCTCTGCCTCTGGTCAAGGCCGGCAAGGTGCGTCCGCTGGCGGTCACTTCGCCGCAGCGCTCGCCATTTCTGCCCGACGTCCCGACGCTGACCGAAAGCGGCTACGCCAACCTCAGCCAGATCATGGGCACCAGTGTGTGGTCCACGCCCGATGTACCCGCCGACATCCGCGAGCGCCTGCGCCAGGAGCTGAACAAGGCCATGGCATCAACCGCCGTCAAGCAACAGCTCGCAGCCCTTGGCATGGATGCCGGCAACCCCGCGCAAACTGCTGCCGAGCTGCAGCATCTGCTCAAGCGTGAGCACGAACGCACAGGCGTTGCGCTGCGTGCCATGAACTACAAACCCTGAGGGCCAAGACATGAACGACAGGAGCAACATCCCATCTTCCACCCCCATCAGCGACAGCCTGCGCGCCAATGGCTACTGGAATCCGGAGTGGGACAGTTTCACCAAGCTTGACCCGATATGGACCGAGAAATTCCTGGACATGGCCATGCACCCCATGACCAAGGGCTTGATAGAGCCCAAAGTCTGGGAGTTCCTCGCCATCGCGGTGGATGCTTCATGCACCCATATGTATGGACCGGGCACGCGCCGCCACATTCGCCGCGCGCTGGAGCTAGGCGCCAGCCAGGACGAAATTGCCGCCGTGCTGCAGGGGGTGAGCGTACTAGGCCTGCACGCCAACAGCATGGCTGCGCCCATGTTGCTGGAAGAAGTCGCGCGGCATCAAGCGCAAACAGCGCCTGCCTCGCCAGCTCAGGCGCGCAACTGAGCCATCTCACCGAGCCATCCCGCCGAGCCCTAGCTCAACGCCTGCCGGCCGCCGCTTTGGGCAGGCCGGCATGGTGCTCGCCCGATTACTTCGACTACAGGAAAAACCCAGCATGTCCTCCTCATTCCAGAATCAAGTGGTGCTCATCACCGGGGCTACCGCAGGCATAGGCCGTGCCACCGCATTGGCATTCGCCGCCCAGGGCGCTCGACTCGTGGTCAGCGGGCGCAATACCGAAGCCGGCGCTCTACTCCAGACCGAGCTGCGCGACATGGGTGCGCAGGCGGTCTTTGTTCGCGCCGATGTGAGCAGCGAAGAACAGGTCATCCAGCTGCTGGCCGCCTGTGTAGAGCATTACGGCCGCCTGGATGTAGCGGTCAACAGTGCCGGCCTGGAAGGCATGCGCGGCTCCATCATGGAGCAGACCGTTGAGACCTACGCCGCCGCGTTCAACGCCAATGCGCTCGGCACTTTTCTGTGTCTCAAGCATCAGTTGCGCCTGATGTCCAAACAGCAGTCCGGCTCCATCGTGAATCTGTCTTCCACCATGGGCAGCCGCGGCAACGCACTCGCCCCCATGTACGTGGCCAGCAAACATGCCATCGAAGGCTTCACCAAGTCTGCGGCGCTAGAAGCCTGCCAGTACCAGGTCCGCGTCAATGCCGTCGCCCCCGGCCCTATCGCCACCGAGATGCTGGACCGTATCGCCGGCGGCGCGCAGAACCTGCCCCTGGTGGCCGGCACGATTCCCATGCAACGCGTGGGCAAGCCCGAGGAAGTGGCGGACGCCATTCTCTATCTGGCCTCGCCCGGCGCCAGCTACATCACGGGCCAGATTTTGCAGGTCAACGGCGGCAAGACGGCGATTTAAGAACGTGTTGACGATCTCTACGCAGCCGCGTTGAGGCGCAATCGGGATGAGTTCGAAGCGATGTGGAGCAGCTTGCACCGGGGTGCAAGCCAGCCGCAGCGCGAAGAAATCGCCCGATTTCGCCTCAACCCTTCGGGCCAGTGCCTTTGTGGGCGCCCGGCCAGGGGCGCTCTGCGGCGTTGCTGTCGCTTGCAAGGCCGCAGCCTTGCTGCGCACCCGCGCCTAGCATCCCATCCCGCAAAGGTACTGGCGCGGCGCCGAGGAGATCGTCAACACGTTCTCAGCGCCTTCTCACCCGATTCAACACAGCCGCATCACCAAGGATTTTTCATGGCCGCACCCCAAAGCAAAGTGATAGTGACCTGCGCGATCACCGGAGGCATTCACACGCCTTCCATGTCGCCCTACCTACCCATCACGCCCCAACAGATCGAAGACGAAGCCGTTGCCGCCGCAGAGGCCGGCGCAGCCATCGTTCACCTGCATGCACGCCTGCCGGAAAACGGCAAGCCCTCGCAGGACCCTGCGCTGTTCAGGCAATTTCTGCCGAAAATTGCCGAGCGCTCCGATGCCGTCATCAACCTCACCACCGGCGGCGCGCCCCATATGCTGGTGGAAGAGCGTCTGCAACCAGCGCTGCAGCTCAAGCCCGAGGTCGCCTCGCTCAATATGGGCTCGATGAACTTCGGCCTCTACCCCATGCTGGCGCGGCAAAAAGAGTTCAAGCACGACTGGGAGCGCCCTTATCTCGAGGGCTCCGAGGACCGCGTGTTCCGCAACACCTTCAAAGAGATCCAGTACATCCTCGAATCCTGCGCCGACAACGGCACCCGTTTCGAAATCGAGTGCTACGACACCAGCCACCTCTACACGGCCGCCCACTTTATCGATCGCGGCATTCTGAAGGCGCCGTTCTTCATCCAGTCGGTATTCGGACTGCTGGGCGGCATAGGCACGCATGCCGACGATGTCATGCACATGCGCCGCACGGCAGAACGGCTGTTTGGTGACGACTACTACTGGTCGGTACTGGGAGCCGGCCGCAGTCAGATCCCGCTGGCCAGCATGTCGGCGAGCATGGGCGGAAATGTGCGCGTGGGTCTCGAGGACTCGCTATGGGATGGGCCGGGGCGTCTGGCCAGCAGCAATGCGCAACAGGTGACACGTATCGTGCAGATACTGCGCGGCATGAATCTGGAAATCGCCACACCGCAAGAGACCAGAGACATGCTGCAGCTCAAAGGCAAAAACGCCGTCGCCTTCTAGCAAAAGCTTGCAGATCTCCGAAGTTTTTATAAATATAGCGTCAATCGCTTATTCAATAAGCGTTTGACGCTATATTTAAAGGAGTAAATTTCAAAAACATCTCTTGCACCGCCAAGCATTGAACAAAGCCCGCTTCAGGTGGCCAAGCATAAAAAGCCGGCCGATACCTGTGCCGCCCATGGATCGCAAGCCACATTTGCGCAGATACTGAGCAGGTCCTGAGGCCGAAACCAGTGCTTGTCCGGCCACCGCGATTGCAGTGGCTCACATAGCCGCCGTATGGCGCACCGGTTTCCCGCCAGCCTGCAGACAGAACATTTGTTCCGAGACGGCCAGCAACGGGGATGGGGCAAGACTGATGAAGATACTCGGCGCAAAACCTTCGATTCGGTTCAGCCTGATCGTTCTGGTCCTGGCCTGTCTGATTCCTGCCGCGCTGGCGCAAGCCGGGCTGGCTTATTACTCCTTCAAAGCACAGCGCCAGCAACTTCTCAATGACACCCTGGTCAAAGTTCGCGCCCTCACCGCCGCACTTGACCGCGAAATGATCGCCGCCGAAGGGGCCGCCAGAGCCCTGGGCACCTCGCCCGCGCTATTGACCGGGGACTACGAGACCTTCTACCACCAGGCCAAGGAGGTGCAGGCACAGCAAAAGGCAGACAACGTGGTTCTGAGTTGGCCTAGCGGCCAGCAGATCATCAACACCTTGCGACCCTACGGGAGCGAGCTGCCAATGAGCAAGACCCCCGACTTCCAGAAAATTTTGCAAGCAGATGCCGCGATCACGACCAATCTGTTTACCGGGGCTGTCAGCATCCATCCGCATTTCGCCATTCAGATCCCGATCCGCCGTAATGGCCAACCGGTTTATGCATTGGCCATAGGCATGTTTCCGAACCGCATTGACGCCATCTTGCCAACACAAGGCACGCTGCCCGGCCAGATCGCCGGCGTGCTTGACGGCAACGGCACGCTGGTTGCCCGCTCCATACGAGGAAAAGGTCTGGTCGGCTACAAGGCCCCGCCCGAGCGGCTGGCTCAGATGGTCGGCCGCAAGGAGGGGTACTTCTCCACCATCACGGTGGAGGGGGTTCCCGCCATACTGCTCTTTGCCCACTCTGCAGCCAGCGACTGGGTGACCTATATGACGATTCCAGAGGCCTACTTCAAGCAAAAATTATGGGATGCCTTGAAGTGGGATGCAGCCATCTCTTTGCTGCTGGTCACCGCAGCTCTTGGCTTGGCCTGGCCTGGCTGGTTGGCGGCGTGATCGCCAAATCGGTTTCCAGCCTGACCGCACCAGCGCTGGCTCTGGGCTATGGTCAAGAGCCCAAGATCGGGTCCGTGTATCTGCGCGAGGCTGATGAAGTGGCCAAGGCACTGGTGGAGGCATCAGCCGTGTTGAGAGCGGCGCAATATGAGGCCCAGCACGACAAACTGACCGGTCTGGCCAATCACACCCTGTTCAACGACATGCTGAGCCAACAGCTGCTGTTGTGCGAACGCATGAAGATGCATATGGCCGTGCTTTTCATCGACCTCGATGGCTTCAAGGCCGTCAACGACAGGCATGGCCACGGCATGGGTGATCAGTTGCTGCGCGCCGTTGCGACGCGCCTTGACGCAGCCGTCCGGTCTTCCGACATTGTGGCCAGGCTGGGGGGCGATGAGTTTGCCATCTTGCTGATTGATACGGGACGCGCGGATGCGCACCGATTCGCTAAGCAGCTGATTGAACGTATTTCCGCGCCCTATCTTCTGGGCAATCTCAGCATCTGCGTGGCTGCAAGCATAGGCATTGCCTTGTTTCCGGAAACGGCGGCCACGCCCGAAGGCTTGCTGCTGGCCGCTGACGAGGCCATGTACCAGGCCAAGCGCGAAGGCAAAGGCCGCAGCGTTGTAGCGCAGGTGCTGACGCCATGAGCGGGCCGGGTCGCTTCATGTCATTCACCGTGTCAAATCCAATGCACTGCTTTGGGGATACCACTCCATGAAACAAACCGCTTTCTGCCTCGTCGGTCTATTGGCCGCCACAGGGCTGACGCAGGCGCAGGCCGCCGAATGGAAGATGGATACGGCCAAGGACAACCGGCTCGAGTTCATTGCCAGCTTCGAAAACAGGCCGGCGCCCGGCGTCTTCAAGGATTTCGATGTGAGGCTCAGCTTTGATCCCGAGCAAGCGAGCGCCGAGCAGCCGGGTGCAGGGCAACCGAGCCCCGGGCAACTGGATGTCCGCGTTCGCGTCAGCAGCGCGGATATGGCCAATGCCGACATCAACCAGGCCATCGCCGGCCTGGAGTGGTTCGACTTCGCCCGCCATGAACAGGCGCGCTTCCATGCCAGCGATATACGACGCGTGCAAGCCGGCCGTTATCTGGCACACGGCACCCTCACCCTGAAAGGGGTGCAAAAGCCGGTGGAGCTGCCTTTTAGCTGGAGTGCAGCGGGCACCGCCGCCACCATGGAAGGCGAGCTGTTGGTCAAACGCACGGCTTTTGGCATTGGCACGGGAGAATGGGCGGCAAGTGATGTCATCGCCGCCGATGTGAAGGTGAAATTTCGCATCCAACTGCGCAAGGCTCTATGAAATACCTTACGAAATACCGCTTGTCGCTGCGAATGCCACTGGCCGCAGCCGTGACGGCGCTGATAGCGGCATTGATGAGCGCCTGCGCGCAACCGGACCTGGAGCCATCGCCCCCCTCGCTATCCATTCATGCGCCTGCAGACTTTCCTGCGGCGGCCTACGCGCAAGCTGCGGCCCAGGGCCAGCGCGTGCTGCGGGTTGATTCCCGGTCTTCGCGGGTCGTCATCACCGTTCGCCGCGGTGGAACTCTGGCCAAGCTGGGCCATGACCATGTGGTGGCTGCTCAGGAGCTTCAAGGCCTGGTGGCACCCGAGCTGGGCCGGGCCGACATCTACCTGGCGCTGGACAGCCTGTCGGTGGACGACTCCGACCTGCGCGCCCAGGCCGGGTTCGACACCCAGCCTGGCAGCGCCGATATTGCCGCCACCCGCGCCAATATGCTGGGCAAGGTATTGCAGACGCAGCAGTTTCCGTTTGCGCTGATCCAGGTGAGCTCAGCCGCCACGCTCGCAAGCAATGCGCTGCTGGCGGTGGATATCACGCTGCACGGCGTCAGGCGCAGCTTCAGCGTGCCGGCGCGGGTCGAGAGCAAGGGCAAGGGACTGCAAGTCAGCGGCATGCTGGCCTTTGATCAATCGAGTTTCGGCATCACGCCTTTCTCCATACTGGGCGGAGCCATTCAGGTTCAAGACCGGCTCGAGCTGCACTTTGACGTACAGGCGCTTGAATCTGCCGGACGGAGCCGGCTGCCATGAACACCCGCACCTTTCTTGTTCGCTGGGCCATCGCCGGCTTGCTCTGGATCTGCAGCGCATCCTGGGCGCAGGAGCTGAGCATAGAGACTTCGGGCCAGAACGGCGTCATTACGGTCAGCGCTTCGGCCACCATGCGGGTGCAGCTGAGCACGGCCTGGAGCGTGATTACCGATTACGACCATCTGGCCGAATTCATACCCTATATGAGCAGCTCCAGGGTGGTGCAGCGCAATGGCGAGCAATTGCTGGTGGAGCAAGCCGGCGCGATCACTTTTCTGTTCTTGCAGCAGCCCATCGAGGTTCGGCTGGCCGTCACCGAATGGCCGCAGCAGCGAATCACGGCACGGGCGGTGGGCGGCAATCTGAAGAAAATGAATGGCAGCTATACCTTGGAAGCACTGCCCAGCGGTGAAGTCCAGCTGTCCTACAGCGCCAGTTTGCTACCCGATTTTGCGGTGCCGCCGGTGCTGGGCACTCTGGTGGTGCGCAATGTGCTGGCGCGCCAGTTCACGGCGATGGTCGATGAGATCATGCGACGCGATGCCCAAGCATTGCGGTAGCGCCAGCACGCTTGGCACGAGACTAGATGGTGAAATACTCATTTATTGCTAAAAATCGATGCAATCGCTTTATAGAAAAGCGCATGATGCTCATGTATTAATAGCAAATAAAAAAAAAGATTCAAGCTGCCTTCCACCCTTCCAGCATCAAGTCCAGCGCTTGCAGGGCATCGTCAAGACGGGCGGCGGGCGCGTCTTCTTCGGCAATCCAGAAAGCCGCCTCCACCAGGCAGCCATTGAGCAAGCGTGCCAGCGCCAGCGGGTTGGCACGGTTGATAACGCCCTGATCTATCAGCTGCTGCAGATAGTTCGCCATGAACTGTATGCACTTCTGGTGTTGCTCGCCTTGATCCGTGCCCGTGAGCACGGAGCGCGCATCCTGCAGCACGATGCGGCGAATCTCCGCCTCCTGGGCCATGGCCAGATAGGCGCGGCAATAGGCCAGAAAGCCTTCCCAGGGACTGGCGTGGGCGCCCAGCACCAGCTCCAGCCGCGCATCCATTTCTGCATCCATCTGCGCCACCACGGCCGCCAACAGCCCGCTCTTGCCACCGAAGTGGTGGTACAGCGCCCCACGGGTGAGACCCGCCTGGGCCGTCAAATCATCCATGGAGGCCTGGGCATAGCCGTGCGTGGCAAACGCCTGCCTGGCCGCCGCCAGCAATTTGGCACGGGTCGCCTCGATCATGCTGGATCGACTCTGGCGAATCTGACTCATACCCGACTCCATTCACATACAAACCGTATGCCAATGATACGCTGCACCTCATCGCTGCGTAGAATGCAAACTCACATACAAAACGTATGTCAATGCATTCAAGTGCCAAGGTTTTCATGTTTCACGCTTACCGCAGCCTGTTCTCCGCTCCCGGAACCACGAGCTTTGTACTTGCCGGCATGCTGGCCCGCCTGCCACTGTCCATGACGGGCATAGGCTTGATCACCATGCTCTCTCAGCAGCGCGGCGCCTACACCCTGGCCGGTGCGGTCGCCGCCTGCTTTGCGCTGTCGATTGCGGTGCTGGCACCGCGCATTTCCGCGCTGGTGGATCGCCATGGTCAAGGCAAGGTGCTGCCGATTGCGGCAGGCATCAGCTCCAGCGCCATGTTTGCCCTGCTGGCCTGCGCCCACTGGGAAGGGCCGGACTGGTTGCTGCTACTGCTGGCCGCGCTGGTGGGCAGCCTGCCCAGCATGCCAGCCATGTTCCGCGCCCGCTGGACGGTGTTGTACCGCGGAACACCCCAGCTGCAGACGGCTTATGCGCTGGAAGCCGTGCTCGATGACCTGAGCTTTATTGTCGGCCCGCCCTTGTCCGTGGGGCTGAGCATGGTGCTCTTTCCCGAAGCCGGCCCCATGGCGGCCGCAATGCTGCTGATAGTGGGCGTGAGCCTGTTTGCCATGCAGCGGCGCACCGAACCACCGGTCAATCCCGGCATCGCCCATATCCGACAAAAGGCTCTCGTGCGCCAGCCCGTGGTGCGCACGCTGGCGCTATTCATGCTGGCGCAAGGCATCATCGTAGGCACCATCGATGTGGCCAGCGTGGCCTTTGCCACCCACCAGGGCCAGCCGGCCATGGCCAGCGTGGTGCTGTCCTTCTACGCACTGGGCTCCTGCGTGATGGGCCTGGTGTTTGGCGTCATGCGTTTGAAGATGCCGCTCAACCGCCAGATTGCGTGGGTGGGCGCCTCGGTGGCGATTACCGCTATTCCGCTGCTGCTGGCCAGCAATCTCACGGCCTTGACACTGGCCGTGCTGCTGGCCGGTATTACCTTCGGCCCTACGATTACCGTGGCCATGGGTCTGGTGGAGCAGCAGGTCGCCGCCCAGCGGCTGACCGAAGGCATGACCTGGCTTCTCACCGGTCTTGCCATGGGTGTGGCCCTGGGCGCGGCAGCCGCCGGCTGGGTGATAGACCACTGGGGGCCTCAGGCCTCGTTTGTGGTGGCGCTGATTGCCGGTGCCGCCATGTGGGCCTGGGGTATTCAGACCGGGCGATTGGCCGGTGCCAAGAGCCAACCCATCGCCCAGGCCCTGCCCTAGCCCTAGATCTAACGCTGAGCGGCTGCCTCAGCCCGCAAGCGCAGCCCCGGCCGGCTTGGCCAGGCGTGCCTCGCGAATCGGCAGATGAATCAGGGCGGCAGCCACGGCCAG
Organism: Comamonas aquatilis; assembly: GCF_965139575.1. Lineage (NCBI taxonomy): Bacteria > Pseudomonadati > Pseudomonadota > Betaproteobacteria > Burkholderiales > Comamonadaceae > Comamonas > Comamonas aquatilis. The sequence goes on along the minus strand of NZ_CBCSIW010000025.1, from coordinate 47,174 downwards.
CAGAATGTCGATGATCCAGACAATGTCGAAGTTGCCCGTGGCCTCGAACACCTTGCCACCCAGCCAGGCGCCCAGAAAGCCGCCCATCTGGTGCACCAGCATCACCAGCCCGAAGAGCATGGCCATATGGCGGGTGCCGAAGAACTTGGCAACCAGGCCCACGGTGGGCGGCACCGTGGACAGGAAAGTCAGCCCCATCACTGCCGCAAAGATCAGGGCCACGGCCCCGGTCTTGGGCGCCAGCATAAAGGCCAGCACCGCCACGGCACGCACGGCATAGACCAGGGACAGCAGCGACTTCATGCGCCAGTGCCCTACGGCCCAACCCATGGCAAGACTGCCCACGATGTTGAAAAGCCCCAGCATGGCCAGCGCCCAGGCACCAAATTGCACAGGCAGGCCGCAGCTTTCAATCACGCCGGGCAAGTGGGTGCCCAGAAATGCCACGTGAAAGCCGCAAACAAAAAAGCCCACCGAAAGCAGCACATAGCTGCGATTGCCCAAGGCCTGGGCGATGACGGCACGGCTGCCCAAAGCCTTGGCGGCCTCTGCAGCGCCTTGCGTTGCCGTAGCCACCGCGGGAGCAGCTACTTCGGGCTTGCCTTTGAGCACCCAGATGGCGGGTAGTGCCACCAGCACCAGCACGGCCATGACCTGCAGCGCATTGGCCCAGCCCATGCCAATCATCAAGGCACCGGCCAGCGGCGTGATCAGAAACTGCCCCGTGGAGCCGCCGGCGTTGACGATGCCCGTAGCCATGCCTCGGTAGCGCTCTGGAATCAGCCTGGCGGTGGTGCCCATCAGCACGGCGGGGCCGGCCATGCCGGCGCCCCCGGCCGAGAGCACGCCCACGGTAAAGATCAGGCCCCAGGTGCTGGTCATATAAGGGGTGATAAAGGTGCCCACCGCCACCAGCAGCACACCGATGAGCAACACGCGGCCTGCGCCAATACGGTCGGCCATGGCGCCGGCAAAGGGCTGGGTCAGCCCCCACCACAGCTGGCCAAAGGCAAACGCCAAACTGATCTGCGCCAGACCCAGCTGGGTGGCGCTGTTCAGCGGGCTGACAAACAAGCCCATGCTCTGGCGCGTTCCCATGGTCAGCGCAAACGTGGAGGCCGCGGCCAGCAGCACCAGCCATACGCTCCACTGGCGCTGGCCTGGCGACATGGCGCCGATAAGACTTCGATCGCCGGCTTGATCATTGGTTTGGGCTTCACGCATCAAGGTCTCCGCTTTCCTGAAGATTCTCCTGCGGCGCATCGTCGGCCAGCAAAGGCAGCGCCTCATCGATCAGCGCATGCAGGGCCAGCACGCGCTCCACACCCAGCTGGGCATTGAGCTGCAGCTGTGCGCGGCGCCAGCCGCTTTGGGCCTGTGCCCGCTTTTCACGCCCAGCGTCGGTGATGTGCACCAGACGGCTGCGTCCGTCCTCGCCAGCGGCCACCTCCAGCCAGCCTGCTGCCACCAGGGGCTTGAGATTGCGGGTCAGCGTAGAGGCATCCATGGTCATGAAGCGCGCCAGATCGCCGGGGCGAATCGGCCCGCGATGCAACACCTGCGACAGCAGCGAGTACTGCGTGGTCTTGAGCCCGGCCTGCGCCAGCTCGGCGTCATAGCGCTGCGATACCCGGCGCAGCAGCTGACGCAGCTTGAAGTTGGTACAGCCTTGCGGCTGCACGGCCGGGGCGACATCGGGGTGAATCAGGGTTGCGCTCATGAAACCATTGTATCTACAATAATTGCATATGCAACTTTAAAGAGATTTCCATGGATACAGCCATCGCCACCCACCCCAACCGTCAAACCGCTCACGGTGACTGGGAAGCGCACAAGGAACAGGTCGTCAACCATATGCTGGCAGGCGGCGGCCAGCCCGGTGTGGCCGCACCAGCGCAGCTGCAGGGCAAGACCGGGCTGGAAATCATGCAAGCCATGCTCAGCGGAGAGCTGCCCTACCCGCATATCGCCGAGACACTGGACTTTGCCCTGATCGAGGTAGCCCACGGCAAGGCAGTATTCCAGGGCACGCCCCAGCTCAAGCACTACAACCCCATGGGCACGGCGCATGGAGGCTGGTTTGCCACGCTGCTGGACTCGGCCCTGGGCTGCGCCGTGCAAACCACCTTGCCAGCCGGCACGGGATACACCACGGCCGAGCTCAGCGTGAACATCGTGCGCGCCGCTCACGCCCATACCGGGCCTTTGCGCGCCATAGGCCAGGTGATTCACAGCGGCCGTCAGCTGGCCACGGCCGAAGCCCGCATCGTCGGAGCCGACGGCAAGCTCTACGCCCATGCCAGCACCACCTGCCTGGTGTTCGCCGCCAAGACACTCTGAAGGAACACGCAAGGTAGTGCCCATGAAAAAACGCACCGAGGTGCGTTTTTCTATTCAGGCGTCAAGGCCTCAATCCATCATGGAGATCACCACATCGCCAAAGCGCGAGCAGGAAACCTGGGTTGCACCATCCATCAGCCGCGCAAAGTCATAGGTCACATGCTTGCTCTGAATGGCTTTTTCCAGCGACTGCACCAGCAGATCTGCCGCCTCGCGCCAACCCATGTGGCGCAGCATCATCTCGGCGCAGAGAATCATGGAGCCAGGGTTCACATAGTCCTTGCCCGCATAGCGCGGCGCCGTGCCGTGCGTGGCTTCAAAACAGGCAATGGATTCCGACATGTTGGCGCCGGGCGCAATGCCTATGCCGCCCACTTGCGCGGCCAGCGCATCCGAGATGTAGTCGCCGTTCAGATTGAGCGTGGCCACCACCGAATACTCGGCCGGGCGCATCAGAATCTGCTGCAGAAAGGCATCGGTGATCGAGTCCTTGACGATGATGTCTTTGCCGGTCTTCGGGTTCTTGAGCTTGACCCAAGGGCCGCCATCGATCAGCTCGGCGCCAAACTCGCGCCGTGCCAGCGCATAGCCCCAGTCACGGAAAGCACCTTCCGTGTACTTCATGATATTGCCCTTGTGCACCAGGGTCACGCTGGGTCGGTTGTTGTCAATGGCGTACTGGATGGCCTTGCGCACCAGGCGCTCCGTGCCCTCGCGTGAGACGGGCTTGATGCCAATGCCCGAAGTCTCGGGAAAGCGGATCTTGTTGGAGCCCAGCTCCTTGGACAGGAACTGCATGAGCTTTTGCGCATTCTCGCTGCCTGCAGCGAACTCGATGCCGGCGTAAATATCTTCCGAGTTCTCGCGGAAGATCACCATATTGGTTTTCTCGGGCTGCTTGAGCGGCGAAGGCACTCCCTTGAAGTACTGCACGGGGCGCAGGCAGACGTAGAGATCCAGCTCCTGGCGCAGCGCCACGTTCAGCGAACGGATGCCACCACCCACGGGCGTGGTCAGCGGGCCCTTGATGGACACCGCATAGTCGCGCACGGCGGCCACGGTTTCCTCGGGCAGCCACATATCGGGGCCGTAGACACGGGTGGCTTTTTCGCCGGCAAAAATTTCCATCCAGGCAATCTTGCGCTTGCTGCCATAGACCTTGGCCACGGCCGCATCGGCCACCTTGCGCATCACCGGCGTCACGTCCACGCCCACGCCGTCACCTTCGATGAAGGGGATGATGGGCTGATCGGGCACGTTCAGCGAATGATCGGCATTGACCGTGATCTTCTGGCCTTGCGGCGGAATCTGGATGTGCTGGAAAGTGCTCATTTTTGCGAATCTCCTGAATTGGTAATTATGCGGCGCAGCAACCTGATCGTTCATGCGTCTATGGCCCGATTTTGGCATCACTGGCGCTCACAAAACTCTTACGCAGTCCATCGTCAAATTCTGTCAACGCCGGCACAACAGTGCCGTTGAATATCTGTGGCGCGGATGGTCCGCGTCGCAACCTCAACTGAACCCAGGAAATTTGCACACATGAAAAAACTACTCGCTGTCCTGATTGCCGGTACTTTTGCTGCAGGCGCATTTGCCCAGGCAGCACCCGCAGCCCCGGTTCAAGCCCCCGCCAAGGCCGCAGCCCCCGCTGCCAAGCACATGAAGGCCAAGTCCACCCATAGCCACAAACAAGTCAAACATTCTTCCAAGAAGATGCACAAGGCGATGTAAACACTGCGGTTTGCCCGCAAGCACGAGTGATACTGAGCGCCCCCACATTTCAGATGCAGAGACGCACACCAAAAAGCCCGCAGAATATCGAGTCTGCGGGCTTTTCTTATGATCGCCTCACGCACCGACCTTTGCCAGATCCAGTTACAAGGCCCTTGATTGCCATGAAGTTTGCTCTCCGCCTGCCCTTTGTTGTTTCTTCAGCTCTAGCTCTGAGCACCCTGCTGGGCTTTGGCAGTCTGGCCAGCGCCCAGGACGGTTCTCCCCAGATGAATCTGCGTCGTACCGACCTGACGGCAGGCATGTACCGCATCGATACACAGCTGGCCGTCACACCACAGCAGCGCGAGATCGGTCTCATGTTCCGCAAGGAAATGCCCCAACAGGAAGGCATGCTGTTTGTGTTCGAACAGCCCGGCGTGCAGTGCTTCTGGATGCGCAACACGCTCTTGCCCCTGACCGCCGCTTTTGTGGCCGATGACGGCACCATCGTCAATCTGGCCGATATGAAACCGCAGTCCGATGATTCGCACTGCTCGGCCAAGCCGGTGCGTTTTGTGCTGGAAATGAACCAGGGCTGGTTCGCCAAGCGCGGCATCAAGGCCGGTGCCAAGCTGGGCGGTGCGCCCTTTGCGCCACGTTGAAACTCATCACAAAATTCCTGTATTGATAGCATCTAGCGCTTTACACACAAGCGCTAGAGCCCATTCAGACTAAAAACTCAGCACAGACTAGGTCTTGTCGCAACAGGCATATGCTTGTGCTTTTCTCGACCTGCAATCTGCGGACCCACATCGCAAACCGGCATAATCGTTTCATGCACCAGCTGCGCACCTCCTTCTGGCTCTCCCGGCTGATCCTGGCCTGGTTTGCTTTGACGTTGGGCGCCGCCAGTGCATCGCCATTCATCCATCCGCAAGCGATGGAACTGATCTGCACCACCTCGGGCGAGATGCGCTGGGTCAATGTCAGCAGCGCTATCGGCAACAGCGTCAGCGATGACACCAGCGCAGACAGCAGCCTTGGCGAGGATGCACAGAGCACGGCCCACAGCGGTCAGCACAACACCCTCGATTGCGCACTGTGCCTGCCTGCTGCCGGGCCTGCACCCCTGCACTTTGGCGATCTGCCGCCCATGGCGCAGCCGCTGTCCTACGCGCTACGCCCCTTGGCGGCGGCGCATATTGCCTCCGTCACCCGCGCCCCCCTGCCCGCACGCGGGCCACCTGCCCACTCCTGAAACCTTTCTCGGTTGGCTGAGCCGTCCCTGAGGGCGGACTCGGCTTTGTCTGCACTGTGCTCTTCAGTGCCCGGCCAGGAGTTTTTTCGTGATCCGTTCTTCTTCCCGTCATTTTGGCGGACGCGCTCGTGCGCGCGCTCTTCCCCAGTTCTCTCTTCCCGCACTCTCTGCCGGCAGCTGCGCCGTTCTGGCCCTGCTCAGCGGATATGTCCATGCCGCCGAGCCCACACTGGCCACCGTGGAGGTCAGCGAAGGCTGGTACGAGGCTTTTTCCAGCCTGGCGCTCGATGCAAAATCGGCGACAGCCAGCCGCCTGGGCCTGAACGCCAAAGAGCTGCCGGCCAGCGTGCACACCCTTGATCGCAGCGAGCTGGAAGCGCGCGGTGCGCAAAACACACAGGAGGCACTGGCCGCTATTCCCGGTGTGACGGCCTACAGCCCGCCCGGCAATCCCGGCGTGAACTACCGGGGCTTTGGCGGCAGCTCGGTCAGCCAGCTGTTCAACGGCATCAATGTGCAATACAGCATTGCGGCCCGCCCGGTAGACAGCTGGATTTACGACCGCATCGAGGCCATAGGCGGCGCGTCCAGCTTTCTGTATGGTGCAGGCGGGGTGGGCGGCACGCTCAACTACATCACCAAGCTGCCGGAGAGCACACCGTTCACCGAAGGCCAGATCCGCCTGGGCAGCAACGGACTCAAGCAGGCTTCGCTGGGACTGAACCGGCGCCTGGGCAGCGCAGATGACGCCAGCGCCCACTATCTGCGGCTGGACCTGAACCAAAGCACCGGCAGCAGCAGCATAGATCAGGTCAAGCGCCATGCCACGCAGCTGGCGGTATCGCTGCGCTCCGAGCTGGGTGGCGGGCTTACCCACACCCTGGCCTATGAGTACCAGCATGAGCGGGTAGACCGGCCTTACTGGGGCACGCCGCTGCGCAATCCCATCCAGGGCGAGCTCAGCATCGACCCGGCCACCCGCGACAAGAACTACAACAGCGCCGACGGCCTCTACGCCCAACGCGTGCAATGGCTGCGCTCCATCACCGAAGGCCGCATCAGCCCGCAGCTGCAGTGGAGCAACACCTTCTACGCCTATAGCGCCCAGCGTGAATACCGCAATGTGGAGAGTTATCGCTTCAACGCCGGCAACAGCGCCGTCATCCGCTCCAGCACGCTGTTGCAGCGCCATGAGCAACTGCTGCTGGGCGACAGACTGGAGGGCAAGCTGCAAAGCCAGCTGGCCGGCCTGCGCAGCGACTGGGCCTTCGGCCTGGATGTCAGCATCAATCGCCAGACCCGCTACCCCAACAGCCTCTCGGGCACGGTGAGCACCGTCAACCCCTATGACTTTGTGACGGAGAATTTCTACTCTATCCCTGGCATGCAGCCCGGCTTCAGGGCCGACCGCGACAACCGCATCCAGAACATCGCCCTGTACCTGGAAAACCGCACCGCCATCGCCCCCACGCTGCATGTGCTCACGGCCCTCAGGCATGAACGCCTGGATCTGGATCTGAGCAATCGGCGCGAAGTCACGGCCAGCGCACCCGCCAGCTGGAGCCGCAGCTACCGCCCCACCACAGGCCGTATCGGCCTGGTCTGGGATGCCACGCCCGAAGCCGCGCTCTATGCCCAGTACGCCACCGCCGCCGATCCGCCCTCGGGCACGCTGGCCACGGCCAGTTTTGCCGATGCCATCAACAACACCGGCCTGACCACCGGCCGCCAGATCGAAGTGGGCGCCAAATGGCGCTTTATGCAAGACAAGGGCTCGGCCACGCTGGCCGCCTACCAGATCGAGCGCCACAACATCGCCACGCAAGACCCCAGCGACAGCACCCGCACCCTGCTGGTGGGAGAGCAATCCTCGCGCGGCATAGAAGCCGCCGTGGCACTGGCCCTGTCTGCGCAATGGAGCTTGCGCGCCGACTACAGCCACACCCGGGCGCGCTATGACAATTACCAGCAAAACGGCATCTCCATGGCCGGCAAGCACCCGGTCAACACCCCGGCCACGGTCGCCAATCTCTGGACCCGTTATCGCGCCACGCCGGATCTGCAGCTGAGCGCCGGTCTGCGTCATGTGGGTCGCATCTACGGCGATGCGGCCAATACCTTCTACTGGCCGCGCGTCACGCTGCTGGATCTGGGTCTGGACTACCAGATCAACCGCCAGATGACGCTGCAGGCGCGGCTGCGCAATGCCACCAATCGCAGCTACGCCGCCAGCCTCAGCAGCACCATGGCCTATCTGGGCGCCGCCCGCAGCGCCGATATTGCGCTGCGCCTGAGCTACTGAAGCGGGGCCGGCCATGCAGATTTCATGGAAGCGCTGGCTGTTTCTGGCCCACCGCTGGCTGGGCATCGCCATGTGCCTGCTGTTTGCACTGTGGTTTTTCTCCGGCATGGTGATGATGTATGTGGGCTACCCCAAGCTCACCGAAGCCGAGCGGCTGCTGCATCTGCCCGAGCTGCAGGCCAGCCCCGAGCTGCTCAGCCCGCAGCAGGCGCTGAGCAAGGCGGGCATCAGCACGGCTGTGAGCGACCTGCGCCTGTCCATGGCCAGCGCGGGCCGGGCCAGCTACTGGGTGCTTGCGGCGGGCAAACCGGGCAAAGACCACCACCACCCAAGCACGGCCACGGTGATTGACGCCTACACCGGCAGCGTGCTGCCGCCCGCAGGGCAGTCACAGGCCATGGCAGCGGCGGCGGCGTTCGCGCCTGGCATCGCCGCCAGCTACCAGGGCCAGGTGCAGCAAGATGCCTTCACCCACAGCCGTGGTCTGGATGCGCACCGGCCCCTGCATGTGGTGGCGCTGGACGATGCGGCCCAGACCCGTCTCTATATCTCCAGCCAAACCGGCGAAGTGCTGCGCGATGCCACGGCAACCGAGCGCGGCTGGAACTATGTGGGCGCCTGGCTGCACTGGCTTTATCTGCTGCGCGGCAACTGGTTTGACGGCATCTGGGCCGATGTGGTCAACACCTTGTCTATCGCCGGCATTGCGCTGGCCATCAGCGGCACAGTAGTTGGTGTGATGCGCTGGCGTTTTTCCAGACCTTACCGCAGCGGCCAGCGCACGCCCTACCCTTCACGCCTGATGCGCTGGCACCATATCGTCGGCCTGCTGTTTGCCGCCGTCACGCTGACCTGGATTTTCAGCGGACTGATGTCCATGAACCCATGGCATATCTTTGATAGCAAACAGCGCACGGTGGATATGGGGAAATGGCCCATGGGGCCCATGAATCTGCCTGCAGATGCTGCAGGGCCTACGCAGCTGCTCTCCGCTGCCGACCCCGGCGTGCGGGAATTGCGCTGGAGCCGCGTGCTGGGCCAGACCCAGGTAACCGCCGTCAATGCCCTGGGCCACAAACAGGTGCTCAATGCCGACACGGCCCAGGCGCTGCAGCATGACATAGCAGCTTTGCTGGCAGGTGCGGCACAGCTCTCCGATGCCGCAGTGCTGAGCAGCCAGTGGCTGAGCGACTATGACCTTTACTACTACGCCCGCGCCGACCACACCATGATGGGCGGCGCCAGCAAGCCGCTACCCGTGCTGCGCGTGATCTATGGCGATGCCGGCCAAACCTGGCTTCACATCGATGCGACCACCGGTCAGTTGCTGGGCCAGCTGAACCAGCGCCAGCGCGTCAAACGCTGGCTGTTTGCCATGCTGCACAGCTGGGACTGGCTGCCGCTGCTGCAGCGCCGCCCGCTATGGGACGGCTTGCTGATTGCTCTGAGCCTGGGCGGCCTGCTGCTCAGCAGCACCGGCGTGGTGATTGGCTGGCGCCGCCTGCGGCCACGGCGCTCCAGGCATTGAGCAAACAGCCAAGCCCTGCGATCAAGCGCGACTCTGGTGCGCAAACCTTGCCCGCTCGGTAGCGGGCAGCACGCTCTTGAGCATGCGCCTATCGCAGGCTCCGAACGCCTGAAAATTGTGCCGACCTTCGCGCAGCGTCATGTGATTGGGGCCGGAGTACACGTCAAGCTGATCCGGGTTGCGACCATCGTCTTCCCAGAAGCAGAGCTTGCAGATGCTGTATTCGCCTCGATCCTTCAGAGAGAAATAGTCGCAGCACGGGCATTGGAACAAAGTCATGGGCATATTCATCAGATTTTTGACGAAAATCGCCATCAAGCGCATATGTATCATGCGCAGATAGCTACTCTTTATATAGCATCACAAGATCAGCGCACAAAAAAGCCGGTGGCCTTTTCAGGCGCACCGGCTGATGAAAGCTTGCAGGCGAGGCGGGCCTCGCTCTGCAAAACGCCATGCTTAGACTGCAGCGATGGCGGCGTTGAAGGTGGCGCTGGGGCGCATCACGGCGTCCAGCTTGGCCACGTCGGGCATGAAGTAGCCGCCGATATCGGCTGGCTTGCCTTGCACTTCCTTCATCTCGGCCACGATCTTGGCTTCGTTGTCGGCCAGTGTCTTGGCCAGAGTGGCGAACTTGGCAGCCAGCTCCTTGTCTTCGGTCTGAGCGGCCAGAGCCTGGGCCCAGTACAGAGCGATGTAGAACTGCGAACCACGGTTGTCCAGCTCGCCGGTGCGGCGCGAAGGCGACTTGTCTTCGTCCAGCAGCTTGCCGGTGGCTTCGTCCAAGGTCTTGGCCAGCAGCTTGGCACGGCCATTGTTTTCCTTGATGCCCAGATCTTCCAGCGACACGGCCAGGGCCAGGAACTCGCCCAGCGAATCCCAGCGCAGGTGGTTTTCTTCCACCAGTTGCTGCACGTGCTTGGGAGCGGAGCCGCCGGCACCGGTTTCGTACATGCCGCCACCAGCCATCAAAGGCACGATGGACAGCATCTTGGCCGAGGTACCCAGTTCCAGAATCGGGAACAGGTCAGTCAGGTAGTCACGCAGAATGTTGCCGGTCACCGAAATGGTGTCCAAACCACGGGCCACGCGCTCCAGCGTGTAGCGCATGGCACGTACTTGCGACAAGATGTGGATTTCCAGGCCGTTGGTGTCGTAGTCCTTCAAGTAGGTTTCCACCTTCTTGATCAGCTCGGCTTCGTGGGGACGATAGGGGTCCAGCCAGAACACGGCAGGCATGCCGGAGTTGCGGGCACGGGTCACGGCCAGCTTCACCCAGTCGCGGATAGGAGCATCCTTGACCTGGCACATGCGCCAGATGTCGCCGGCTTCCACGTTCTGGCTCAGCAGCACTTCGCCGGTGGCGATGTCCACAATGTTGGCCACGCCTTCTTCGGCGATCTCGAACGTCTTGTCGTGCGAACCGTACTCTTCGGCCTTTTGCGCCATCAGACCCACGTTGGGCACGGTGCCCATGGTCTTGGGGTCGAAGTTGCCGTGCCACTTGCAGAAGTTGATCACTTCCTGGTAGATACGGGCAAAGGTGGACTCAGGCATCACGGCCTTGCAGTCGTAAGGCTTGCCGTCGGCGGCCCACATCTTGCCGCCCACGCGGATCATGGCGGGCATGGAAGCGTCAACGATCACATCGTTGGGCGAATGGAAGTTGGTGATGCCCTTGGCAGAATCAACCATGGCCAGACGCGGACGGTGCTCTTGGCACTTGTGCAGGTCACGGATGATTTCTTCACGCTGCGAAGCAGGCAGGGTTTCAATCTTTTCGTACAGATTGGCCATGCCGTTGTTCACGTTCACGCCCAGCTGATCGAACAGCTTGCCGTGCTTTTCGAAGGCTTCCTTGTAGAAAATCTTCACGCAGTGACCAAACACGATGGGGTGAGACACCTTCATCATCGTGGCCTTCACGTGCAGCGAGAACAGAATGCCGGACTCGCGGCAGTCTTCGATTTCCTTTTCATAGAAGGCGCACAAGGCCTTCTTGCTCATGAACATGGAGTCGATCACTTCTGCAGCCTGCAGCTTGACCTTGTCCTTCAGCACGATGCTGTTGCCGGACTTGGTCTCCAGCACCATCTTGACTTCGCGGGCCTTGTCCAGCGTCATGGACTTTTCGCCGTGGTAGAAGTCGCCCTCTTCCATGTGCGACACATGGGTTTGGGACCACTGCTTCCACTCGCCCATGGAATGAGGGTGCTTCTTGGCGTAGTTCTTGACCGCAGCAGGAGCGCGGCGGTCGGAGTTGCCTTCGCGCAGCACGGGGTTCACGGCCGAGCCAATGCACTTGTTGTAGCGCGCCTTGATGTCTTTTTCGGCATCGGTCGTGGCGGTTTCAGGATAGTCAGGGATGGCATAGCCCTTGCCCTGCAGTTCCTTGATCGCGTCTTGCAGCTGGCCCACAGATGCGGAGATATTGGGCAGCTTGATGATGTTGGCTTCAGGCGTCAGCGTCAGCTTGCCCAGTTCAGCCAGATTGTTCGGAGCGCGTTGCGCTTCGGTCAGGAAGTCGGGGAACTCGCCCAGGATACGGCCAGACAACGAGATGTCGCTGGTCTCCACATTGATGCCGGCGGGCGCCGCAAAAGCGCGAATCACAGGCAGAAATGCACTGGTAGCCAGGCGGGGAGCCTCGTCAGTCAAGGTATAGATGATGGTGGGTTGCTGCGTACTCATCTCGTGTCTCAGGTTGTGAAAAAGGGGGAGCCTGCCATGTGCCAGTACCTCATGCCTGCGCCTGGGTCCTGACACCGAAGGAATGCCACTCTTGTTATGCAATGCATTCCCACAATACAAAATTCTACGCGCAACCGGGCTTGTTTTTTTAAGTCTTGTACAAGACTCAAGGTTTTTCATGCACTTCCCCACAATGATTTCATTGGAGAAAGTGCCAAAGCCCCCTATTTCCTGCCATGTAAAAAAATGCGGCAGTGCATCATGCCGTTTGAAGGCTTGGTACGGCTTGACGAAAGTCAAGAATTGCGTTGAGTTGCGTTGCGCGGCCAGTTGCGTTGCGCGGCCAGTTGCGTTGCGCGGCCTTTGGCACAAATTTGCGCGAGCTTTGGCACAAAGTAGCGCAGCCTTTGGCACCAAGGCTGACAAATCAGCAACTAAGCACATTGCGCGATGGTTTGCTGTGTCGCTGATCGACCCTTTGCAGTCCTTCGGTTTGTGACCAGCAATGCCTGTTTGGTAAGTGGGTTCAGTCAGTCGAAATGCTTCACTGGATTTATGGCCTTGTTACGCAAGACATAAATATCGCCAGAAAATGGTCGATCAAGGGAAGGTGAAATGCACTACTCCATTGATGCGGCGCTGGTTCATTCCGCTAACTGTCTGGGCATCAGCGTTTGAGGTCGCAACGCCAGGCCAATGCTTCAAAAACAAAGTATCGCTCTATCTCCTTGGCCGTGTACCTATCAATTTGAGGCTCTCCGAGCGCGTTGGTGACAACGGCAAGTTCCCACAGCGGATCTGACGCCGCGCAAGCTCGCTCATTGCGCGTAAGGAAAAAACCTGGGGTATCGCTGTCTGTGCCTTTAACTTCGACATGGATTTTGCTAAAACCTGCCGCGTCTTTGACATCGATGTCATATCCGCGGTTTTCCCTGCTGACGTCCTGTGGTGCGAAGCCCTGTGAGACAAACAGATCAATAATTGTTGCCATGGAGGCGGCCTCAACCTGATCGCGATGTGCCTGATCAGGAAAGCGGAACGTCACTAATGGAGCGCTATCTTTCTGCTCTGATGCATCGCTGCGCTCGGCTAGAACCTCGGGACAATCCAAGCGTCGTTCATTAATGAAAAGCTCAACCTCTGCATCAGTTGGTTCCCACCCGGCTTCGCCTCGGACCATGATGGCGCGTTGCCGGATTTCGTCCCACCGCGCGACATGCCAAGGCGAGTCCTTGATTCGATCGAGTGGCTTGGCGGTCACATTGCGCATCAACTCGTCGATAGACCGAACGTTGGATTGCAAAACGGCAATGAAAGGCTTACCGTCACGAACTTTTTCCATCTGGCGTCGTCGATCCTGCGTACGCTTGAGTTGGCCCGTGTCCATCTCCGCGCCTCCTTCCAACGTGGTGCGATTAGCCAAGTCCTCAACATAGAACATACGACCCGAAATAGGGTGTACTGCCACGAACTCAGCCCAGATGGTGAAAATAGGAACACCACTGGGTACTTCCCATACGTAGTCGAAGACTTTCTCCTTGAGATCACGAACACCTAGCCGCTCTAGAACTTCGTAGATGTTCTGCTTCCCATGGGTCAGCAGTCCCCCTTCAATGATGGCCAATACTTTGGCAGGCACTTCATCGCGCATGTCGAAGAGAAAGAGTAGAAAACCTTCTCAGCATATCGGTAAATCGGGCTGGATTTGCAGGTACTTCAAGGCGGCGCGGAAAGCCGTTAACACACTGGCAATGCAAGCGATTTTGAGAGATGTTGAACGCCAGAATTCAAGAGGTCCAATCATCACCACCAACGACCGCTAATGGCCGACATCAGTCGGCCATTCCATTTTAAAAAAGACCCGCAGGCTCCTCACTCCTGTTCCAGCTGTAAATCACCAGCTCACCACGCTCCACACGATTCGCGCCGCCGCCAACCGTGTAGTCCAGTTTTAAAGCCTCCATCTCGAAGTCTTTAAAGCATTTCCGGATTGCAGGATGGTCATTGATGCTGATGACAGCCTTGCCTTTGATCGACTTGAGCTTCTGGGCCATCAGTTCGTACTGATCCCACTCAAACGGCACGCCATAACCTTCCGTCTCCCAGTAAGGCGGGTCCAGATAGAACAACGTGTGCTGGCGGTCATAGCGGTCAATGCATTTAGCCCAGTCCAGTTGTTCGATATAGGTGCCGCCCGCCATACGCAGGTGGGCTGCCGACAGATTTTCTTCGATACGCAGCAAGTTGATGGCCGGGGCCGTTGTTGCCGTGCCGAAGGTCTGGCCAGTCACCTTCCCGCCAAAGCTTTGCTGCTGTAAGTAGAAAAATCTGGCAGCCCGCTGGATATCCGTCAGGGTCTCGGGGCGGGTCTCCTGCAGCCATTTAAAGACCTGCCTGCTGGTCAAGGCCCATTTAAATTGCCGCACAAACTCTTCCAGGTGGTGAGTAACCACTCTATAGAGGTTCACAAGGTCACCGTTGACGTCATTGAGGACTTCAACGTCTGCCGGGTGGCGGGCAAAGTACACCGCCGCACCACCGGCAAAGACCTCCACGTAGCAGCTATGTGCAGGAAAGCGCTTCAGGAGCAGGTCGACCAGACGGCGTTTGCCTCCGATCCAGGGGACGATTGGGTTTGTCATTGATTTCAGCTTTAGGCCCTCGCTGGGGCTCTAATTCGGCGCTCTTGGCGCTCAGCTGATTGAAGGCCCCACATCGGGGGCACTTGATGTTCAGGCGTTGGAATACGCCCTCACCTAACTTCTTGCGGCAGTTGCCGCAGCGGATTTCGTCCATTTGCAAGCCTTTAAACCTTTAAAACTCTGGTAGGCTCAGCGCCGCTCTGTACAGGGTGAGCGGGCCTTGCCGGCTTGCAGGCTGGTTCTGCAGGTTGGGGCTTGGTCAGGTGTTCGTAGCACTTGACCAGGTCGCCCGTTCTTTTTTGATGGCTACACCTCCCCTTCTATATAGGTAAGGTTTGGGGCCTCGCCCTCGATCGCTCCATCGCGCACAAAGACACGTTGGCCAGCTTGAGCCACGCCTCTTGCCTGCAGGCGACCACCGCCAGGCAGATCGACGGTGGCCACACCATTGAGTACAAATGCGACAGTGCCAACCTCCAAGGGCTTAGGTGACTGCAGGTCTATGAACTGTCTATATAGATTAGGCATGGGTCTCGACCTCCAGAGTCTGGCGCAGTTTGGGAGCGGCCCAGTTGAGCGACGTCGACCGCACGATCCCGGCTACGGTCTCTGGCCCAACGTACCGAACAAACTGGCCTGGCAGGATCACGCCGGTTTCGGGAAGTACTTGCATCGACAGCGAGACCAGTGCTTGGCGACCCGTATCCGCCAGCTCAGCCAAGCCACGCTGCCGCTGAGCAATGGAATTGGTGATCAATGCATGCGTGACCTGGGGTGCAATCAGGTCGCCGGCAGTGCCCGCCCGCGTGATGGGACCGACGACGCCGGCACTCATGCCGCCGACAAACACCCGGTTGTAGTCCGGCTTATCCACGAACTCGGTACCCTCGATCTCTGCCGCTGCCGCCGGAATCTCAAAGTCGGGGACCACGTCACCCCAGTGCCAAGGTGCTACGGGGTACTTGGGCAGGATGCGCAGCACCTGATCGGTGTTGTGAGGCTGCACGTAACCGCCAGCGGCTGCCGCGATATCGTTGATGGCGTCGATATAGCTGCCCTGTAGCGCCCAGGCTCTTGCAGGGACCTGCCAGTCCTCGAGCTGCCAGTCGATTCCCCAGCCAATGGAGATGCCATTGATCTTGAGCGCCTCGATCGCCAATTGCTGGGCCGTCAGTGACTGTGTGGGGTTGCCAAATGACATGGACTTGGCCCAGGGCTCTGTCAGCATGGCGGCCAGGCCACGCCCCGAGACAGACCAGCGCTCCTGCGGCAGGAATCTGCGATCCCGGCTGGTTCGCTCCAGGCGCAGCTTGAACGGCACGCCATTGATGTTGGCCAGGAACTGAGCAGGGTCGCCATCGATATCACGGCCTAAGTGCACAGCAGCATCCTTGTGCAGTGATGCAGTCCAGTTCCAAGTCCAGCTCTGGAAGTCCAGCGACATATTGAAGGCCAAAGCGGGAAGCTCGACGCCGGTATCCAACCGCGTCAGCACAATCTGATTGAGCACGATGTAAACCTTTCTGACGGGAACAATGACTTTGCCTGGCTGCGGTGAGCCGTTCTTGCAGCACGCAAAGACCAGTGCCGTCGACGCAGCCCAAGGCTTGCAAAACCACAATTGGATAGGGCCGCCCACCAGTTGCTCATAGCAGCCCGGCTTTCCCAGCTCGGGCGGTTGGGCCTGAGACTTTCCCGCCGGCGGCTTGATGGACTGCTGGTAGCGGGCCAGATACCCTGCGTACAGCGGCTGCGCCGGGCCAGCGCCGCTGGTGACCTGGTGCTGCAGGCCAACGGCATCCTGGGCTACGGCCTGCAGCAGCAATCGGCGGCCGCGCAGCGTCTCCTGAAACCGCACCACCAAACCAGATCGCGTGGCCACCGCATCCTCGGCCACGACCTGCAGGCTGACGCGCACGCCCTGGGCCTCTTGCCAGCGCGCCTGCGCTGTTGCACCAGGTAGAGCCCGTGCTTGCAGAAACCTCCCCTCCAAGCCCGTGCGCTGACGCTGGCCTTCCTGCCAGGCCGTCTCAAACTGGGTATGCAGGGGCATCGCGTCAGTTGCAGACAAAGACCAGCCCGCTGGCAGCGCATCCGTTTCCTGCCAGCCTGTAGTCCAGCCCGCTTCAAAATGCCGGGCCTGCTGAGCGACAGCCTGCACCTGGGCCACCACAGGGCGCGGCGTGTCGGTGTTGTAGCGCACAACGCCCTGGCAGCGCAGGCCTGGCATGCGCCCGGCTGCGACCAGGTCTTTGCGCACATGGACCAGAGCCCGTGCCCGCAGACCCGGCAGGCGTGCGGCGAGCCCCAGCTGCGCATCGGGCACGATCGTGCCGCCACCGTCATCGCCAAACACCAGCTCGACCGGGTTGCCAGTCTTGAAAGCGCTGTTAAAGATCAGGTCGACGCCGGCCATCAGTCGATCCGCGTCTCGCCCAGGATGGCCTTGCCGCCCGCATACAGCTGAGTGCCCGTGCTGCCCAGCAACTTGAAGTGGCCCGCTCCCGCCTCATCCGTGACCTGGCCCCGCCCGATCAGCTGGCCGTCGCTGGTGGCCCAGACGCCGATGGCGGCCTGACCGCTGGCCAAGATCATGTCGCCGCTGGCGATGGCCTGGGTCAACAAGAGCGAGCCGTCCACAATCTGGCCGCAGGGTTGGGTCAGCGTCAAAGTGACCAGCAACTGCTCGGCGGCATCCAACAGGCTGATGGTGGCTGGCCCGGTAATGGCGGCAGAAGATGCCTCGGCGCTGGAGCCACTGATTTGAATCGTCTGATTAATTGTTTCAGTCAGCCCCAGACTCTGCTGGCTGGCCTTCTGTGCGCTGAGACCTGCATCTAGTCCCGCCTGGGCAATGCGCGAAAACAAGACGCCGGTGCCTTCGAGAGCACTGTGAGTGCGCAGCGCAACCTCAGTCACCCCCTCCCAGGAGCGCTTGAAGTTCTCGCCTTCGCCTGTCACCAGTTTCATCCGGCCCTGCAGGTTATTCGCCTGATCTGCCGTTTCAGCAAGGTCAAACGCAAGGTTCTTCATGCCTTGCAATGACTGCAGCCCTATATAAAACTTCTGCAGCCTGTCGAGCTGCTTGCTGATGGACTCCACGCCATCACCGATCTGACGGTGACTGCGGACCATGCTGGCAGCAGCATTCTGCGCACCCGCTGCAGCACTCTGATGAGCAGGCACCAACGTGAGAACCGAGTCGCGGACTTGCTCCACCTCCTGGCGCAAG
This sequence comes from Comamonas aquatilis, assembly GCF_965139575.1. NCBI lineage: Bacteria > Pseudomonadati > Pseudomonadota > Betaproteobacteria > Burkholderiales > Comamonadaceae > Comamonas > Comamonas aquatilis. The sequence continues at coordinate 29,465 of NZ_CBCSIW010000025.1, read as the reverse complement.
CGCTGCTGGGCTTGCTGAGCATTGCGGCCAGCAACGCCAAAGCGTTGCAGCTCGGCCTGAGCCTCAGACAGAGCCTGCTTTTGTTGATCAAAGGTGGAGCGGGCACTATCAGCTGCTGCATTGAGCTGACGCAGCGCTGCCACTTCTTTTTCAGTTGGCGGCCCCATGGCCGTGATCTGGCGAGCATAGTTTTTGGCCTCGGTCTCAGCCAGACGCAAGCTCGCCGCAGAGGACTTGGCCTGCGCGTCCAGCTTGGTAAAGGTAGTGATCGCTGCGTCCTGCTGTGCCAGCTCTCGCAACCTGGCCGCCGCCGTGCGAGCCTCCGTGGACACCTCCCCTTCCAGGACTTTGGCCACATTCTCCAGGTCGTCAGCCAGGCCCACGATGGATTCACGTCCCGTGACCCCGGTGTCAATCTGCAGGCTGATTTGCTTATCCGGCATAATTTGTTACGATATTTGGATGCCCCGTTTAATCGCCTTCATTGCATGCATCGCCTTCCTAATCGGCGCAGGTGTATCTACGCGTGTAGGGATGGCATTGGCAGTCGTGGCCTATGGTCTGCTCGGTGCCTATGTCCTGTGGAATGGGTTGCAGATGTTTCTCAGCCCCAGGCGGTGACGCTGCTTGAAAGCGGCTCTCAGACATCACTGTCGGTTTTTGAGCCGAAACAAAAAAGGCCAGCGAGTGCTGGCCTTAGTCTTTTAAAGGGTCTGTTGCGGCGTTAAGTCTTGCGCACGCGGTAGTACTTGCTGATGCCATCGCCCACCTTGGTGGAGTCCATCAGGACCGAGCCGGTCACCTTCAGATTGATGAACCCGCTTTCTTGCAGCAGCGCGATGGATGATGCCACGCCCTGGCTTGCGCGCCAAATTTCCACGATGGCCAGCTTGCCGTCATCGGCTTCGTTCAGGCCTTCCAGGATGATCTCCAGCTCCTTGGGCTTGGTGGTCAGCGCCTCGATCACGGCATAGCCCACGTGAGAATAGGCAACCTTGACCTCTTCACCCTCGGTCAGCCCCGAAGCATCCTGAAGAACAAAGATGCCAGCCGGACGGACTTCATAGTTACCTGCCGCTGGCACCACATCGCCAGTCGTTGGATATTTATAGTTCACCCAGATGCCCTTGCCATCCGTGACACCGGGCGCAGCGGGATCGAGCTGGATACCTGCCCCCGTGACCGTATAGTTTCCTGCCATGGTGAGCGCGGTGGCCGTGGCCACGCTATCGCCGATGCGAACCGACACGTCCGTTGCATCAGCATGGGCGAAAGCCACCAGGTCACCCTTTTTCACGTTCAAGTGCTCTTCATCCGTCACGGTCGCCGTGCCTTGCGTTGTGCCCTTGGTCAGCACCACATTACTAGGCTGCAGATGCTTGGTGCGCAACAAGCCACCACGCGTCACCTTCAGGGATTCATTGCTGGTTTGGCCCTGCTCCACCCCGCTGACCGTGCCCTGTGTGGCGCGCGCCAGGTTGACGGGGTTGATGTCGGCCAGCGTCATGGCCAGCTCCACCTCCGTCACGCGGCGGATCTCGGAGTGCGTACCACCGCCCAGCGTGGTCATATTGGGCTGCTTTTTCACATCCTCTTTGTGCGATAGCTCAGCGGCCAGCACGTTGCCAATGGGCAGCGGCGCACTGGTGCTGCCGTACTCACGGGCATAGATCTGGCCGACCAAGGCGGCTGGGGCAAAAATGCGTTTGATGACGTCATCAGACATGGATCAGTCCTTTGTGTTGACAGGTTGAGATGCGGATTGAGCTGTGGATGGAGTGGGCACAGCCGCACCCATGGCCTCAAGCCATTGCGCGGTATCGGGATGCACAGAGATCGCTGCGCCTGGCTGGAGCACAGCGCCCAGGTGCTCGTGCTCCGCCATCAAGATCACGGAGACCATGGCAGGCTGGGCCGGTGCGGCTTTGCGCCGGGAGCTGGGTTTCATGGCTTCCTCCATTCGACCCAACTGCGGGTGCTCATCTCCAACATGGCGCTGTGGCACAGCACCCCAGCAAACATGACCGGGCCAGCACTGGCAACCTGCACGCCACGCTCTTCCTGAATGGAGCCGCCCAACATGCCAGGCAAACCCAGCGTGATGTCCACCCGCACGGAAGAACGGATGCGCTCGACCAGGTCGTCAAAGACCAGCTCACTCTCTACGGCGTCTTTAAAAGCCATGTAGCCACGGATCAACCAGCGGTGTTCATTGAGGATGCGCCCGTTGGCGTTGACCTCAGTGGTCGCTGTGCGGCGCACATACCAACCACGGATATGCGGGTCCAGACCGAAAGCGTCCTCGGCCTGCGCCGGGCTATACAGATAGAGCTTGCGAAACTCTGCTTCACTGCTCGCAAAGCGCTCCCGAGAATGAACAATGCCCACCGTAGGTACGGTGGCCAGGACGGCCAGCAAGGCGCTGCGGGCAGCAGATAAAGTGGCGGCAGTCATGCCTTGCCTCCTATGATGAAATTGGCGATCTGCCCTGCTGCGCCTTCAAACATAGCGATGATCTGGCCACGTGTGGCCAGGGCCGCTCGCTCCATGGGGCGCTGGGGCTCGGTCCCTTCACGGGCAATCTTTCTGGCGACCAGGAAGGCCACGCGTTTGACTTCCTTGGGGTCACGGATGCCCAGCACGGCTTTGACCCAGGGCTCAATGGCCTTGATCGGTGGCATGTGAGGCCTTGTGCCCAGCTCAATGAACAATGCCGTGGGCTGACTACTGCCCACAATGCCGAGCACCCCGGCAGGCGTGCTGGCCACATCGCTGGTGATGCTGCGGGCCGTGATGCCACTGACACGTGGCATGTTTTCCTGCCACTCGCGCTGCACCAGCAGCGTGGCCTGGTGCATTGTGGCTTCCAGCACCTTTTGAGAGTACGCAGGAGCCTCGCGCAGGCCGCGCTCGATCGCGCTCAGATCGCCCAGGCTGATGTCAAGGTTCATAGTCCACCTCTGCTGACCAGCCGGTGGCGCGGATTGCGACGTGGCCAGCTCACGACCGCAGACACAGCAGAGCCAGCGACCGCATCCTGCAGCGCCGGGTCAAGCTGACCAACGCCCGCAAAATAAGCAGCCCGGTAATCCTTGGCTCGGGCGGCATAGTTGCGCGAGCGGCTCTCAGTGCGTGACATATCAGAGCCCAGCGTGGTCTCACGGTCGCCTGCGTAGCGCGTGGCCAGTTGTTGGCACAGCAGGTGGGACGCAAACGAGGCCACGGCCAGACGGTGGCGCTGGGGAATGCTGTCAGCAGTTGCATCCAGCTCATGGGGTAGCTGATAGCTCACCCTGACCAGGGCATTGCCAGGCAGAGCCTGCTCGCTCTCCAGTCCCCAGCCGGTTGCAGTGCGGTATGCGTCCGCAAACACCATTGATGCTGGCCGCCGCCCCACCGGAAACTCCACGGACTGAATGACCGCGCTGTCCGTCCAACCTTCGGGAACCGGACCAAAGACTCCAGTGGCAGGCCAGATAACCTCCTCCAGTTCCAGGCGCGGCGCGTCTTCGCTGTAGCGCATACGTGCCTGGTCGATGGCTCGGTCACGCACCTCTGCAGTGACTACAGAGTCTTGGTCCGAGACCATGTCCTTGACCAGCTCCTGAAAATCTTCAAGTGCCACAGCGGCTCCTAGTGTTTAAAGATGAGGTATCGACCATGGGTTTGCAAAGGCACCGGAACACACAGAGGAGCACTGGAGGCTTTGCAAACCCGCCCCTTGTGGGGACGGGCCGGGAGAGATAAGGCCGCGTTAGGCCACAACAGCCTTGGTCGTGCCCTTTTCGCCGTCGACCAGGACAGTGCCACCGTAGATGTGGCGAATCTTGTAGGTCAGCTTGTCGTTGCTGAACATGGAGCCGCCGTTGGGCTGGTCCTGCACAAACAGCTCCGGGTCTTCACGACCGTCGAGGAAGCCGATCTCCAGCACCGGCAGCACCATGGGGTCAGCGACCGTGCACCAGTCGTTGCCGTCCATCCAATAGCTGACAGGGATCACCTCGGGGTTGATCGTCTGGACAAAGGTCTTGTCCAGGTTCTGGCCGCGCACGAACAGGTCATAGGCCGTCTCTTGCAGCTCAAACGGCACCAGAATGGCGGCAGGTCCAGTGGCCAGGCGCTTTACGCTGCCCGCACGGGTCTGCTTGAGCATGGCCAGACGGTGCGCAGCGAACTCTTCAGCAGTCAGCGCCCCGGTGAACAGGTTGCTGTGGTCGGCGTGGTACAGCGCCTTGGCGTCATAGATCGCGCTATTGACGCGGAAAAAGTCAAACACGAACTCATAGAGCGTGTTCTTGGCTGCCAGCGCCAGCTCGGTGGGAATACGGCGCAAGGCCTGCACATCGTCGTTCTTGATGGCTTCCAGCGTCACGTCTTCAGTACCACCGCGCTTGGTCACCGCAAAGGTGACCTTGTCATCCCCAGGCGAGGTCAGCGGCTGATAAGCAGCACCCTGCGCCACTGCAGGCAGATTGCCGTAGCCACCGATGCGGATACGCTCCTGAGTGCGGAAGTCCGTCACAGGACCACTGGTGGCCACGCGTCGCCAAGCATCCAGATTGGTCAGGCCGGTGTAGACCGACTGCATGCGGCGCGTAATGCTGTCGCCCAGCGCATCGCTCCAGGTAGCGCTGTTGACCGACTCACGCATGACGCCCAGGCTTTCTGCCATGCGACCCATATCGCAATCGCGTACCTGACCTGTGACACGGCGGTCACCAGTAATCTCGATGTAGCACTCACGCAGCGATTGCACATTGCGGTGTTCCTTGTGAGCCGGGTCAAAGAACGCATTGAGCATTTCACGAATGGAGACGCTGCGGTCCTCAGCCATGCATCACCTCGTTAAAGACGGCTGCCTGCCATTGGTGATTGGCCTTGCGCTGCCCCTGACCGAGGCCGATTACCAACGCCCCCCTTTGGGCTGGATCAAACGCCGCGCCAGGCGGCTGATGCGCGCTTACAGCATTCACCGCCGCTATGCCATCGCCTGCGCCGCAGACGACTACTCCGACTTCACCCATATGCACCGCGAGCGCCTGTCTCAACTGCTCAAAGGAGAACACCAACATGCCTAAGACCACTCCACCCCAACAGCGCCCCCTGCCCGCCTGGACCATCGAGCACGCCAGCACAGCGCCCATGTCCCGCCGCGAAAAGCTGGCCCTAACGCTCTTCATCTTTGTGCTGCTCATGGCCTTGGGCTTCCTGATTGCAGCCATCACCGGCTACGCAGAAATGCGCTCCGTGCTTCCTTGAACTAGCCAATCACCACCGACAGAAAGAACGATATGAATCAGCAGATCTCTCTTCCCGAGATTCCCGCAGGCTATTGGGAGAACGCCAAGGGCGACCTTGTCCCCGAAACCAAGGTCTCCGACATCGACAAGCTGCGCGACCAGTTGGTGCGCGACCTTTGCGCCCAGGCCGAGGCTAGGAACAAGGATCTGGCCAAGTTCAAGCTGGACTCCATGGGCGATGTCACTGCCTTTGTGGAGACCAGCGTGGAGCAATACGGAGTCAAGGTTCGCGGCACCAAGGGCAACTTCACGCTCATGACGTTTGACGGCAAGTTGAAGGTCGTGCGCCAGATGCAAGACCAGATCACCTTTGGCGAGCAGCTCCAGGCGGCCAAGTCCTTGATCGACCAATGCGTGACGCGCTGGGCCGAAGGAGCCAATGACAACATCAAAGTTCTGGTCTCCGATGCCTTCCAGGTCGACAAGCAAGGCCTGATCAACACAGGCCGCGTGCTGGGTCTGCGCCGCCTAGACATCAAGGACGAAGACTGGCAAACGGCCATGAAAGCAATCTCGGACAGCATCCAGATCGCCAGCACCAAGCCTTACATCCGCTTCTACAAGCGCAATGAAACCACCGGCGCTTATGACGCCATCAACCTGGATCTGGCTGCCGTATGACGAATACACGTTTTGCCTCTACTGCCGATGTCGCTCACTCCGTCTGTACCAGCGAGGGTGCCCAATCACTGCCCTTGGTGCAAACCACCAAGATCGTGGACTTCACCCTGCGCACAGTCATCGGTCTGAACTGCCAGAACGGCAACATACTGGACATCAATCTGGGAAACGGCCATGTCTTGAGCTGCTGCATCAAGAAAGCCATCGGCCCTACGGACGTTTAAAGGAGGCAACATGACCTGCTTTGCCGCTCACACCTCATCTTTTGCTGCAAAAGATCAGCGCCGCCGTGAGCTGGGCCACATTCACCAGGGTCGCACGGCCCTGGGCTGGACGGAGGATGACTACCGCTTCCACCTGGTCGAGATCACGGGCGTGGCCAGCTCTGCGGATCTGGACGCAGCAGGCCGCGCCAAAGTGCTTGCACACATGGCCAAGCTGGGCTTCCAACCCAAGTCCAGCAACTTCAAGCCCTTTGGTCAGCCCGAGAAGATCAAGTGGCTTTGGAGAAAGCTGGATGAAGCAGGTGGCCTGCGCGACGGTAGCCCCACCGCTCTGCTCGCCTTCGTGAGCCGAACGATTGGCACAGAAGTGTCAGACGTAAAGTTCCTGCCGACCGCCCAGGCCAGCACGGTCATTGAAGCGCTGAAGTCCATGCTGGATCGTGCCAAACACCGGGCACAGGTGAAATGAACCAGGCCATCACCGTCCCCATCGACCTGCTGCCGCCACTGCTGCAAGAGTTTGAGCGCCTGGTGGGTTTGCAGGCCACCATGGCGCTGGTTCAGAAATGGGGTGGGCTTCGGGTGTACTTTCCAACGCCAGAGCGTGTCACTGAAGATCATCCATATGCCGCAGTCATTGGCATGGATGCACTGTTTAAGCTGGCAGAGGAATATGGAGGCTTGCCTCATTTCCAGTTGCCAAAAGCGGAAAGAGCGCTCCAAGCCGTGCGCAATGCACGGATTGCGGCTGAGTATGCGACGAACAAGACCGCTCGGGAGATCGCTGCAGAATATGGTCTTACCGAAGGTCAAGTCGTTAGGATCGTTGCCATGCTTGGCGTATCCGCTCCACCGGACAGACGACAAAGAGCACTTTTTTAAAGCCGACTCTCATCTATAAAAAAGCCCAGTCTGCCGAAGACTGGGCTTTTTTACTGGATGACATCGATCAATTGGTCACTGTAGATAGAAACTGCTCTATTTCCGAGGCACTGCTGCGTGCAGTGCGCATGACACCAATGAGTGTGGCTGAAGCAGGCCCGGTCCACTCCCCGTAGCCCACCAGCCATAAACCTGGGGCGCCACGCACCTGTGTGCCATCTACCGCCACCCTGGATTCGTTGACAACACCAAGAGGCTCCAGAGGCTGTAACGCTGGCCTAAAGCCGGTACACCAGATGATCGCGTCGAAAGGCTTGGTACTCTCGTCGCCCCATTGAGCACCGTCCGCTGTGAGACGCTCAAACGGGCCGACAGAATGCAATACACCGCGCTGCCGCGCGTCGAGGACCGGGGGAACCATCACGATGTCGCCAAAGCCGCCTGGCAGGTTCTCGGGATCTTTGCCTTCCTGCAAGGCCTGCCAGCGTGCAGTGGCCCTCTCGAAGAGTACTCGCCCATCGACCTCATCCGGTAAAAAGGCTGGAGGCTCCAGCGTGACCCAGGTCGTGGACTGCGCAACAAGCGAAACTTCCGCCAGGATCTGTGCGCCGGAGTTTCCTCCGCCGACTACCATCACCCTCTTGCCCTTGAATGGCTCAGGAGACACATACTGAGCTGAGTGCAACTGCGGTCCTTTGAAGGACGTCACACCTTCAACCTCGGGCACAAACGGATTTCGCCATGTTCCCGTGGCAAATACAACGGCACGCGAATGCCAGTTTCTCGCGCCGGCATTGACCTGGAAGCCTTGCTCAGTGGATTCAATGCCTGTGACGAGAACCGGCCTCTCGATCTTGAGTTCGTAGCGTGCCTCGTATTTGCGAAGATAGTCGACCACATGGTCACGACTTGGATACTGTTCACCCGAAGCAGGCATTGGCCATCCCGCGATGGAACTCCACGAGGCGGGAGAAAAAAGCCTCAGCGAGTCCCATCCATGCTGCCAGGCCCCGCCTCCGGCTTCCTCGGCATCCAGCAGCAGCACCGACAGATTGGTGCGACGCAGAAAGTACGCCACCGATAGGCCTGCTTGGCCTGCTCCGACGATGATCACATCGTGAAAAGACATTGTTGACCTCCTTTTGCCTTTATTGCTGTGGACTCACACGCATGGACCACAGAGCCGCAAATGCGCTGATCGCCAGCAGAGAAGACAGCCACAGAGCCTGGCTGCCCCAGTTTGCGACGGCCAGCCCGAAAAGAAACGGTGACCCGGCTTGCACGATGCGTGCAGGCACCATGAGCCAGCCTTGACGCTGGCCATATCCTTGAGAGCCAAACACCTTAAGTGGCAGCGTGCCTATGGCAATCGTCAAGATGCCATTACCCAGACCATGCAGGATGGCAAAAATGCTGGCGGCTGGTGCACCGGCAAGGCCCAGACAGACAGCGGCCAGCGGATGGGCAAGGATGGCCAGGCGAGCAGAAAACAGTGGGTGTGCTTTCTTGAGAAAGCTGTACTCCAACACCCGGCCTGCCACCTGGGCAGGCCCGACCAATGCAGCGGCAGCAATCGAAGCAGCCAAAGTTGCACCGCTGGCCTGAAGAATCTGAGGCAGGTGGGAAGCCATGGCAGTGCTGATGAACCAGGACGCAGCGAAAACGTAGGCCATCAGATAGGCAGTGCGTTGGAGACTGAGACCTGCGTTGTTTCCGCCCTCAGACACAGCTCCAGGCGGCTCTTGTTCTTCGACCACTTCCCTCGGAGTGGGCTTGGCACGCGATAACCAAGCATTGAGCGGAAGGCCCAGCAGCAGGTGCAAGGCGGCCCAAAACATGCATACGACGCGCCAGTCGTACAGTCCTTCCAGATAGCTGGAAAGCGGCCAGCCCACGGTGCTGGCAAAGCCAGCAAAAAGTGTGATTCCGGTAATGGCTGGGCGCGCATCCTGACCATACAGGTGCACAACACTGGCAAACGCGGCTTCGTAGAGGCCGCTGCCCATCGCCACGCCCATGAACGCCCACGCCACGAAGATATGCAGTGTCTGCGTGGCCTGGCTCAACATCAGCAAGCCACAGGCAAAAACCAGATTGCTGGCGAGAAGCACCGACCTTCCGCCAAAGCGATCAATCAGTCGGCCCGCGATGGGCCCTACCGCTGCAGCCACCAGCAAGGCTGCAGAGAAAGCACCGAACACCAGAGAGTACGAGGTGCTTGTCGACAGACTGATAGGTTTAGCCAGCACCGCAAGCAAGTAGTACGAAGAGGCCCAGGAAAGCGTTTGGGCGATTCCGAGCATGACTGTGACTTGCGTGCGGTTCAGTGCCATATGTATGGTTTAAATGCTGCGTTGGTTGACTCGCTTGGACAGTTCTTCGGCGCTTTCACGGCGCTCGCTGTAGCGATCCACCAAGTAGTCCGAACAGTCTCTCGTCAGCAGCGTGAACTTGACCAACTCTTCCATAACGTCCACTACCCGTTCGTAATATGAGGAAGGCTTCATTCGGCCGGCTTCATCAAACTCGGCAAATGCCTTGGCCACGGATGACTGATTGGGGATGGTGATCATGCGCATCCAGCGACCTAACACTCGCATCTGGTTGACCGCATTGAAGGACTGCGAGCCACCCGAGACCTGCATCACCGCCAGTGTCTTGCCTTGCGTCGGCCGCACAGCGCCAACAGACAAAGGAAGCCAGTCAATCTGCGCTTTGAGAATGCTGCTCATCGCACCATGGCGCTCAGGAGACGTCCAGACCATGCCCTCGGCCCATAAAGCCAGCTCGCGCAGTTCCCTGACCTTTGAGTGATCGTCGGGGGCGCCATCCGGCTGCGGCAGGCCACGTGGATCGAAGATCCTGGTCTCGGCCCCCATCTTGCGCAGCAGTCGCGCTGCCTCTTCGGTCAGCAGGCGGCTATAAGAACGGTCGCGAACCGAGCCATACAGCAGCAAAATACGCGGCGCGTGCGCTGCGCGTTGTGCGGGTAACAAGCCATCCAGGCTGGGCTTTTCAAATACTTGTTCATCGAGATTTGGTAGATCAAAGCTTGCCAATTCGATTTCCTTTCGAGTCAATGACGGCTTCCCCGTCTTCTTTGGAGAATGCGGCCTGTTGGGGCTGCGGCAGGATGTCCAGCACGGCCTCCGAGGGACGGCACAAGCGGGTTCCCAGAGGGGTGACCACTATCGGCCGATTGATCAGGATGGGGTGCTGGAGCATGAAATCAATCAATTGCTCATCCGTCCATTTGGGCTCGCCCAAACCAAGCTCGTCATACGGCGTACCTTTTTGGCGCAACACATCGCGCACTGGCATGCCCATGACTTGGATCAGGCCCACCAGGGTGGCGCGATCAGGAGGCGTCTTCAGGTATTCAATGACCGTGGGCTCTTCCCCGCTGTTGCGGATCAGGGTCAGAACATTGCGGGAGGTACCGCAGGCTGGGTTGTGGTAAATCGTGATGTCACTCATAGCGCTAGATTCCATTGCAAAGGTTCATGACGCCACGCTGAGCCGCAAGGCCAGCGCTGCGAGGGTGATGAGTAGCACGGGCATGGTCAACACTGCCCCCACTCTGAAGTAGTAGCCCCAGCCAATCGTTGTGCCTTTCTTCGCAAGCACATGCAGCCAGAGGAGCGTGGCCAGGCTGCCAATCGGTGTGATCTTGGGACCGAGATCGCAGCCAATCACATTGGCGTACACCATGGCTTCCTTGACTGCCCCGCTGGCCGTGGATGCATCGATGGACAAGGCTCCGATCAAGACCGTGGGCATGTTGTTCATGATGGAAGACAGCACCGCAGACAGCACGCCTGTGCCCAGTGATGCGGTCCACACGCCACCGGCTGCAAATTGATTCAGCAACACGGCGATGTAATCCGTGAGGCCCGCGTTGCGCAATCCATAGACCACCAGGTACATACCCAGCGAGAACACCACGATCTGCCATGGAGCGCCATGAAGCACTTTCCTGGTGCTGATGACATGGCCACGCGCAGCCACCGCCAGCAGGATCGCGGCCCCCACGGCAGCCACGGCACTGACGGGGACGCCCAGAGGCTCCAGAGCGAAGAAGCCGACCAGAAGCAAGACCAGAACGACCCAGCCGGCCTGGAAGGTGGCCACATCCTTGATCGCAGCCGACGGCGACTTGAGCTGGGCTACGTCGTAGGTGGCAGGAATATCGCGTCGGAAAAACAGCAGCAGCACACCGAGGCTGGCCAGGACCGAGGCGATGTTGACCGGCACCATCACCGATGCGTAGTCGTTGAAGCCGATCTTGAAGAAGTCGGCGGACACGATATTCACCAGATTGGAGACGATCAGCGGCAAGCTCGCAGTGTCGGCAATAAATCCGGCGGCCATCACAAACGCCAGCGTTGCAGCCGGAGAAAAGCCCAGCGCCACAAGCATGGCCATCACGATGGGCGTGAGAATCAGGGCTGCTCCGTCATTGGCAAACAAGGCCGAAACGGCGGCCCCCAGCAGAACGATGAAAGCAAACAGTTTGACTCCGCTGCCTCCACCCCAACGGGCAAAGTGCAATGCGGCCCACTCGAAGAATCCGGCTTCATCTAACAAAAGGCTGATGATGATGACGGCGACAAAGGTCGCTGTGGCATTCCAGACGATATGCCAGACCACAGGAATATCAGCTAAGTGCACGACCCCCAGCAGCAGCACGATACCGGCCCCAATTGAAGCGCTCCAGCCAATACCAAGGCCGCGTGGCTGCCAGATAACCAGCGTCAGAGTGAAGATGAAAATCAGGATGGCCGTCAACATGACGTATAGGTCCTAGAAAAAGCTATGAGTCGGCATCAGTTCCGTCCACAGCGTGCGGACGTCAGTGAAACCTGGTGAAGCAATCCAGACTCTGGATCTGGATCGCAATTGAACTATCGGGATTTAGTGCGAAGAGAGTTCACGCGCCGTGGACTGCAGCATTGCCTGCTCCAGCTTTTGCGCCGGGAGGTTCACCAAAAGCTCCAGGCGACGACGAATCATGTGCATCGTCTGTCGGAAGGCTTACAGCTTTGCTTCGTCAGAGGCATCGCCTTCCGAAGGGTCCGGGTAGCCCCAATGCGCTGTGGCAGGGTGACCAGGCCAAAACGGGCAGACCTCCCCTGCGGCGTTGTCGCACACGGTGATGATCAGATCCATGTGCGGCGCGCCAGGCACAGCAAATTCGTCCCAGCTCTTGCTGCGCAAACCATCTACGGAGACACCGGCCTTTTGCAGCACTTGCAGCCCCAGCGGATTGGGTTGCTGATTCTCCCGGGGGCTGCTACCCGCCGAATAGGCTTTAAAAAGGCCTTGACCCATATCGTTGAGCAAGGCCTCGGCCAAGATGCTGCGTGCCGAGTTGTGAGTGCACAGGAACAGGACGTTCAGGGGAGCTTTGTTGTCAGACATGGTTTAGCAGCGGGACTTAGGGATGGAAAGAGGTTGCAGCGACGCTTAGCACTGGCATGACGCAACTGCGGCATCGGTACAAACCGCGCCCTGACAGCAGTTCTCGGTGAGATATGCCAACAGATCGTTCATTACGGGGAAGGCCGCGCGATAAAGCACGTTTCGGCCCTGCCGCTCCTGGCTGACCAGGTCGGCATGAAAAAGCTCTTTCAAATGAAAGGACAGTGCATTCGGCGCGATGCCGAGCTGCTCAGCTAATGCACTAGGTGTCAGGCCTTCAGGTCCAGCCACAACAAGGGCGCGAAATACGCGCAATCGGGCCTCGTGGGCCAGAGCGGAGAGTGAGCGGATGACGTTTGCTTCTTGCATGATTTAATAATACATCAATTGTTGAATTATTGTTTTAATGACCACAAAGACGCCCCAGATGTCATCACGAAGCCACCAGGCAGCTCCGAATGCACGCCCAAGTTGATGCAAGTTGGGCGTGTTCCTCACAGCTGGGGCTGAGATCCCCAACCTATTGAATAAACAGAGAAATGTGAAGTTGGGCGCTGAGTACCGCCCAACTTCCGAGCGCCCGACTTAAAGCGGTGAGGTACATATGCTTTAAATCGCTGGCCAACGGTCGCAAACCCGCGTGAAGTAAAGAAAAGGCCCGACCGTAGAGTGAACAGGCCTGTCCCACGTATGGCCCACTTTGGCCGTTTGATACGCCCTAGCAGCCCATTCGGTGCCAAAGTGGGTGCACAGCCTCAGCCACCCAAAATCGCTCGCAAGTCCGTGTCAACATTAGCGAACCCAAAATTTCCCGGTGCCATCGTCTGTGCCAAAACAAGCACTCCCCCACTGTTGCGCGGCCTTCGGCACAAATTAGCACAGCCTTTGCAAGCAATGCTGACAAGTCGGCAAGCGACACCAGACTGTCAGCGATGAGGGAGCACCTCAATGGGAATCTATCCTTAGTCCCATCAGACGATTTTTCTTCACCTTCCTGCCCGAAGAATCCAGCTATTGATTGGCTCATTCTTCAAGCTCCGCATCGTTCTCAATAGCGGGTGAAGTGCTTGAGTATCAAGCCAGATCGAAGAATCTGAGTATTACTAATCTCTCATCCTAAGGCAGCGATATGTCATATACCTTGACTGGTTTTGAAGGCAAAGTAGCAGTAATCACCGGTGCAGGTCGAATGCGCAGCATCGGACGCCCCATTGCGATGGCATTGGCACAAGCGGGTTGCGATGTGGTGTTGACTGGCACAGGCCGCGCACCCGAAACCTACCCTGAGGATGAGCGCGAAGTGAATTGGCGCGATATCGAATCGGTGGCTGATGAAGTCCGTCAGCTAGGTCGACGTGCCTTGCCGGTGGTTTCCGATGTCAGCAATCCGGAGTCTATCGATGCCCTGCTGGCACGCACTATCACGGAATTCGGTCGCGTCGATTTTCTGATCAACAACGCAGGCGCTACTCGCGGCAATGATCGAATTCCTGCGACGGAGCTGTCGATCGATACCTGGCAGCGCGTGATGAACGTCAACCTCAACGGCACGTTCTATATGTCCCGTGCATTCGCCAAACAAATGGGTGAGCAAGGAGAAGGCGGCGCCATCATCAATATTTCGTCGCTGGCAGCTCAATTACTGGCACCAGACACCGCCGCCTACGCAACCACGAAAGTGGCTATCAATGGCCTGACGACCATCATGGCGCGAGAACTCGGACCAAAGAAAATCCGGGTCAATGTCGTTGCCCCTGGAATCGTCGAAACAAGTCGTTTGGATGACGTGCCTCGGGGCCAAGTGTGGGATGACATGATCGCCTCCTACATCTCTTTGGGGCGCGCAGGCACAGGTGAAGACATTGCTCACCTGGTGGCATTCCTGTGCAGCGATCAAGGCGAATGGATCACAGGTCAAAACATCTATGTCGACGGCGGCCACCTTCCAACCCCACGACGTTCGGCATAACTTGATACGCCCTCCACCGGCAGCTGCTTGAGCCAGCTCCGATGAATCACGTCAGCTAGCAGACGCCCGCCACTGAGCGGGCTTTTTGCTTTCTGCAGCCCTACTGCGCTCTCCCAAAGCACCTTAAAAGAGCGCCTTTTCAAACTCACCCCATCTGTTTGAGACGCAAGCCCTCCCCCATACAAAGCTTTTTGAAACCGGCTTGCTCACCGAGCCGCATTCTGGGCCTTGATTTACCCAATGGCTTGCAAGGATTTATGCGTGGACTGATTCAATCCAATGCTGCCCCCAAAAGGGTCAAGCAGCATTGCTGCACGCGCGCCCAAGCTTGTTGAAATCGGGCCTCGATACAGGACTGCACCCCGGCGTTCAAGAGCCTTGATGGCCACGTCCAAATCAGCCACCTCCCAGTAGACCGTCGTACCACCCACTCCGCCGGGGCACTTGCTGTCGAGTGGATGAAAGCCGAGCAGGCATCCTGGCGCTTTGATGAATGCGTACAGGGAGTTTTCGTACTGCACTTCAGCTTGAAGCAACTCGGCGTACCAGGCTGCCGCAGCCTCTATATCGGAGACAAAGAACACAATAGATTCAATTTGCTTTAACAACATTGGCTTTCAGACACTATGCAAAATATCGGCTGACGAATGTAGCTTTGATTGATTTCTTCTGTCGGGGAAACCGCAGCCGAGGATGAGCTGGCGAGGCAGATGCAGCACTGCGGCTTCAGGAGCACTGGGATACGCAGCAGGGCTTTGGCTCCAATTTTCATTGGCGGCCTGCAAGCTTTACAAGCTAAGCGCAGCCTGCAGACAGAAAGCCGGACAAGCAACGGCCAAATGGCACCGCAACCCTATCTCGGTTTCCGATAAACTTCCATGCGCTGGCAGGGACAGACTGTCACCTGGATCTTTGAGCCATGGGTCACAACCGCGCCAGGTCATTCATTGTTTGCTCAAGATTAGGTTGCCCAATGAGTTCACCCGATATGGAAGATGACAGTGTCTTTGAAAGCGCTGCCGAGCTCTTCAAGGCCATGGCCGCGCCCATGCGGCTGAAGATCATCAGCTCGCTGTGCAATGGTGAGAAAAACGTCTCCGAGCTACGTGCGGAGATCGACACGACCCAACCCAATATGTCCCAGCACCTCAATACCCTGTACCAAGCCGGCATTCTGGGGCGCAGACGCGAAGGTGTGAGCATCTATTACTTCATCGCCAACGAGAAAGTGGTCCATATGTGCCGCACGATCTGCGTGCAGATTGCAATTGATCAGAACTGAGCATTCCGAAGGTAAAAAAGGCGCTGTTAGCGCCTTTTTTGTTTTTTGAAGCCTTGCATCTCAGGGTTTGAGATAGACAAAGCCTTCCTTGGCTTGCAGGCGCGCCACCTCTGCCACACCTGACGGCACGATCTTGGTTTCCATCAACAGGCTGGCTGCATCAATGCGCCGGGTTTGCAAGGTGTTGTCGCACACCCGAAATTCCACACCACGTGCGGCCAGCGCGCTCACCTGACCGCTGAATTCGCGGCCTTTGCTGTCCTTGGCATCGCTGATCAGGAAATCAATGCCGGGGCCATGGGTGACGACCACGATCTTGTCCGTGGGCGAAGCTTTGAGTTCGTTGTTGATGTTGTTCAGAATCGCGGCGGCCGTCTCCACACCGGTGTTGACGTGATAGACCACCTTCACGATGTCCTGTGCCGCAGCGACGGCAGTGCTGAGCGCAAAGGCGAGGGCAATAAGGGCGCTTTTCATATCTGGTCTCCTGGGCTGCAATAGATCATCAGGGAAAGCTGGCGTACTCTAAATATCACTAACGGCTTATATTAGCTCCACACAAGCTTAGAAAAATAGGGCAAGTGCTAGTGCTTGGTGGTACTGACAAGCATATAGCCCCATCGCGGAGACATGACTTATGGCAAAAAACACGCTGCTTGCGACAGCCCTGGCGCTGTTGGCGATGATGTGCACCAAGCCTGCACTGGCGCATGAGGCACCTGAGCCAGACAAGGCGCGGACCATGGCAGCATCTGCTGCGCCCATGCAGCTCCAGCAAGTGGCAAGCAATGCGTACTATGTTCAGGGCGTGTCGGCCCTGGGCTCACCAGCCAACCGAAATTTCATCTCCAATGCAGGCTTCGTCATCACCGACAACAGCGTGGTGGTGATCGATGCTCTGGGTTCGCCCGCCCTGGCGCAGGAATTGGTAGACAAGATCAAGGCCCTCACCACCAAGCCCATCAGCCATGTGATCATCACGCACTACCATGCAGACCATATCTACGGTCTGCAGATATTCCAAGCCCTGGGGGCTCAGATCGTGGCCCATGTGCAGTCCAGGGAATACATCAACTCGGAGACCGCGCGACTGCGGCTTGAGGCCTCGCGCAAGGATCTCTCACCCTGGATCGACGATTCCACCCACCTGGTTTCCGCCAACCAATGGATATCGAACGATACGCAAACGCTGCAGATCGGCGGTGTAGATTTTGTGCTGCAGCACATGGGGCCGGCACATTCGCCGGAAGACATGGCGGTGTTTCTGCCCCAGAGCGGCGTGCTCTTCATTGGCGATGTGGTGTTTCGCAACCGCATCCCTTATGTGGGTCAGGCCGACAGCCGTCACTGGATTGCAGCCCTCGATAACCTGCTGCAACTGCCGGTGAAAGTCATGGTACCCGGGCATGGACCCGCCTCCACCCACCCCAAGCCGGACATGCAACTCACGCGCGACTATCTGGTGTATCTGCGCACCTCCATGGGCAGGGCCGCAGCCAATCTCGATCCTTTCGACGAAGCCTATAGAGCGACGGACTGGTCCCGATTCGCTGGCTACCCGCTCTTCAAAGAGGCCAATCGCATGAATGCCTACAACACCTTCTTGCTGATGGAGCAGGAAAAACCATGAAAGATGCGCCATCGACGCGCAGACGCTGGCTGCAGTACATGGCTGCCAGCGCCTTGCCCGCCATGTCCTACCCTGCCCTGGCTGCACCGGATGTATCGGAGCGGCTGCTGCCCAGCAGCATTGACTTGCAGCATGATCTGGCTGCCGCTTTGGCCCGGCAAGAGCCCTTGGTGCTCATGGCCACCTTGCGCGGCTGCCCGTTTTGCCGGGTGGTCAGAGAGCACTACCTGCTACCACTACATCGCGCCGGAGCATTTGTCACGCAACTCCATTTTCTTTCCAGTGACCCGCTGCGTGACGGCTACGGCGCACAGAGCAGCCATGGCTCTGTGGTGCGGCAGCTGGGCATCGAAGTCGCACCCACGGTACTGTTCTATGGACCTGGTTACCAGGAGGTTGCCGAGCGCCTGGTGGGCAGCTCTATCCCCGATTTCTACGGTGCCTATCTGGATCAGCGCATGGAACAGGCCCGCGCCGCTTCCCGTGGGCGTTGACTGAACGTCGGCGCTGTTTCAAATCAGAACAACGAGGGTAATTGCCCAATCACAAATTCAGCGCATGCTGGAAACTAATGCATAACAACATGCTTATATACAAATATAAGGAGACTGCGGTGATGCATTGGAAATCTTGGCTGGGCGGTGCGGCGATGGCGGCCACGGCAATGTGGCCCGGCATTGCGTCAGCCAATCAGGCACTGGCGCAAAAAAATGCCTGTCTGGCATGCCACGCGGTGGACAAGAAGCTGGTGGGCCCTGCATTTCAGGAGATCGCCAAAAAATATGCGGGCCAGACAGACGCGCAAGCGCAGATCACCAAGAGCATCAAGGCCGGAGGCTCTGGCAAATGGGGCCCAATCCCCATGCCGGCGCAGGCTGCACTGAGCGAGGCGGACGCCAGCACGCTGGCCGCCTGGATCCTAGCGGGGTCCAAATAAACATGGACTGCAGCACTGTTCCGACCCATGGAGTCTGCGCGTGGAAAGGGAGCTTATGCTCGATCACCTGATGGGCAAGGTGCGCAAGGCACCTGAGAATTTCGTGCCTGCGCAAGCTGTGGGCACGGTGTTTGCCGAGGCCAAGGCCGGGCGACGCGACTTCTTACGCAGCGCTTTTGCGGCAGCGGCCGGTACGGCTGCAGCGACGACATCCGTGCACGCAGCAGTTGTGGGCGATGGTGATCCGAATATTCTGGAGTTGCCCGCACACAGCAAGGGGCTGGGTCAGGCCGTGGTCACCGATGGCTATGGCAAGCCCTCGAAATTCGAGGCCAATGTGCAACGCCGCCAAAGCCCGGGACTGACACAGACCAAGCAGGCATCGGTGTCGTTTGCGCCGCTGCAATCGCTGTTTGGCATCGTCACGCCCAGCGGACTGCATTTCGAACGCCATCACCAGGGCTGGTGGGATATTGATCCATCCAAGCACCGACTGATGGTCAATGGACTGGTGAAGAACGCCAAGGTCTTCACCATGGACGAAATCATGCGCCTGCCCTCGGTATCGCGCTTTCATTTCATCGAATGTGGTGCCAATACCGGCATGGAATGGGGCAATGTGGCCGTGCCAACGGTGCAGTACACGCACGGCATGCTGTCTTGCAGCGAGTTCACAGGCGTGCCCCTGATCCGATTGCTGGAGATGGCGGGCGCAGATCTGAAAAAAGGCAAATTCATTCTCGCGGAAGGTGCGGATGGATCGTCCATGACGCGCACCATTCCGGTGGAGCTCATCACTTCGGGCCAGGTACTGGTGGCCTACGGCCAGAACGGTGAAATGCTGCGGCCTGAACAAGGCTATCCGCTGCGTCTGGTGGTGCCCGGCGTCCAAGGCGTGAGCTGGGTGAAATACCTGCGTCGTATCGAAGTTGGCGACATGCCTTACGCGACCAAGGATGAAGCCATCCACTATGTGGATCTGATGCCCGACGGCCAGCATCGCCAGTACAGCAGCATTCAGGAATGCAAAAGCGTGGTGACCACGCCATCGGGCGGGCAGATGTTGCTGGACAAAGGTTTCTACAACATAACGGGCCTGGCCTGGTCGGGACGCGGCAGGATCAAGCGCGTGGACGTGAGCGTGGACGGCGGCCGCAACTGGCGCAGCGCGCGGCTGGAAGGCCCGGTCATGGACAAGTGTCTCAGCCGCTTCAATCTGGACTGGGTATGGAACGGTGAGGAATGCATTATTCAAAGCCGCGCCATGGACGAAACCGGTTATGTCCAGCCCACCTACCAGCAGCTGCGCGCCGTGCGCGGCAGTCGCTCCATCTATCACAACAACGCAATTCAGTCGTGGGCGGTACACGCCAATGGGGAGGTGGCCAATGTCCAGCTTGCCTGATTTCAGCCTTACGGGCCGGGCTGTGGCTGCCCTTTCTCTCGCGCTGGTGACCCTGTTCTTGGGTACGACGGCTCATGCCAAAGACCCATTTCCCGGCATCGGCCGCGATGCCACGCCCAAGGAAGTCCAAGCCTGGGACATTGATGTGCGCCCGGACTTCAAAGGCCTGCCCGAAGGTTCGAGCAGCGTGCGGAAAGGCATGCAGGTTTGGGAGGCCAAATGCGCCTCCTGTCACGGCGTGTTTGGCGAGGCCAATGAAGTCTTCAGCCCGCTGGTAGGTGGTACGACGGCCGAGGACATCAAGACCGGCCACGCAGCCCGTTTGAAGGATCCCGGCTTTCCAGGCCGCACCACGCTGATGAAGGCCGCGACGGTATCCACGCTCTGGGACTACATCAATCGCGCCATGCCCTGGAATGCGCCCAAGTCCTTGTCCACCGAAGAGGTCTATGCCGTGACGGCCTATCTGTTGAATCTGGGCGAAATCGTGCCGGAGGACTTCACGCTCAGCAACCAGAACATGGCCCAGGTGCAAGCCAGGCTGCCCAACCGCAATGGCATGAGCACGGCCCATGCGCTGTGGCCAGGCAATGAGTTCCAGCCCCATGCCAAACCCGATGTACAGGCCAAAGCCTGCATGAGCAACTGCTCCCCGCCCCCCAAGGTGCGCTCTGCCCTGCCGGATCATGCCAGCAACAACCACGGCAATCTGGCACAGCAAAACCGCCTGGTGGGTGCGCAGCATGGCATTGAAACCGATGGCGGTGCAAGCAAGCAAGCCAAGCCGGTGGCTGCAGCCGCCCAGGCTCCTACAGCACTGCTGGAAAAAAATGCCTGCATTGCCTGCCATGGCGTGGAGCAGAAGATCGTCGGCCCGGCATTCAAGGACATCGCCAGCAAATTCTCCGGCCAAGCCGACTACCTGCTGGGCAAGATCAAGTCCGGCGGCACGGGCGTATGGGGTTCCATCCCTATGCCGCCACAGCCTCAGCTGAGCGACGATGACGCCAGACTTATTGCCAATTGGCTGGCGGGCACCAAAAAACCATGACGGACAAGCGCTGGGCGCAAATGATCCATCCATTACAAGGAGACAGAAGATGAAACGCAGAGATGCACTCAAAAATAGCGCAGCCGTGTTGGGTTTGCTGTTGGCTGCCGGAGTCTTGCCGCAGGCCGCACATGCGGCCTACAACAAGGCGGCATTCGATGCCAAAACCATGGCGGAAGTGATGAAGGCCATGGGTGCTTCGGCACCGGTGGAAAGCAAGGACGTGACGCTTACCGCGCCGGATATTGCCGAAAACGGGGCCGTGGTGCCCATCGGGGCCTCTACCACCCTGCCCAACGTCAAGCAGTTGCTGATTCTGGTGGAAAAAAACCCCAACACCATGGTTGCCGCCTTTACCGTCAACGATGCGCTGGAGCCCAACTTCCTGACCCGCTCCAAGCTGGGCCAGTCCTCGGATGTGTATGCGGTGGCCATCACCAACGACGGCAAGGCCTTCTTCGCCAAGAAGGAAGTCAAAGTGACCCTGGGCGGTTGCGGCGGCTGATATCCATCACAGAACAAGGAGAAAGACATGGCAGATCCAATGCGCATCCGGGCTCAGGCCGCCGGTGACAAGGCCACGGTACGCGTGCTCATGGCACACGAAATGGAAACAGGTCAGCGTAAAGACGCGGAAGGCAAGACCATCCCGGCCTGGTTCATCCAGGAAGTCACAGCCAGCTTGAACGGCAAGCAGATCTTCGCGGCGGAATGGGGGCCGGCAGTTTCCAAGAATCCTTTTTTGCAATTCACCATCAAAGGGGCCAAAGCCGGGGACAAGCTGACCGTGAACTGGAAGGACAACCGCGGCGAGACCCGCAGCGACGAAGCCACTGTCAGCTGACACCGGCGAATGCCTGCTGGCGCGAAGCCCCTGTTCGCGCCACCTCCTTGCTGAACAACAAAAAGAGAGGACGCCCCCATGAAACATATGACCCAAGCCGCCCCACTGGCGGCAGCCGTGCTGGCAGCCCTGTGCGCCGCCCAGCCGGCCATGGCCCAGAAAAGCACGGCGGACGGCATTGCCGAGTACCGTGAAATGCTGCAGGACGGCAATCCTGCCGAGTTGTTCGAGATGAAGGGCGAGGAGCTGTGGAAGAAAAAGCGCGGCCCCAACAACGCCTCTCTTGAGCGCTGCGACCTCGGCAAGGGCCCGGGCGTTGTCAAGGGCGCATTTGTCGAGTTGCCGCGCCACTTCGCCGACACCAACAAAGTGCAGGACCTGGAGTCGCGCCTGCTGACCTGCATGCAAACCCAGCAGGGGCTGGACGCCCAGAAGATCGCCGCCACACCGTTTGGCAAGGACGAGCAAAAGAATATGGAAGGCTTGGTGGCCTGGATTTCCTCGCAGTCCAAGGGAATGAAGCTGGATATCCCCCAGAGCCATGCCAAGGAAAAGCAGATGTACGAGGTAGGCAAGCGCATGTTCTACCTGCGCGGCGGTCCGCATGACTTTGCCTGCGCCTCCTGCCATGGCACGGATGGCAAGCGCATCCGCATGCAGGACCTGCCCAACCTGACCAAAAACCCCGGTGCAGCCGAAGGCTTCGGCTCATGGCCAGCCTACCGCGTGTCTTCGGGAGAGCTGTGGAGTATGCAGCGGCGCTTGAACGATTGCTTCCGCCAGCAGCGCTTCCCCTACCCCGGCTATGCCAGCGATGTGACGGTTGCTTTAGGTGTGTTCATGGGTGTCAACGGCAAAGGCGGCATGTCGACCGCTCCGGCCATCAAGCGCTAAGGAGACAAAGCCATGCTGAAAAAGAAACACATCTCCGCCTTGCAGATGGCAGCTGCAGTGACTGCATCGCTCATCGTGCTGGGTTGCGCTTCCGTGGACAGCGCAGCCACGCTGGACACCATGACCCAGCAAATGGTGAAGACCTCCTTTCGCGATCAAGGCATTGCCAAGGTAGATCGTTTGCAGCAGGACGAGTCCAACGCCGCTTGCAGCGCCGCCGACGCTTCCGGAACGCCGCTGAGCGAGGCCCAATCCAAGACCATTGAAGCCGCCAACCTCAAAACCGTTCAATGGCCCAAGGACGGCAAGTTCATCGGTGACTGGAAAGAAGGCGAAAAAATTGCCCAGAACGGCCGTGGCATGACCTGGACGGACAAGCCGGGCAGCGCCAACGGCGGCAATTGCTACAACTGCCACCAGATCAGCCCGCAGGAAATTTCGTTCGGCACCCTGGGCCCCAGCTTATACAACTACGGCAAGCTGCGTGGCATCCAGGACACCAGCAGCCCCGAAGCCCGGGCGATTGTCGAATACACCTGGGGCAAGATCTGGAATGCCAAAGCCTATAACGCCTGCTCCGGCATGCCGCGCTTTGGCCACTCCGGCATTCTGGCTGAAGCGCAGGTGCGCGATGTGGTGGCCTTGCTGCTGGACCCCAAGTCCCCGGTCAATCGCTGACTCCCTAATTCTCACACCATGAAATAAATCGCTGCTCGCGCCTGGCAGTCGGGTGCGGCCAGCTGTTCCTCGATCTATGAGCCTCTCCAAACGCGAATTCCTGCAAGTGCTGGCTGCTGCCAGCGTCTCGGGCATGGGCTTGCAGCGCTATGCCCATGCCGATACGGCGCTGGCCGACAAAAACATGTACGAGCTGCCGGCCTTCGGCAATGTCTCGCTGCTACACATGACGGACTGCCACGCCCAGCTCAAGCCGCTTCATTTCCGCGAGCCCAGCGTGAATCTGGGTGTGGGCGCGATGAAAAATCAGGCCCCGCATCTGGTGGGCGAGCATCTGCTCAAAGCCATGGGTATTGCACCCGGTACGGCCAGCGCCCATGCCTTCAGTTATCTGGATTTCGACACAGCCGCCCAGCGCTACGGCAAGGTAGGCGGCTTTGCCCATCTGGCAACGCTGGTCAAGCGCATGCGCGCCTCTCGCCCTGGAGCCTTGCTGCTCGATGGCGGCGATACCTGGCAAGGCTCGGCCACCTCCTTGTGGACCCAGGCCCAGGATATGGTCGACGCCTGCAAGCTGCTGGGCGTGGATGTGATGACCGGTCACTGGGAATTCACCTACGGCATGGAGCGCGTGCAGGAAATCATAGAAAAAGACTTTGGCAGCAAACTCGATTTCGTTGCCCAGAACGTCAAGACTGCCGATTTTGGCGACCCGGTATTCAAGCCCTATGTGATCCGCCAGATCAACGGCATTCCCGTCGCCATCATCGGCCAGGCCTTCCCTTACACCCCCATAGCCAACCCGCGCTACATGGTGGCGGACTGGAGCTTCGGCATCCAGGACGACAATATGCAGAAAATGGTAGACGAGGCGCGTGGCAAGGGAGCCAAAGTCGTGGTCGTGCTGTCTCACAACGGCATGGATGTGGACATCAAGATGGCGGGCCGCTTGCGCGGCATCGATGCCATTTTGGGCGGCCACACCCACGACGGCATGCCGGTACCGACGATAGTGAACAACGCTGGCGGCAAGACCATAGTCACCAATGCGGGTTCAAACGGCAAATTCCTCGGCGTGCTGGATTTTGAGGTGAAGAACGGCGCAGTCTCGGGTTTTCAGTACCGCTTGCTGCCCATTTTTGCCAACATCCTGCCTGCCGATGCTGAAATGGATGCGCTGATCACCAAAATTCGCGCACCTTATGAATCCAAGCTGGCAGAGGTGCTGGCCCGAACCGACGGTACGCTGTACCGCCGAGGCAACTTCAACGGCACGGGCGACCAGCTGCTGCTGGACGCCATGATGGCGGTGCAGGATGCGCCGATTGCGTTTTCACCCGGATTTCGCTGGGGCACCTCGCTGCTGGCAGGCCAGGACATCACCCGTGAATGGCTGATGGACATGACGGCGACCACCTATTCCTATGCCACCGTGACCGAGATGAGCGGCGCCACGATCAAGACCGTGCTGGAAGACGTGGGTGACAACCTGTTCAATCCCGACCCGTACTATCAGCAAGGCGGCGACATGGTTCGCGTGGGCGGACTGCAATACCAGTGCGATCCATCGGCCGGAGCGGGCCATCGCATCAGCAATATGCGGCTCAACGGCCAGTTGCTGGAGGCCGACAAGAAATACAAGGTCGCTGGCTGGGCGCCCGTGGCCGAAGAGGCCAGGAATGCCGGCAACAAGCAGATCTGGGAAATCGTCGAACCCTGGCTCAAGGAGCAAAAGGTGCTCAAACCCCATCAACCCAATGCACCCAAGCTGCTCAATGTCATGCCCAACCAGGGCCTGGCTTGAAGCCGGAGGGCCCCAAAGCGTTGGCGCCTCATCCATGCCAGCTGCGGGTATATGCCAGTACGCTGAGCAGGCGATGCGCCATCCAATGCCGGCATGAGCCCTGCCGAGTTTGAATCCCTGTCGACCACCGTATTGGTGGTCATTTTTTTGCTGGCTACCATCCTGGGCTTTTCCATGCGGGAATCCCGCTTTTGCACCATGGGCGCTATCAGCGATGTGGTCTATCTGCAAGACTGGATGCGCATGCGCCAATGGTCCATGGCCGTGGGTGTGGCCATGTGCGGGGCCACGGCGCTGGTGCTCTGGGGTGGAGTGGCCGTGGGCGATACGCTGTATGCCAGCAACCAACTGCCGTGGCTTTCGTCCCTGGTGGGAGGCCTGCTGTTTGGCGCCGGCATGGTGCTGGCATCAGGCTGCGGTGCCCGAAACCTCACCCGCCTGGGCGGCGGCAGCCTCAAGGCCTTGATCGTGCTGCTGGTCATGGGGTTGGCCGCGTTTGCCACACTCAAAGGTATCACCGCCGTGGTACGGGTTCGCTGGCTGGACAGCGTGCAATGGCAGCTCGGCACCCTGGCCCTGCTGCCAGAACTACTTGCCCAGGCCACGGGATGGCCTTTGTTTGGCGCGCGCCTGGGGCTGGGCCTGGGACTGGGCGGTTTGCTGATCCTGCTGGCACTCAATCCCCAAAAAGGCGCGGACCGAAGCCGCAGCGCGCTGCTGGGCGGCGCTGTCGTTGGCCTGTGCGTGACCGCAGCCTGGTGGCTGGGCGGGCATGTGGCCGAGATTGCCGAACATCCAGAGACCCTGGAGCATATGTACGCAGCTACCTACAGCGGGCGCATAGAGGCCTTCAGCTTTGTCACCCCGGTGGCGCACACCCTGGACTGGCTGCTGTTCTTCAGCGACAGAAACAAGCTGCTGACCTGGGGTATTGCTTCTGTCTGCGGCATGGTCGCAGGCAGCAGGATCCATGCCCTGTGGCGGCGGGATTTTCAATGGCAGGGCTTTGCCAACACCCAGGATTTGGCACGCCACCTACTGGGTGCCGTACTCATGGGCGTGGGAGGTGTTACCGCCATGGGCTGCACCGTAGGCCAAGGCATCAGCGCCGTCTCTCTGCTCAGCCTAGGGAGTCTGATCGCCATTGCAGGGATTGTGACGGGCGCGGGGGCGATGCTGCGATATCTGGCCGGCTCAGAATAACGGGGCGTGAAGGCAAACCTGCCTAGGGCCGCCCGATCTGTCTCACAAAAAATACCGTGGATGCCAGCTCTAGGCCTTGGGCTCCTGCTGGGTCGTGCAGTGAATCCCGCCACCGCCCGCGGCAATGCCGTCAATATTGATTTGAACCACCTCACGCCCGGGAAAAGCTCTCTGCAGTTCGCGTTTGGCTACGGCATCGGTTTTCGCATCCCCAAACTCGGGAGCAATCACCGCGCCATTGCAAACATAGAAATTGATATAGCCAGCGGCAAAGTCGTCGTTGGCAAACTTCTCTCTAAGCCTGGAAGGGGCTTCAAGCACCACAATCTCAAGCTTGCGGCCATCGGCATCCGTTGCCGCGCGCAAGATCTCCAGATGCCGCTTCGTCACGGCGTGATCGAAGGATTTGGGATCAGGGTCATAGCCCGCAACCACCATGCCTGGACGTGCGAAGCGCGCATAGAAATCGGTATGCCCGTCGGTGATGTCTTTGCCCTTGATGCCCGGCAGCCAGATGATTTTCTCCAAACCCAGCAAGCGCCTGAGCTCCTGCTCGCATTGTTTTTTGCTGACGCCGGGATTGCGGTTGTCATTGAGCACGCAGCTTTCGGTGATGATGGCCGTGCCCTGTCCATCCACCTCGATTGCGCCGCCTTCCAGGATCAATTCGGTCTGAATCGTGCGCACACCGGCACGGCCGGCAACAAAGGAAGCGACTTCGGCATCATCGTCATAGTCCTGCTTCTCACCCCAGCCGTTGAAGTTGAGGTTCACAGCAGCTTTGTCACCGTTTTCCGTGATGACAAATACCGGTCCGGTATCGCGCATCCACAAATCGTCAAGCGGGCAGACAATCAGCTCTACGCGGCTTCCCATCAACTGCCTAGCTAGCGGCAAATCAGCCTGACGCACCAACATGGAGACCCGCTCGTACTTGGCAATGCTCAGGGCAATCGTCGCCAGATTGCGCTGAACTTCAGCCAGCAGCTTCTTCCCCCATATTTTCCTGCTGGCACCAAAGGCCATCCAGGTGCGCTGATGAGGCTCGCTTTCGTCTGGCATGAACCAGACGTTCTTGCTATTTGTCATGGCCAGAGATTCCTTTTGAGCGCCTAGCACCGTGATGCCTGAAAGCAACCCCATGGCCTGAATCGCGGCGCGCCGCTTGAACATGGTTTCCCCTTGAAGTCTTGCTATCGAATGGATGAGCATTCGGCCCGAATGGGCTGCCCGCCAGCAATGAATCTTCGTCGAAAACAGCGACAGGTGCAGCCCCAATGACAAACTTCATGCGGCTGCACACGCCAGTCATCTCTCAGTCGTGACGCCAAAGGCAGC
Source organism: Comamonas aquatilis (assembly GCF_965139575.1). NCBI lineage: Bacteria > Pseudomonadati > Pseudomonadota > Betaproteobacteria > Burkholderiales > Comamonadaceae > Comamonas > Comamonas aquatilis. Next base: position 1,982 of record NZ_CBCSIW010000025.1, on the reverse strand, counting down.
GCCGCAGCCTGAAAAGCAAGATACCCGCGAAACGCGGGTATCTTGGGCGGGAAGCGATCCCGGCAATGTGAGGCGGGCAGCTCAGGCTGTCATCAGCACAGCGGTGGCCTTGTCATACAGAGTCGGCCCTGAACTGGTAATGCGCCTGACTGAGCAAATCACTTCAATGAGGCATTGGCTCAAAGTGGCTTGCGCAGGAAGCCTTGGTTGCCGCCGTTACGGTTGGGCGCAAAGCCGTTCTTGGCCAGAGTTTCGTCAGCGGTTTCGTAGAACACACCGATCTGCTTGATTTCGCGGGCTTGCTGAGCGGTGGCGATGGGGCGACCAAATTCGCCGGCGATACGCACCAACTGCTTGATTTGCTCCACCGTGCTCATCTTGCCGGTGCGTTGCTGGTTCCACAGCACGTCTTCGATACCGCAGCGCACATGCAGACCCAGGGCCATGCCAATCATATTGATAGGCAACACGTTCAACACCGAGCTTTCCACCGTGACGATGGCATTGTCGGGCACGGCACGCAGCATATTGGCCAGGTTGTAGATGTTGGCCTGGTCCATGCCGCCGCTGATGGCCACCCAGTTCATGACCAGCGGGCCCTTGTAGATGCCGCGGCGGATCATGCGCTCAATAGTTTCGAAGCTGTTGATGTTGTAGACCTGAAACGCGCTCTGAATACCGGCTTCAGACAGACGACGGATGTGTTCCTCGACGAAGCTGGGGTTCGACGGAACAATCATGTCCTTGTATGTGTTGTGCAGATGAGGGAAGCCGCGCGAGACGCCGCGGAAGTCGTCTTCACCGGCATGCTCGGTCACGTTCATCTGTGTGGTGTTCACCGTCACGGTCACCTGGTCGGGCACGGGAGTCAGCTCGGCCAGCATGTGGCGCGTGTCGTCCGACAGCCACTTGGCTTCTCCACCCTCTTCGGGGGCAAAGCTGATGGAGCCGCCCACTTGAATGATCATCTCGGGCACACGAGCACGCACACCGGCAATCAGCTCGTTGAACTTGGACAAGCGTTTGCTGCCCTTGCCATTGTCTTCACGCACATGCAGGTGCAGCACGGTGGCGCCAGCTTCGTAGCAATCCACAGCCTTCTGGATCTGCTCTTCCATGGTGATTGGGATATCTTCCGGGAAGTCCGAGGGAATCCAGCCCGGAGCATAAGGTGCTGCCGTGATGATCAGAGGTTGCTGGTTCTCAGGGTACAGGTGGCCGTCAAGAAAGTTCATGTTGTTTGTCTCCGGGTTGAACGATATGAAGCAGAGGGGTGAATCCCCCGCTTGCTGAAACCCAGTATCAAACGCATCCACCGCTGGCACTTTTCATTTCAGGACACGGTCTTTGTTATTCGCGACAGTCCATGTCTACCGGGGCTACTAGCCACTTCCCTCGGGTTTACGACAGGTCTTGATAGTCATCAAATGCGAAGTCGCAGGCACAAACCGTCAAGTGCCACCCAGTCTCGCGCTCCATCATGAAGTGGCGGTTCAACACCGACAGCCACCCTACAAACAGCCAGAGAAAAGTAATGCGTCGTGCAGCACTTCTCTCATGGCCTTGCCAAAATCTATAGGAGACATTGATGACAACCGTTGTGAAATTCCACGAAGTAGGCGGACCGGAAGTTCTGCGCGTCGAGACCACAAGCGTTGGTGATCCTGGCCCAGGTCAGGTGCGCTTGAAGCAAGGTGCAGTGGCCCTGAATTTCGCCGATACCTATTTCCGCAGCGGCCTGTATCCCGCTCCGCTGCCTGCCGGCATAGGCAGCGAAGCCTGTGGCACGGTTACCGCCGTGGGCGATGGAGTCACCGATTTCAAAGTGGGTGACCGCGTCACCTATACCGGCGCGCTCAATACGCTGGGTGCCTATGCGACAGAGCGTCTGATTTCTGCCGCCCCTCTGATTCGCCTGCCCGACAACATCAGCTTTGAAACCGCTGCCGCGATCACCATGCGCGGTCTGACGGCTGCTTATC
>NZ_CBCSIW010000024.1:0-65148 GCF_965139575.1 Comamonas aquatilis | reverse complement strand
TTGATTTAGTTCTAAAGAACTTGGCTGCTTGCCATCAAACGCCCACGCTTATCGGCTGTATCTTGTTAAGGATCCGAGAACAAAAACCAATCTAAACCGGCTTTCATTTCTTTGCTTGCTGCAATCAGCGAAGCCTTTGATTTTAGCACAACTCTCAACCTTATCCGCAAGAACTTCCGAAAAACTTGGGAAGCAGTTGTTTGCTGCGATGGGTTGAACTATAGCATAGGTTAAACCCTAGACCCGAAAGCTTTGACACAAAAGCTTCATCGGAAGCCAAGGTCTTTTCGATCTTTCAAGGACAACCGGAGATGGAACGGATGGCCCTTGCGGGCCATCCGTTCCATGGGGCCAAGTGCACTGTCATATAGAGAAGCTGCAGAGCCCGTCGATAATGCACTCACGATGGCACTGATTACTTTGTTGGACGCCCAATTGGCGTTCGGGCACGTGGCCCTGCTGGACCACGCTACTTTCTCCCTGGAAACCGGCGAGCGCGTCGGTCTGATCGGCCGCAACGGCGCTGGCAAGTCTTCGCTGCTCAAAATTTTGGGCGGCCTGGCAAAAGCCGACGACGGTCAACTCCAGGTTCAAAACGGGGTTCGCATTACCTATGTGGCCCAGGAACCGGAGCTCAATCCGGAGCACACGATCTTCGAATCCGCATCCGACGGTCTGGCTGCAGTGATTGCAGTCCGTGAGCGCTACCTGGCCGGCGGCGAGGGCGAAGATCTGGATGTGCTGCAGACCCAGATCGAGGCTTATGACGCCTGGAACTGGGAGCAGCGCGTAGAAGAAACACTGCAGCGCCTGCATCTGGACCCCAATGCTTTGGTGGGCAGCCTGTCTGGCGGCACCCGCAAGCGCGTGGCACTGGCTCAAGCACTGGTGGCCCGCCCTGATGTGCTGCTGCTGGACGAACCCACCAACCACCTGGATCTGGACTCTATTGAGTGGCTGGAAGATTTGCTGATTGCTTTCAAGGGAAGCGTCATCACCATCACCCACGACCGCAGCTTTCTGGACCGCATTGCCACCCGCATTGTGGAACTGGATCGAGGCAACCTGCTCTCCTACCCTGGCAACTTTGCCCAGTACGTGCTGCAGAAGGAAGAGCAACTCGCTCAAGAGGCGGTCATCAACGCCAAGGCCGACAAGCTGCTGGCCCAGGAAGAAATCTGGATCCGCAAAGGCGTGGAAGCCCGCCGCACCCGCAGCCAGAGCCGCATTACCCGCCTACAAGAAATGCGCGCCAACCGTTCCGCGCGCCGTGATGTGCAGGGCAGCGTGAACATGGATATTGCATCTGGCAAGGGCGACAGCTACCAGGGCAAGATCGTGGCCGAACTGACCGACGTCAGCAAGACCTACGGCGCAAAGAAGATTGTTGAAAAATTCAGCGGCACCATTTTGCGTGGTGACAAGGTCGGTCTGCTCGGCCCCAACGGCGCCGGCAAGACAACGCTGTTGAAGATGATTCTGGGCGAGTTGGCACCGGACAGCGGCACTGTGCGCCAGGGTGGCAATATGCAAGTGGCCTACTTTGACCAGATGCGCCATCAGGTCGATCTGGATGCGACGCTGGAGGACTTCATCAGCCCCGGCAGCGAGTGGATCGAGATCGGCAATCAGAAAAAGCACGTCAAGAGCTATCTGGCTGACTTCCTGTTCTCCCCCGCCCGTGCGCACTCGCCTGTGCGCTCTCTGTCGGGTGGTGAGCGCAACCGCTTGCTGCTGGCCCGTCTGTTTGCCCGCCCCGCCAATGTACTGGTGCTGGACGAGCCGACCAACGACCTCGACATCGAGACACTGGACATGCTGGAAGACCTGCTGCAAAGCTATGACGGCACCGTCTTCCTGGTCAGCCACGACCGCACCTTCCTAGACAACGTGGTCACCAGCACCATTGCCTGGGAAGGCCCGGGTCACTGGCGTGAATACGAGGGCGGCGTGACGGACTGGATGGAGCAATCTCGCCGCAGCAAGGCCATCGCCGCAGCGACGCAGCCCAAGATCGCCCCCAAGGAAGAAGCCAAGCCCGTGGCGCCCCCCACAGAGAGTGTGACCAGCCCCAAGAAAAAGCTCAGCTATAAAGAGCAGCGTGAACTGGAAACCCTGCCTGCGCAGATTGCAGCGCTGGAGACCGAGCAAAAGCAGATTCAGGCCACACTAGCCGATGGCACGCTGTTTTCCTCCGATAACGCCAAGGCCGTCGCCATGCATCAGCGGGATGCGCAGATTGACGAAGAGCTGATGGCCGCGCTGGAGCGCTGGAGCGCTCTATCCGAGTGAGGCAGAGTCTCTAGCGCAAGCTATCAAACAAATGAGCGCCTGGCGCTTGTCATATATAGGGTGTGAATCGAAAAAGATCGGCTCTCTATATAGAGCAAGCGCCAGGCGCTCATTTTTTACGAGTATCAGATACGGTGATGCACCTGATCTGCGCCACTCCTGAGCTTGGTCAGCAGGGTCGGGGCAATTTGCTGCAACGGCAGCACCTCATCGGCAGCGCCATGGGCAATGGCTTCGCGCGGCATGCCAAAGACAATGCAACTGGCTTCATCCTGCACCAGGTTATAACTGCCCGCATCCTTCATCTCGCGCATGGCGGCAGCGCCATCAGCCCCCATACCGGTGAGCATGATGCCAAAGGCATTGCGCCCGGCGCAGGAGGCCACCGATTTGAACAGCACCTCCACCGAGGGCTTGTGGCGATTCACTGGCGGCGCGTCATCGACCACGGCCACATAGTTAGCGCCGCTGCGCGCTATCGAAAAGTGCTTGCCGCCGGGCGCAATATAGGCATGACCGGGCAAGATGCGCTCGCCCTGCACCGCTTCCTTGACCGTGATCAGACACAAGCTGTTCAGCCGCGCCGCAAAGCTGGTGGTAAAACCCGGCGGCATGTGCTGAGTAATCACAATGCCCGGGCAGTCGGCGGGCAGATGGGTCAGCACTTCCTTGATGGCTTCCGTACCTCCAGTCGACGCACCCACGGCAATGATCTTCTCGGTAGAGACACGTCCCAGCAGGCTGGAAGCCAGTGCCGATTTTTCCACTACGGCGCTCGCTCCAGCCATGGCCGGCCCGACCGCTGCGCGGGCAGCCGGCAAACGGCGCACATGGGCCACGGCAGCCACACGGATTTTTTCCACAATCTGGCTGGCCAGCTCCTGCAGGCCGTTGGCCACTCCCACACGGGGCTTGGCGACAAAATCGATGGCCCCCAGCTCCAGTGCCCGCAGAGTGACTTCGGCTCCGCGCTCGGTCAGCGTGGAGATCATCAGCACCGGCATGGGACGCAAGCGCATGAGACGGCCCAGGAAGTCAATGCCATCCATATGGGGCATTTCTACATCCAGCGTAATCACGTCAGGGTTGAGGTCGCGAATCATCTCGCGCGCAATCAGCGGATCATTGGCCGAGCCAATGCACTCCATATCGGTTTGACGGTTGATGATCTCGGCCAGCAAACTGCGCACCAGCGCAGAGTCGTCCACCACAATCACCCGGATTTTTCTGCTCATTCCCTCTTGAACCTTTTCAAAACAGATCGACCGATCCACCCGCCGTATTGCGGGCCATCACAGCGGCGCTACCCCGTGTTCGCTCCTGCAGGACCAGCTCTTCCGGATGTGCATGGGCCAGTCGTTTGACCATGGCCTTGCCTGTGGTCGGAAAGAACACCACTTTGCGCGGATAGATGTCCAGCACGTCCCGGGAGACGATGGGGATACGTTCCATCTGCAAATACTCGGTCACAAAAGCCGTATTGCGCTCCCCCACATTCATGCTGGCGAAGTTGTGCATGACCTGGCCTCCACCAAAAATCTTGGCCTGCAGGGATTCACGTCGCGCGCCCAGCTTGAGCATTTCATTGATCAGCAACTCCATGGCATAGGAACCATAACGCCCCGATACATCGGCCGAATCGCCTTCTGGCAGCATGAAATGGTTCATGCCTCCAATGCGCATGACTCTGTCCCACAGGCAGGCTGCAATGCAAGAGCCGAGCACAGTGACGATGGCCATATCCTCACGCGAGACAAAATACTCGCCTGGCAGGACTTTGGCCGTGTTGTACTGGAAATGCGGATCGAAGTAGAAAAACGAAGCTTCGCCCGGGCGACGCGGCCGGCGTTTAAGCTGCTCCAGCGAGGAGACCGGAGATGAGCCGTCAGCCACGCCACTATCCACCGACGACTGCTTCAGCGTGCGCACATTACCCCCGCCCCGTTCTGCAGCGCCAGCCCCTTGCACAGGGACCGCTACCCGCCACTGGGCCGAAGGATCGGGAGGCAAGCTATTGCCGCTCATAAACCGTCTTGCCCTTGAGAGCAAACAAGTCCCGCGAATCGCTGAAATTTTCAGCATGCCCCACAAACAGCAAGCCGCCGGGCTTCATCACCCGATGAATGCGCTCCAGCACCCGACGCTGGGTCGGCGCATCAAAGTAAATCATGACATTGCGGCAAAAGACCACATCGAAGGGCTCCTTGAAAGGCCACTCCCCAGCTATCAGGTTGACGTTGAGAAAATCCACCATACGGCGCAACTCAGGCTTGATACGCACCATACCCGCATTGCCGGACTTGCCGCGCAGAAAGAAGCGGTGCAGCTGCTCCGTACCCACGCCCTTCAGGCCCTCTTCCTTGTACACCCCGCGCGAGGCGGTATCCAGCACACGTGAATCAATGTCACTGGCCAGCAGATGAAAGCTGCCACGCCCACCCAGACTTTCGGCCGCCGTCATCAAGATCGAGTAGGGTTCCTCACCGGTAGAGGCCGCGCTACACCACACATTCCACGCCGTACCTGCCGGTTTGCTGTGCAGGTGCTGGGCCAGTATCTCGAAATGGTGCTGTTCGCGGAAAAACGACGTCAGGTTGGTGGTCAGCGCGTTGACGAATTCCTGCCATTCCGGTCCATCGTTCATGGACTCCAGCCAGTCCAGGTAGGCGGAAAAGCTCTCATACCCCGTCTCGCGCAAGCGCCGCGAGAGCCGGCTGTAGACCATGGCGTGCTTGCCGTCATGCAGGCTGATGCCTGCACGCTTGTAGATCAGCGCCTGCACCCTCGCAAAATCGCGGTTGGACCAGACGAACTCGCGCCCCTGCGCCGCCGGGCCAAAGCTGGTGCCCAGCGAAGCGTCTTCGTCATCAAACAGCGGTGAGGCTGCCGACGCAGGTAAGGAGCGATCAATGGTCAGCAAGGGATTCCTTTGTCAGTGCGTGCCGGGTTCAGGCTGCAGCCGCCACCAGGCCCATGTCCACATTGCCCATGAGCTTCTCTATGTCCAGCAGGATAAGCATGCGCTCTCCCACGGAGCCGAGACCCAGAATACAGCCGCTGTCAATCGCACTTTCGATGTCGGGTGCAGGTCGAATGGCTTCGGCAGACAGCTCCATCACATCGCTGACCGAATCCACCACAATGCCCACCACGCGATTGCGCAGGTTCAGGATGATGACCACGGTGAAGTTGTTGTACACCACTTCGGAGCAATGGAACTTCAGGCGCATGTCCACGATAGGCACGATGGTGCCGCGCAGATTGACCACGCCTTTGATGAACTCGGGGGCATTGGCAATGCGGGTGGGCTGCTCGTAGCCGCGAATTTCCTGCACCTTGAGGATGTCGATGCCGTACTCCTCCTGACCCAGGCGGAAGGTCAGATACTCGCGCGCACCACCGGACATGCCGTCTGCAGTCTTGTTGGTAACACTCATGGTCAACTCCTTGGCGTCTGCACACCTTGCGGCTGTGCTCTATGGGATTGGCCGACAGCGGTCTTGAGCACCGTCAGTCCTTGATTCATCAATTCAATGTCTGGCACGGCGCACCATCGAGCCCGTGTCCAGAATCAGCGCCACCGAGCCATCGCCCAAAATGGTGGCGCCCGAGACATTGGGCACCTTGCGGTAATTGGTCTCCAGATTCTTGACCACCACCTGATGTTGCCCCAGCAGCTCGTCGACCAGCAAGGCCACACGGCTGCCGTCGGATTCGACCACCACCATGATGGTGCTGGTCTGGCTGGCATCCTCGCGCGGAACCTGGAACATGCGCTCCAACGCGATCACCGGCATGTACTCGTCACGGACCTTCACCAGCTGCGTACCGTTGGCCACGGTATTCACATCCTGGCTCTTGACCAGGAAGGACTCCACCACCGAGGACAACGGCAGGATGTAGACCTCTTCGCCCACGCCTACCGACATGCCATCCATGATGGCCAGTGTCAACGGCAGGCGCACCGATACCTTCATACCCCGCCCGGCCACGGATTCGATCTCCACCGATCCACCCAGCGATGTGATGTTGCGCTTGACCACATCCATGCCCACACCGCGGCCGGAGACATCGGTTACCACGTCGGCCGTCGAAAAGCCGGGAGCAAAAATCAGCTGCCAGACTTCGCTGTCGGGCATGTTGTCCGAAACATCCATGCCGCGTTCACGCGCCTTGCTCAGAATTTTCTCTCGGTTCATGCCGCGCCCGTCATCGCGCACCTCAATCACGATGGATCCACCCTGATGGGAAGCCGCCAACGTCAAGGTGCCGCTTTCGGACTTTCCTGCAGCCAGCCTGTCCTCGGGCATTTCAATACCGTGATCCACGCTGTTGCGCACCAGATGGGTGAGAGGGTCGGTGATCTTTTCCACCAAACCCTTGTCCAGCTCTGTGGCCTCACCCAAGGTGATGAGGTCAATTTTCTTGCCCAGCTTGCCCGCCAGATCGCGCAACATGCGCGGAAAGCGGCTGAACACGGTGGACATGGGAATCATGCGGATCGACATCACCGACTCCTGCAAGTCGCGCGTGTTGCGATCCAGATCGGCCAGCCCTGCCAGTAGCTGTTGATAAGTGGATGTATCCAGCCCCTGGCTATTCTGAGCCAGCATGGCCTGGGTAATGACCAACTCTCCCACCAGGTTGATCAGCTGATCGACTTTTTTGATGTCCACACGGATGCTGGTGGACTCCATGGTCTGCGCCGTTTTGACCACGGCCTTGGGTGAGACGGTCTGCATTGTCTCCACAGAAGCAGTCGCCTCCGGCAGATTGCCTACAGGGACACCCGGTGCACCCGCGAAAAAGCCATAGGCATCCTCGGCAGACAAATGAATAAGCGCCTGGAATTCGCCATCCCCAGCAATGGGCTGCACCACCTCTTGCGTTGCTGGCGGCTCCAAGGATTCGGCCGGCTCCTCGGCCACCGCCGAAATATGCACCTGCTCCTTGGCTACGTGAAAGGCAAACAGATCGCACAACTCGTCATCCGCCGACAAGGTCCTGACCAGAAACAGGCGGCTATCGCTCTGGGGTGATGGAAGGTCTTCGATGGTGCCCAGCCCCGGAATATCGCGAAACAGCTCCTTGATGGCATCCGCCATCTCCAGGCGCGCCAAAGGCCCGATCCGTATATGCAGCACCCGCGCACTTTCCGGCTGCTCGGTACCGATTGCCGTACCTGCATTCGCCAGGGCTGGTACCTCCGGTTCTGGCACAAGCACCGGCGCAGTCGCAAACACAGGTTCAGCAACTACCGCAACCGGGGCGGGTGGCGAAGCGGGGCTGCCCCGGTCCACGGTAGGCATCACCGTCAGACCCTGGGCCAGGGCTTCAATGCGCATCACCAACTCAGCCGTCGATACGGCCTCGCCTTCGTCACCAGCCTGGTGGCGAGCCAGCAGGCTGCGACTGGCGTCTGCGGACTCCAGCAGCACATCCACCATCTCGGGGATGGGTGTGATCTCGTGGCGACGCAGACGATCCAGCAAGGACTCCATACGATGAGTCAGCGCGGTCACATCCGAGAAACCGAAGGTAGCCGCACCGCCCTTGATGGAGTGCGCGCAGCGGAAGATCCCATTGAGTTCTTCGTCATTGGCCGCTGTCAGATCCAGGCCGACAAGCATTTTCTCCATCTGATCGAGATTCTCGCTAGCCTCTTCAAAGAAAATTTGATAGAACTGGCTCAGGTCAAAGTCCGCGCCAGAGCCTGCGCCATCTTGGTGTAGATCAGCCATGTGTTTCCTGCTATTTTTTCGGGTGTCTCCGTAACTATCGGCTTAACGGAGCACTTTCTGAATGACTTCGATCAAACGACTGGGGTCAAACGGTTTGACCAGCCAGCCCGTGGCACCGGCAGCGCGCCCCGCCTGCTTCATCAGATCACTGGATTCCGTGGTCAAGATCAAAATCGGTGTGTCCTGAAACTTGGGGTCTTCGCGCAGCTTGCGCGTCAGGCCGATACCGTCCAGGCGCGGCATGTTCTGATCTGCCAGCACCAGGTCGATATTCTCCAACTGCGCTTTTGCCAATGCGTCCACGCCATCCACGGCCTCGACCACCTTGAAACCAGCGCTGGTCAATGTGAAAGCGACCATCTTTCGCATCGAAGGGGAATCATCAACGGCCAGAATCGATCGCATGTACAGCTCCAACAGACGGGCAATAGGAAAAGATGTGGTTCATAAATACAGTCAAAACAGCTCCACAGAGCCTGCGTCCATCTCACTTTGAGTCACGGGATTGGGCTTGCCCGGCATAGGTTGCAAGCTGGCATCCACAACCACATTCTGACCATCCCCCGTGGTGCTTGCAGCAAAACGGAATGCACAGGCCTGAAGCGTACTGGCAATATGCGCTATCAATTGCGAGGACATGTCATGAAATTGCAGCTCGATAACCGCCTGGCGCAGAGCTTCGCGAGCGGCATCCGCCTGCGACGACCCAGCCAAATCGGGATGCGACAATTGTGCGTTCGCCTCTTCAAACCGCTCCAGCAGATTGTGCGAGGCATGGTCAAGCAAGCCCTCCAGACGCTGCAGGTCGCGCAAAGCGACCGACAAAGCGTCTTGCAGCTCCGCGGCCACCATGACAGGCGTGGGTCCCGCAGGCTCACCCGAAGGGTTTTGGAATGTCTGCATCCTTGCTCCAACAGCGAACAGCCCTATAGCTGTGCCATGCTTCACGCATGAACACATTCGTGATCGTTAGCAGAGAGCTCACGCAACCCGGCTTGACGAATTTTGACCTCTATGTTCCAAAATGTATCCAATGATAGCGCCCTTGGCTATGCGCAATTGCAGGAACAGCCCTTGAACATCCTGCATATTGAAGACTCTGTCGCCGATCAGGCCTTGGCGCGGCTGCATCTGCAACGCGGTCTACCGGCTTGCACCGTGACGCCAGTCGATACCCTGCAGGATGCAGGCCAGGCACTGAGCACGCAAAATTTCGATCTGGTTCTGGCTGACTACCATCTGCCGGGCTTTACGGCCATCGATGTCTGGGATCTGGTTCGCGCCCTGCCCGCGCCACCGCCTTTTGTACTGCTTTCCGGAGCGATTGGCGAGTCGGCAGCCGTGGACATCATGCGCCTGGGCATCAGCGACTATCTGCTCAAGGACCAGATCAGCAGTCTGCCCCATGTCATCAAACGTGCCTTGGAAGTGCACGAGGCCAGGCGCGCTCGCCACCGCGCCATGCAGGAGCTGGCCGCGTCGGAAAAGCGCCTGGCCGAGCTGACCGAGCACCTGCACACCTCGATAGAGCAGGAACGCGCCAGCATCTCGCGCGAGATTCATGATGACATCGGCGGCTCACTCACCGCCGTCAAGTTCGATCTGGCCTGGCTGCTGCGCAATACACCGCAAGGCCCCATGCAATCCCATGCACGTTCGGCACTGGAGATGCTCGAGCATGCTCTGGGGGCCAGCCAGCGCATCATGCAAAACCTGCGCCCTCCGGTGTTGGATCAGGGCTTGGTGGCCGCGGTGCAATGGCTGGCCAGCGATTTTGAGCGCCGCAGCGGCGTGCCTGTGCGGCTGCGCCTCAGCCGCGAGCATATGGATATCGCTCCCGCCTTGCAGCTGGTGGCCTACCGCACGGCACAAGAAGCTTTGACCAATATCAGCAAATACGCCCAAGCCAGCCGTGTGGATATAGAACTGTCCGATCAGGAAGGTTTTCTGACCCTGGAAGTCACGGACAATGGCGTCGGACTTTCGGCAGGTGCTCGCGAAAAACCCCAATCCTTTGGCCTACGCGGCTTGAGTGAGCGCGCACGTACCGTCCATGGCTGGCTCGACATCAGCAGCCAGGCGGGCTGCGGTACCTCCATCATTATTTCCATCCCATTGGATGCCAGCGCCACGTCTGTGCAGGCATGACCTACCATTGGGCACCGATCCGCTGCTGCCTTGCAAGCCTCAGTTTTTGACTTTTCAGGAGACCCAACTTGATCCACGTGGTGTTATGCGATGACCATGCGGTACTGCGCCGGGGCATTCGCGATACGCTGGCCGAAGCCACGGACATCACCGTCACCGGCGAAGCGGCCAGCTACGCCGAGCTGCGCGAACAACTACGGACTGCGACCTGTGACGTGCTGCTGCTCGACATCAACATGCCCGGCCGCAGCGGCCTGGAAGTGCTGACCAGCGTGCGCGAGACCAATCCGCACATTCGCGTCATCATGGTCTCCATGTATCCCGAGGATCAGTACGCGCTGCGCAGCATCAAGGCCGGCGCTCAAGGCTATGCCAACAAGGCGGGCGACCCGGTGCTGCTGATCGAAGCCGTACGCACCGTATTCAGCGGCCGCAAATACCTGACCGCCGAAGTGGCGCAGATGCTGGCCGAAAGCCTGGCCCAGCCCGCCACTCCTGTACCGCATGAAAGCCTGTCCGAGCGCGAAATGCAGACCCTGCTCAAGATTGCAAACGGTCAGCGCCTGACCGACATTGCCCAAGAGCTGATGCTCAGCCCCAAGACCGTCAGCGTCTACCGGGCCCGCGTGCTGGAAAAACTCTCCATGAGCAGCAATGCCGAGCTGACGGCCTATGCCATTCACAACCAATTGATATAAAAGCGCAGCTGCTTGTGCATGACTGAATTGGATTTCAGGCCTATTCAGATCTAAACAAGTCTGTAGCCTTGCGCTTGCAGCTATCTTTTTTATATCAGCTGCCCACACCAAAGATGGCAATGCCTTTTTGCAGCAAGGCCACCATGGGCTGCTCCAGCAAAGGCAGAGTGGCGACCAGCCCCAGCAAGCCCACGGTCAGCGTGACGGGAAAGCCCACGGCATAGATATTCATCTGCGGCGCTACGCGCGAGATGATGCCCAGCACCAGATTGACGAAAAGCAGCATGGCAATCATGGGCAGGGCAATCCAGAAAGCGCTGGCAAACACGGCGCTACCCATCTCATGCAGGCGCATCTGGGCAATGGCCTGCAGAAAGTTGCCATCCACCGGAAAAGCTTCAAAACTCTTGAGCACCGCCATCAGCACCAGCAGGTGGCCGTTGATCACAATGAACAGCAGCGTGGCGATCTGCACCATGAAGCGCGCCACAGCGCTGAGCTGGGCATTGCTGGTGGGATCGAAGAAGGAGGCAAAGTTCAAGCCCATCTGCAGGCCAATCACCTCACCGGCCACTTCCACGGCGGCCATCACCAGGCGCACGGCAAAACCCACGGACAGCCCGATCACCACCTGCTGCACCACCGTGCCCAATGCCTGGGCCGAATTGATGGAAATCACCGGCTGCACGCCCAACACGGGCTGGGCGCAGATGGCGACCAGCAGCGCCAGCCCCACCTTGAGCCGCAAGGGGATGGCACGCTGCGAAAACACGGGCGCCACCGAAAACAGTGCCAGCACGCGCACAAACGGCCACAGCACCGGCGAGAGCCAGGCCACCAACTGGGCTTCACTGATCGATATCACCCGCGATTCACCCAATCGAGCCGGGAATGCTCTCGATGGTGCGGCGAATGAAATCCACCAGCGTGGAGAGCATCCACGGCCCGGCCACGGCAAACACCAGCACGGCAGCCAGCAGCTTGGGCACAAAAGCCAGCGTGGCTTCATGCACCTGGGTCACGGCCTGAAACACGCTGACCACCAGGCCCACGGCCATGACCACGCCCAGCACAGGCATGGAGATCATGAGCAGCAGGGTCAGCGCCTCGCGGCCAAAGGTCAGAACAAATTGAGAGGTCATGGGTTCCTCTTTCTCTCTACATCGCTTGCAGCGTCAGATCTGCTTGAAATAGACACTGCACATCAAAGAGGCAGCCAGCAAGGGCCGCCCCGCAGCAAAGGCTGCCGTCGCCCTTGAGGGGGAAGGCGCGAAGCGATTCAGGTGGAGCTTCATGTCGCAAAACTTGCGGCCAGCGAGCCGATGATGAGATTCCAGCCGTCGGCCAGCACAAACAGCATGAGCTTGAACGGCAGCGCCACCAGCACCGGCGAGAGCATCATCATGCCCAGCGACATGAGGATGGAGGACACCACCATGTCGATCACCAGAAACGGGATGAAGATCATGAAGCCGATCTGGAAAGCCGTTTTGAGCTCGCTGGTCACAAAGGCCGGCACCAGCACGCGCAGCGGTGCGGTCTCCGCCGTCACGGCTTCATCGAGCTTGGCCAGACGCTTGAACAGCGCGAAATCCGACTGACGCGTCTGCTTGAGCATGAAGGAGCGCATGGGCGCCTCGGCCCTGTCCACCGCCTGCTCAAAGCTGATGCTGTTGCTGGTGTAAGGCACATAAGCATCCTGATAGACCTTGTCCAGCGTGGGCCCCATCACAAACAGCGTGAGAAACAACGACAGGCCGATCACCACCTGATTGGGCGGAGCAGACTGTGTGCCCAGCGCCTGACGCAGCAGACTGAGCACGATGACGATGCGGGTAAAGCCCGTCATCAACAGCAAAATGGCCGGCAGAAACGACAGTGCCGTAAAAAACAGCAAGGTCTGAATGGGCACGGAATAGCTGGCACCACCAGCCCCCTGCCCTACCAGCAACGGCAAGCTGGCGGGAGCCCCCTGGGCGGTAGCCAGCAAAGGCGCGCCCCACAATGGCAGGCAGACAAGGGCTGCAACCGTACGGCGAGATACGAACTTAGACATGTCCCTGATCCTGCGATGCCTGGCGCTGAGCCTGGGCCATGACATCGGCAAACTGCGATGCCTCGCTTTTGATAGCTGCCGGCGTATATTCCTTGCGCTCTGCAAGCACATGCAGGCATTGAATCTGCTGCGTCGTCACGCCCAACACCAGGCGCACGGCTTCATCGCCCTCGCCTACTTGCACCGTCACCACGCGCTGCTGCTGGCCTATGGACAGCGATCCCAGAGTCTGCAACGGCAGCGGGGCCGCGCCACGCGCCATACCCATGCCGCGGGGCAGCAAATTCTTTTGCTGCAGCCGGCGCACCAGCCAGGGCAAAGCTGCCATGGCGGCGACAAACAGCGCCACCAGCACCAGCGTGGGCCACATGGAGGGCGCAGCCGCCGCCGTGCTGTCAACCACGGCTGACCCGGCGCAAACGTTCGGACGGCGTCACCACATCCGTCAAGCGGATACCGAACTTGTCGTTGACAACCACCACCTCGCCCTGGGCAATCAGATAGCCGTTGACCAGCACGTCCATGGGCTCGCCGGCCAGCGCATCCAGCTCCACCACCGAGCCCTGGGCCAGCTGCAAAATGTATTTGATAGGCACCTTGGTACGGCCCAGCTCAACCGAGAGCTGCACCGGAATGTCCAGCACCATGTTGATATCGTGCACCGGCACATCGGCGCCACCATAGGGGCGCTGTGCTTCGCCGGAGAGCGGTCCCCCCTGTTCGGAAACGTCTGCGCCGTCGTGGGCGCGCTGCTCTTCCAGCGCTTCGGCCCAGCCCGAGAAGGGATCGTCGCCCGCGCTCTTGTTGCTGTCGTCAATTGCCATTTTTCTCTCCCGTCCAGCCGGAATCACCGCCGCGCAGGCAATGCTCCACGCGGATTGCATATTTGTCGTTGTGCGTGCCGTACTGGCACTCGAAAATCGGAACCCCGCCAATCGAGGCCCGGATCAGCGGCTCGCGATCCAGCTCGATGAAGTCGCCGGGGCGCATGGCCAGCAGCTGCTCCACCGTGGCATCGGCCCGGGCCAGCTCGGCCACCAGGGTCACATCGGCCGACTGGATTTCCCGCGTCAGCACCTTGACCCAGCGCCTGTCCACCTCGATGGCATCGCCCTGGGTGGACGAATACAGCACGTCGCGGATGGGCTCCAGCGTGGCGTAGGGCATGCAGATGTGGATCGAGCCTGAGATATCACCGATCTCCAGCTGAAAAGCCGTGGAGACCACGATTTCGCTGGGCGTGGCGATATTGGCGAACTGGGGCTGCATTTCCGAGCGCTGATAGGCCAGCTCCAGCGGATAGATGCCGTGCCAGGCTTTTTTGTATTCCTCGCAGATCACGTTGACCAGGCGGTTGATGACGCGCTGCTCGGTGTGCGAGAAATCACGCCCCTCGATACGGGTTTGCAGGCGACCCGTACCGCCGTACAAGGTGTCGATGACGCCAAAGACCAGCGAGGGCTCGCAAACCACCAGGCCGCTGCCGCGCAGAGGGCGAATGGCCGCGATATTGAAATTGGTGGGCACGGCCAGCTCGCGCAGGAAAGCGCTGTAACGCTGCACCGAGACCGTACCGACCGAAACCTCGGGGCTGCGGCGAATAAAGTTGAACAGGCCAATGCGGAAGTTACGCGCAAAGCGTTCATTGACGATTTCCATGGTCGGCATGCGACCGCGGACAATGCGTTCCTGGCTAGAAATGTCGTAGTTGCGGATCAGGCCGATATCGACCTCGGCCACCTCGGACTTCTGACTTTCGCCTGTGACGCCCTCTAAAAGGGCATCCACTTCTTCCTGGGAGAGAAATGAGTCACTCATGCTTGGGCTCCAGGATCATTGAATAATGAAGCTGGAGAACAGCACGCGGCGCACGGGATTCTTGCCGGCCTTGCTGGGACGCTCCTCGTCATCATCGTCCTGCGAACGCTTTTTGGGGCGAGCGTTATAGCCCAGCGGCGCAGCCACTTCGGCCAGCACATCGGCAGCCAGCTTTTCCTTGCCTTCGCGCGTGAGCAGCTCATCGGAGCTGCGCTGGGACACCAGCATCAGAATGCCGTTGCGGATACTGGGCAAATATTGTTTGACGGTGCCGGCCGTCTTTTCGTCCGCCAGCTCCAACGTGATGCCCAGCTGCACAAAGCGATCGCCGCCGGGGTCGGCCAGATTGGCCACCATATTGTCGAGCGGCAAGAACGTTGGCACCGTGGCTTCGACTTTGACCTCATCCTCGCCATCCGCGCTGCTGTGCTGGCGCTGCACCATCCAGATGTAAGCGGCAGCGGCCACGATGAGCAGCAACGCGACGATGCCGATGATCAGGATCAACTTTTTGCTCTTGGCCGGAGCAGGGGCTGCGGGAGCGGCATTGGGATTGGCTGACACGGCGGATATTCCTTACTAAAGAAAGACCACGACCGGCATTCGCTGCACCATGCACGGGAGGTCCACGCCTGAATTATTGGACACGTACCGCCAGAGGCATTGCCCGAATAAAAGCGCTAAACCCCGCCTTCTCCCTGGCTCGGATGAGCCTGCAGCATTCAAACCGCGTTAGACGAATACATCCACACCCGCGCTTTTGGGTCTGGCAGCCACGGGGGCGCCCCCCACATCGGTCGTCAGCTGCACACGCGCCTGCTTGGCGGTGCTGCGCCCCTCGTCACGCTGACTATTGCCCTGGGAATCGGCCTTGCCGCTGCCCACGCTGACCCCGACCAGTTGCAGGCCCTGGGCCTGCAGCAGCTCACGCAACTGGGACTGGCCGTCGGCCAGCAGTTGGCGCGCCTGTTCATCGTTCGCAGCAAAGCGCACATGGGCCTCCTGTCCGTTCAGTTGCACCTGCACCTGAATCGGCTTGCCTTCGTGCTCTATGGACAGGGCAGCATGGTGATTTTTCTGATGTGCCCAGAAAGCCACCTGTTCGGATATTTCCTGCTCGCGCTCCGCCGGTGCGGCCTGGCCGTCTTCCGTCTGGGCAAAAGCCGAAGCATCCTGTCCGCCGGCTTGGGCTCCCGCCTGCATGCCGGCCTGTAACGTCCCAGCAGCCATGGCGGCGGCCAGCGCATCGTGGCCGCCTTGCGCTGCTGGCCGATCACCGCTGCCTGCCAGATCTTCAGCCCCCTTGCCGCGCTGCATGGCCGCCAGCAAGCTTTCCTTGAGTCCTGCCAGCTCCTGCGGCTGCACCGCCGTCATACCTTGCAAGCCTAGGCTGCCACCGTGCTGCGCCATGGACTGCGCGGTATGACGGACCTCGGTCGTCTGTTGCGCAGCACTTTGCAAAGTATCTGCGGTCAGCACAGCCTGATTTTTGCTCCCGGACGCGTCAGCCGCTGTATCCGCCAGATTGGCAGCAGAAACATCAACATTAATAGCAGCTTGCGCATTCGGATATTGGGTTTGAGGCACGTTCTGCTTTGAATCCACCGCCATAAATGCCGCATGAGCCGCGGCATTGGCTCCGCTCGCCTTCGGCTCCAGGCTTTGTCGCTGGGCCAGCAGGCCCGCATGACCCCGGCCCGAAAGAAAGTCCGTGGCCACACCTTGGCGCAAGTCGGTATCGGCCTGACTATCCTGCGCGGCGGTCTGCCCCACCAGGCTCATCCAGGGTGCATGCACCTGGCCGGCCAGCATCAACGCCTCGGCAGACGGCACAGACGGCAAATCCTCGTCGGCCGCGACGGACCTGAGTGGCGCAAGGTTGGCAGCCAAGCCAAGGCTGGCACCGCCTGGCTCGGCCGGTGCCAGAGAAAAGCCGGCAGCCCCGGCGCCCTGAGCCGCCAGCACCGAGGAAAAGCCTCCTGCCACACCTTGCTCTGTGCTCGCGCCCGCGCTGCGGGAAGTCGCCATGGTCTGCTGGGCCAGCCGGGGTTCAATACGGGTATCGCTCATGGTGCCGCCTCCTGCATCTGCAAGCCCAGGCTGCGCCGGAAGAACTGCAGGGCGGCGCGTTCATCGGTCTCTTTTTGCTCGCGACGCATCTGGACCAGGGCCATGTCGCGCTTGCGCACATCCACCACCTTGTTGAGGCTGCTCACCCGCAGCTCGGCAGCCAGCAAGGCCTGCTGCGCGGCTTCGAGTCGAATCCGCACATCGACCAGCACCGAGGTCTGCAGGCTGATGGCATGTTGCAGCCGATCCATGAACTGGTAGTGGTGATGCATGACTTCGGGCTGCACGGCCAGGCCGTCCTGCGCGCCCCAGCGGGTCTGCATTTCCTGCATATAGGCCTGCAACTGGTCCATCTGGACCTGTGCCGCCTGCTGGGCACTCTGGCGCTCCTGCAAACCCGTGCGGGCGGCGTCGCGTTTGCGCACGGCGGCATCAATGGCCACCATCAAAGCGTTCACGGATGACATGTTGCAACTCCCTGGTTGTTATTCGATTTACGCGGCCTGCACGGCCTGGGCCATGCCTGCCACGCTGTGCTCCATGTCGGAGCTTTCAAACATGCTTTGCTGCAGAAAAGCCGTCATCGCAGGCTGCAGGCGAATGGACTCGTCCATCTGCGGGTCGGAACCGGCCAGATAGGCACCAACCTGAACCAGATCGCGGCCTTTTTGGTAGCGCGAATACACGGCACGAAAGCGGCGCGCCAGCTCGAAATGCTCACGTGTGACCACGTTGTGCATGACACGCGAGGCCGACTGCTCGATATCGATGGCGGGGTAATGTCCGGTTTCGGCCAGCGCCCGCGACAGCACCACGTGGCCGTCCAAGATGGCACGGGCGGCGTCGGCAATCGGGTCCTGCTGGTCATCGCCTTCGGACAGCACGGTGTAGAAAGCCGTGATCGACCCCACGCCGTTCAAGCCGTTGCCGCTGCGCTCTACCAGGGCAGGCAGCTTGGCAAAGCACGATGGCGGATAGCCCTTGGTGGCCGGCGGCTCGCCAATGGCCAGGGCGATCTCGCGCTGGGCCATGGCGTAACGGGTCAGCGAATCCATGAGCAGCAGCACATGCTTGCCCTTGTCCCGAAAATGCTCGGCAATGGCTGTGGCGTAGCTGGCGCCCTGCATGCGCAGCAGCGGCGGCGCGTCGGCCGGCGCGGCCACCACCACGGCGCGGCTGCGATCCTGGGCGCCCAGAATGTCTTCCACAAATTCCTTGACCTCGCGGCCACGCTCGCCTATCAGGCCCACCACGATCACATCGGCCTGGGTGTAGCGGGCCATCATTCCCAGCAGCACGGATTTCCCCACCCCCGAGCCGGCAAACAGGCCCAGACGCTGACCCCTGCCCACCGTGAGCAAGGCGTTCAAGGCCTTGACGCCGGTATCCAGCGGTTCGCGGACGGGGTCGCGCTCCATGGCATTGATGGGGCTGCGGTCCAGCTCCTGCGCCAGCACATCGCTCAAGGCACCGCCATGATCCAGAGGCGTGCCTTGCGAATCCACCACGCGGCCCAGCAGGCCATCGCCCATGGGCAGGCGCAGAACGCCGACGGAGCGGGAGACCCTTACTTCCGGCCCTGCGCCAAATGGCGGCAGCGGCACCGAAGGCACGACCGGCGTGACCATGGCTCCACTGGACAGGCCTTGAATATCGCCGGCCGGCATGAGGTAGGCACGCTCGCCGGAAAAGCCCACCACTTCGGCCAACACCGGCTCCTGCCCGGGCTGGCGGATATGACATTGCGCGCCCACGGGCACGCGCAGGCCGCTGGCTTCGAGCACCAGACCGGTGAGGCGGGTCAGACGGCCTTGACATTCCAGCGCCACGGGCTGCGCATAGCGCGCCTGGGCATTGGCCATGAATTGCAGCCAGGGGTTTTCCGCGCTGTGGTCCGAGTCTTGGTCCGAGGTATTGCTTGGCGCAGTCTCTTGCATCACGGCGCTCCGTCATACCAGGTGGAGACCAGACCCAGGGCCGCCACGGCACGACGCCAGCGCTTGTCCAGACCTGCATCGATTTCAGCGCCGCCGGATTCCACTTTCACATCACCGGCCGCCACCGAGGCATCACTGAGCCATTGAATCTTGCTGTGCTCTCCATGCTCGGAGCGCAAAGCCCCGTCCAGCACGGCAAAGTCTGCCGGGTTCAGGCGCACCGTGGCCAGACGACTTTCGGCGGCCAGCATGTCCAGCGCCTCGCGTACCACGGGCAGCAGGGCCAGGGGCTGACTGCGCAGCTCCTGGCGCACCACCTGACGCGCAATTTCACAAGCCAGGTCCAGCAGTTCGCTGGCCACACCGGTCTGCATTTGCTTGAAGCCGGCATCCAGGCCCTGCAGCACGGCATCCACGCGCTGAACATTGTCGCGGCCCACGCCAGCCACATAGTCGTCCAGGCGACGCTGCCATTCCTGCGTGGTCTGCGCCTTGCCCTGGGCCAGCCCCTGAGCCAGACCTTCGGCACGGGCCTGCTCCAGCATCTGCTGCAACTGCTCCTGCGCCAAGGCCGGCTCGGCTGGCGCAGGCGCTTGCGGCTCCGGCATCTCCACCACCTCGGCAGACAGCTGCTTTGCAGGCATGAAGGCGGCCGCGCTAAAGCTCTGAAACTGCGCGGCCGTGACGGGTGCCAAGCCGCCGGCATGGGCATCAACGGCATCAAAACGCCAGGGTGTCACGGCCTTGTCGTCAATTTCTTCCTGCGGGATAAAGCGCGAATGACTGCGGTTCACAGGATTAGACATAGCTGTCTTCCGGGCCGGAGCCTATGGTGATCTGGCCTTCCTCGACCAGACGGCGCACGATCTTGAGGATTTCCTTTTGCTGGGCTTCGACTTCGGACAAGCGCATGGGGCCGCGCGACTCCAGATCCTCGCGCAGCGACTCGGAAGCACGCATGGACATATTGGCCAGGACCTTGTCGCGCACCTCCATGGAGCCGCCCTTGAGCGCCACGATCAGCGTCTCCATAACCACCTCACGCAGCACCATCTGTATCGAGCGGTCGTCGAGCTTGACCAGATCATCGAAGACAAACATGCGGTCCATGATCTTCTGGGCCAGCTCGGGGTCGTAGTTGCGAATGGAATCAAGCACGGCCACATCCGAATTGCCACCCAGCTGGTTCAGCATTTCGGCCGCCGTCTTCACCCCGCCCAGCGAGGTCTTGCGCACCTTGTCGCCGCCGGCCAGCACCTGGAAGAGCACTTCATTGAGGTCCTTGAGCGCGGCGGGCTGAATACCTTCCAGCGTTGCCACGCGCAGCATGACTTCGCTGCGAAAACGCTCGGGCAGCTGCATGAGCACGGCAGCCGCCTGCTCGTACTCCAGGTGCACCAAAATGGCAGCCACGATCTGCGGGTGCTCGCCGCGCAGCAGTTCGGCTACCGACAGCGGATCCATCCATTTGAGGCTTTCAATGCCCGAGATATCGCCACCTTGCAAGATGCGGTCAATCAAAAGCGCGGCCTTGTCATCGCCCAGGGCACGCTTGAGCACCGAGCGCACATAGTCGCTGGCATCGTCCACCAGCAGGCTTTGTGCGGCGGCATCGCTGGCAAAGCGCTCGATCACGAAATCGACTTTTTCACGCGTCACGCCACGCATGCGGGCAATGGTCTCGCCCAGCTTTTGCACTTCCTTGGGGCTCAGGTGCTTGAATACCTCGGCCGCCTCTTCCTCACCGAGGGAGACCAGCAAAATGGCAGCGTCGTTCAGGCCTCGGTCATCCATATTCGCACTCTCTATTCAGTTATCCACAGGGATCAAGGCTCAGGCGCTCTCGCCGTTAATCCAGGTCTTGACGATATTGGCCACCGCAATCGGGTTTTGCTTGGCCAACAGGCGTGCCTGCTCCATGCGGGCCCCCTCCTTGCTCGCTGACGGGTCCGCCGCAGGAGCCGGCAGAGCGGGACGCTCCACCAATTCGCCTTCAATCGCATCAATGCGCAGACCAGCCTGCTCGCCCCCTCGACCCTTGAGCAACGGACGCACCAGGCCCAACAGCACCAGTGCACCAAACAAGGCCAGTGCAATCGGCACGCCCAGGTCCTTGGCCATGGCCTGCATTTCCGGGTCTTTCCACAACGGCAGCTCCACGGGTGCGGCCACCACATCCACAAAAGGCGCGCTGACCAGATTCACCGAGTCACCGCGATCTGTACTAAAGCCCACGGTTTGCTTCACCAAGGTCAGAAGCTGCTCCTGCTGCTGCGCGCTCAAGGCACGTAGGCCGCTGGTAGCGGCTGCCGCAGTGGCGGCGGTGGCTGCATCGGTACCGGCCGGCACGGCCAGGGGAGCGTTGACCACCACGGCTGCCGTCAGGCGCTTGATGGCTCCCGAGCTGCCGCCACGGGTGACGCGCACGGTTTTATCCACCTCGTAGTTGGTAATGGATTCGCGCTTGCCGTTGCCTTGCCCACGGCTTTGGCCTTGCTGGCCATCGGCGGCCTGCGGCGCCGGGTTGGCCCCGTTGATGGGGGCCGTGGAATTGGGTGGCGGCTGGTTGCTGGCAGCACCGGGAACGCCGGTAGGCATGGGCGGCTTGGCATCGTTGAGGCTCTCCACCACTTGCTGGCTGCGAATGGCTCCACCATCGGCCGCCTGATTGGGGCGATGCTGCTCGGAAGTCTGCTCGGTCTGGCTGAAGTCCATCTCTGCCGAGACCTGGGCCTTCACATTGTTCTTACCCACCACGGGCTCCAGAATTTCCAGAATGCGACGCACATACTGCTGCTCGATCTGCTGCGTGTAATTGAGCTGCTGCATGTCGAGGCTGTTGCCGCTGCTGTCGGGCGACTGCGACAGCAGCTTGCCCGAGTCATCAAGGACGCTGACCGCTTCAGGCTGCATTTCGGGCACGCTGGATGCCACGAGATGCACGATGCCCGCCAACTGGGTGCGATCCAGCACACGGCCCGGGTGCAGACTTAACAACACCGAAGCCGAAGGCTTTTGCTGCTCGCGAAAGAAACCGTTCTGATTGGGCAGCGCCAGGTGCACGCGTGCGCTTTGCACCGCGCTCAAGGCCAGAATGGAGCGCGTCAGCTCGCCTTCCAAACCGCGCTGAAAATTCAGCCGCTCCTGAAACTGGGTGATGCCAAACTTGCTGTTCTCCATCAGTTCAAAGCCCGTCACCGACCCCTTGGGCAGGCCCTGGGTGGCCAGCTTCAGGCGCACATCGTGCACCCGGTCGGCCGGAATCATGATGGCGCCACCGCCTTCGCTGTACTGGTAGGGCACGTTCAGCTGGCTGAGTTGGGCCACGATGGCACCGCCATCCTTGTCGCTCAGATTGGAGAACAGCAGCTTGTAATCAGGCTGGCGGTAAAACACGGCAGCAGCTACCAGACCAACCGCTACCAGGGCCGCCAGCGCACCCCATCGCAGACGCTGAGCACGGTCCAGCGCATTCCAGCGCTGCATGACGGCAGGGCGGGCAACAGGTGCGGCGACAGGGTTGGGTACTTCAGCAACAGCAGACATTTGAGTTCCATGTGTCAGACCCCACACGAGGTCTAGCGTCCTGTGGATTATTCGGACTGCCGGCTTTCACATTCCCCCGATAAGCGCGCCAAACCCCCCACTTATCGCCCGTCTGCCGCGCTCTCAAAAACCTAGGATCACGCCATCTCACCAACTCCTGTTGGAATCTATATGGACTTGCGAATTCCCAGCCTCACCTCCCCCGTCAGCGGCAGCCCGCTCACCAAAGGCCTTGCCACCACCGGCAGCCCTGCCGTGGCAGCCGGCGGATTCAGTCAGGCCCTGCAGGGCGCACTGAAGGAAGTCAGCAGCGCCCAGAACCATTCCGGCCAGCTGCAACGCGAAGTGCAGCTGGAGAACCCGGCCGTCAGCCTGGAGCAGACCATGTTGGCCATGCAGAAATCACAGATCGGCTTTCAGGCCACGCTGCATGTGCGCAACCGCCTGGTACAGGCCTATACCGATGTAATGAATATGCAGGTGTGAGCGAAGCTCACACCAACGCTTTTACCCTCCAAGGCTTGCCCGCAGGTTGTGATGACATGCGGGCTTTTTGCTTTCCCGTATCCACGCAACGCTCATTGATTCGATAGCTGCAAGCGCTTGCCGGCAAATCACTTAAGACCGATTTCATTCAGAATCCTTGAGCACCAACAAGAAAGCCCTGCCGCATTGCTGCGACAGGGCTTTTCATCTTGAGCCGAAGGTCTGGCTCTCAGTGCATCACATGCGGCTGGCCGTCAAACAGGTGTTCGAAATTGGCCAGCCAGGGCTCGGCCAGCACGCGAATCTGGGCATCGTTGCGCAAGATACGTTGCATGATGCGCGCTTTTTCCTTGCGCAGTTCGGGGGCCAGCTTTTCCTCACGGGAGCGAAAGCGCAACTGCTCGATCAGCACGGCGCAAGTGCCCTCGTAACGCGCAACGCCCTCCCAATCTTTATCCTGGGCCGCCTGCAGCATCTTGGCGCTGCTTTGCTCTATGGCACGGTAGAAATCGATCAAAGTGTGCTCCATCATCAAGCCCCAGCAGGTGCCGGTGCATTTGTCATCTCGGTCCAGCCTTGCGCCACGGTGCCCACCAATTGCGCCACTTCATTGACCATGGCCACATCGTTGCGCGCATTGGCCAAGGTCAAACGCGTGGTGCAGTAGTCGTAGAGTGCAGCCAGGTTGTCCGCCAGCTCGCCGCCTTTTTCCTTGTCCAGCACCGCCAGCAAGCCTTCTTGCAAAATGCGCACGGCTTTGCCGATATGGCGCACTTTTTCGCCGACATCGCCACGTTCCATGGCTCCACGCGCGGCGTTGATGGACGCCACCAGACCGTCAAACAACATCTTGATCAGCTGCTGGGGCGATGCACCATCCACCATGGATTGCACACCCACCTGGCGGTAAGCCGACATTGCGCGCGCACTGGCTGGGGTAAACATCACGACCACTCCTTGTTTGCAGTTTCTCAGATCACTGCATTTGTTATCGGCAGACTCAGGAGGGAATTAAGTCCTATCTTCTGCCCTTGGCAAATCAGCTGCCGGACTTGTTCCAGGCCGCTACTTGCTGGGTGATATAGGTATCCAGCGCAGACAGGCTGGCCATCTGCGTATCCAGACGCGAGTACTGGGCGCGCAAGCGCACTTCATACGCTGCAACTTTGCTTGTCTGACGCTCCTGATCCGAGGTATTGCGCTTGAGCGAGTCTTTGAGCGAGGTGTCCTTGGTGGCAAAAGTGCCATCCGTCGCCAACAAGCCGGTGGTGAAATCCTTCAGTCGCACGGCAAAACCGTCCAGATTGGCGTCTTCCACATCTACGGCAAAGAACTTGGACATGCTCTCCGGATCCTTGAGCGCCTTGTCCAGCTTGGTGTCGTCGATCTTGAGCGTGCCATCCTTCTGAAAAGCAATGCCCACCTGCGACAAGCTGGCAAATGCACCGCCCTCGCCACCCGGGCCAGAGACAATGCGGCGCAAGGCCGATTGCAGATTCACCGCCGTGGAATCGCCTTGCAGCGTGCCCGCAGTCTTGGCGTCCTTGTTGTAAGCCGTCATCGTGGTGAGCGCGTTGCTCAAGGCGTTGTACGATTCCACAAAATTCTTGAGCGCCGTCTTGGCCGCAGCGCTGTCATTGGCAATCGTGATGCGTACAGGCGCGGCTTTGTCTTCCATTTTTTGGGAAACCGTCAGCGTCACCCCTTCCGCCACATCCGTGAAGGTGGAGGTGTGAGATGCCATCTGAATGCCGTTGATGGTGGCCAAGGTGTCTTGAGCTTGAACCGAGCGGTTCATGCCACCAACGGTATTGCCGCCGTCATAGGCAAACCGCTGCAGCTCCGTGCCTTCTGCCTTCACTTGAAAAGCCGAATTGACGCCCGTGGTCTTGGATTGCAACACCAGGCGTTCACCCGTGTGATCCTTCAGCACGGTGGCACTGACATCACCCTTGGCCGCATTGATCTTGGCAGCAATCTTGGCCAACGAATCGTCTGCGGCAGTAATCTCTACTTCAAAGCTGACGTCCTTGCCATCCTTGGTATTGGCCTTGAAATCGCTGGACACACCCGAGGAATTGGTACTACCCCACTCCCCCATGGTAATGGTCAGCTTGCCCGTACCCAATGCAGTTCCGGTAGGAACCAGACCCGAGCCTATCGTCTGGCCTGCCGCCATTTGCGAGACCATCAGGTCATAGGTTGCCTGCACCGCAGCCGCCGTAGCCGTGCCGCTGACCGTAGCCGAATTGGACGAAGTCAAGGTATTGCCCAGCCAGGTCTCTTTTTTGGTGAGCTTGGTCGCCTGCTCCTGCAGATTGGCAATCTGCGATTTCAGCTGGCTAAAAGCCGAAATCTGTGTATTGATGCCCGCAGCCCTGGTCTGCAGCGTGGCCAGTGGCTTGGACTCCAGCGCCACCAGTTGTGTGACAATTTTTTCAACATCCAGGCCGCTGCCAAGACCTACCGAGCTGATACCCATAACAATCTCCCTCGCCGCCAACGCAGCTGCGCACAGCACGCATGGCTTGCGTCATTGAACAGCGGCCGGGCATGCACCAGCCCAGCCACCGCGTGTACAGCGCTGCACACGGTGTATCGGCAAATCGCCAACACACTTGAGGCAGAACCTCACTTCTTGATAAGTATTAGCCCTGTAGCAGCTTGAGCACCTGCTGCGGCAGCTGGTTGGCCTGGGCCACCATGGCCGTGCCGGCCTGCTGCAGGATTTGTGTGCGACTCAGATTGGCAGTTTCAGCGGCAAAGTCGGCATCCATGATACGGCTGCGGGAGGCCGAAAGATTTTCGGCATTGACGCTTAGGTTTTCGACCGTGGTCTCAAAGCGGCTTTGGATCGCACCTAGCGTTGCTCTTGCACCGTTGACCGCAGTCAATGCAGCGTCCATTGCAAGGATTGCGTTATCGGCAGACTCTGCTGATTTGATATTCACATCGCCAAAACCCACTTCCGGCTTTCCAGCGATGAACTTTGTTGTTGTTTCGCTGAGCCCTGCATCTGCCGCTTTCGGTCCACCCACAGTGACATCCGTAGATCCAACCAGTGTTAAGCGCCCTCCAACAAGCGATGCTTTCACTGAGCCGTCCGGAAATGCAGTGTTGATTGCCTCAACCATTTGCTTGCCACGGTCCACAGCATTTGTTGCTTCAGACAGGATGATATTTTTACCATTAATAACAAGATCCCCCGCCACATACGGAGGAAAAGCGGTGGTTCCTTTGGTTGTTGCGGGATTTGTGCCTGCAGCGAAGTCTGCTCCAACAAAACTACCCAAAGCCGCTGTAGTCGTAATGTCAAATGATGTTCCGTCAGCCTTGGTGAAGGTTAAATCACCAGAGCCCACTGCCTTTCCAGAAAATGAGATTCCTGCATCCCGCAGTTCATCTTTTTTGAGGGCTAATGCTGCATCAATGTCCGCGGCGGTTATTTCACCCGCCGTTGTCGTGGTTTTGTTAATAATTTCTACACCACCCACAACCAGCTTCGCATTTCCTGCGTCTGCGAGTAAGGCCGGAGTAAATACCCCAGATGCAGTCGATGTTGTAGGTGTGGCAATACCCGCCTTGAGAGAATCACCCTTGACCGTTGCTGGCACATCCACACTTTTCCAAGAACCCAATGCATCAACATTGGCGTTCACAATGGCACTCACATCAATCGTCTGACCTTGATTAGCCCCAACCTGGAATGCCATATTGGTAAACGATCCGTCCAGCAACATGGTTCCATTAAAGCTGGTTTGCTGAGCAATTCGAGACACTTCTGCCTTGAGTTGCTGGACTTCAGTATCAAGGGCTGCTCTGTCTTCAGCGGAGTTTGTTGCATTACGCGACTGAACTGCCAGCTCGCGAATACGCTGCAAATTCCCTCCCAGAGAGTTCAAGGCTCCTTCAGCCGTCTGCGCCAGCGAAATTCCGTCATTGGCATTGCGCATGGCGACCGTCAAACCACGCACCTGCGTAGTCATGCGTTCAGAAATGGCAAGCCCTGCTGCATCATCCTTGGCGCTGTTGATACGCAAGCCCGAAGACAGGCGCTGCATGGAGGTTGCCAGCTGGCTTTGGGAGGAGCTCAGACTGCGCTGAGCATTGAGCGACTGAATATTCGTATTGATGATGGCTGCCATAGCGTGTACTCCTGTTTCAAGCCAGTAAACCGGCGACGTACTAGCCGTTTTCACGACCAGCGACGAAGCTGGCCCACGTGACCGAAAACGCGGACCGAAGTCTGGTATTGCGGGTACGAGGATTGTTGAGGCAAGCCATAACGCACATAAGACCGATAAGAGGCCAAAACCACCGCCATTTGTTCAATTGACGCTTACATCGCAGCGCGCAGGCAGGGAAAAGGAAATACAAAAGGCCTCCCGAAGGAGGCCTTGATTTGCGAGCGCCGCACCGGCTTGTAGCCGGTACGCAGCTTGATGCAATTAACGCAGCAGCGACAGCACACCTTGGGGCAGCTGGTTGGCCTGGGCCACCATGGCCGTACCGGCTTGCTGCAGAATTTGCGAGCGGCTCAGATTGGCAGTTTCAGCGGCAAAGTCAGCATCAGTGATGCGGGACTTGGAAGCCGACAAGTTTTCGCTGTTCACGTTTAAGTTAGACACTACGGATTCAAAACGGTTTTGCATGGCACCGAGATCAGCGCGTGCAGAGTTCACAGACTTCAGCGCTGCGTCCATGGCCAGGATGGCGTTGTCAGCACCCTCAACGGTGGAAACATCCACGTCCTTGAAACCTTCTTTGTCGGTTCCCGACACGAACTCATAGGAGCCAGCCTTCAAACCAAAAACGTCAGGCTTAGAGCCAGCAATCGTCAGTTTATCCGTATCACTGGAAAGCATGAGCTTGCCACCGACGAAAGAAGCCTTCACGCTGCCATCAGGAAATGCCGTTTCGATGGCCTTGGTCACGTTTTCGCCAAATTCCTTGGCCGTGGTCGCGCCAGCAATGGCAGGAATGCTAACCGCGGCGGAAGAGCCCACCTTGATCGTCAGTTGACCGGCAGTCGTCGCGGGGAATGCCATGGTGCCACCAGTCTGGGTGCCATTCGTAATGCCGGTGAGTGTACCCAGGGCAGCAGATGCATTCATCGTGAAATCCGTACCGTCGGCCTTCTTCACGCTCAAGTTACCGCCAGCAACGGTCCCCGTAAAGCTGATGCCCTTGGCTGCCAGATCACTTTTGCTATCCTTCAAAGCTGCATCGATATCCGCAGCAGTCGGAGCATCGGTAGCAAAGGCTGTGACTGTTTTCGAGAAAACATTCACGCCGCCGATTTCCAAGGTGGCCGCACCATTTGCTGCACCACCAGTAAAGGCTGTCATTGTGGCCGACGTCGCCAAAGCAACACCAGCCTTGAGCGTATCACCTTCCGTGCGAGCGGGAACATCCACGCTGCGCCATTCGCCCAGCTTGTCTGTGCTTGCATCCACAATGGAATCAATATTGATCAGCTGACCTTGGTTCGCACCCACCTGGAAGGCTTTAGCAGTAAAGCTGCCGTCGAGCAGGTTCGTGCCGTTGAACGATGTGTCCTTGGACACGCGATCAATTTCACTGGTCAGCTGACTCACTTCCTTTTGCAGTGCTGCGCGGTCATCCGTGGAGTTGGTGGCATTGCGCGATTGCACTGCCAGCTCGCGAATACGTTGCAGATTGCCGCCAATGGTACTCAAAGCGCCTTCAGCCGTTTGTGCCAGAGAAACACCGTCATTGGCATTGCGAGCGGCCTGGTTCAGACCGCGCACCTGGGCACCCATGCGCTCGGCAATCGCCAGACCTGCGGCATCATCCTTGGCGCTGTTGATGCGCATGCCGGAAGACAGGCGCTGCATGGAGGTGGACAGCGAAGATTGCGAGGTGCCCAGATTGCGCTGTGCGTTGAGCGACTGGATATTGGTGTTGATGGTCATGGCCATGGTGCAAACTCCTTCGTGAGATCAAAACGTCGCCGCCACAGTGACCTGAGACCTCTCAGGGTGGGCGGCGGCGGCAGCCCAATCCAGCACCCCAGCCGGCAGTCCTATGGTTTTGCTGCTGTGGCTCGCTGGTCACAGGGCTTTTTTCCCTGTTGAAGCTGTTATCGGAGGGCTAGGCGCCAAACTTTAGGGGCAGCGTGCAAATATTTCTCAAAATGTAAAAAGATGAAGCGTTTGCTGCCATAACCGCTGCACAGCCATAGAGACCACTCTGGTCATGGCAGCATGGCCTTCATGGACATGCCTGTAGCAAATACCCAGAAAAAGTAGGCAGCGAGCTACATAAATAGCGCAAGCTGCCGATCTACAGCGCAAAGGCCCAGCTTTTCCTGCCAATGCAGACGGGCCGCCCACCCCACAATCGACTCCCATGCTTGTCCTCATTGGTTATATCGTTGCCTTCGGCTGCATTTTCGGCACCTATGTGTTGCACGGCGGCAGCGTGTCGGTGCTTGCCAAAGCCCTTCCGTTCGAGATGGTGACCATTGGCGGCGGTGCTTTGGGGGCTTTTATCGTAAGCAACCAGCCCAAGGTGCTCAAGGCCACGCTCAAGGCTATCCCGTCGGCGATCAAGTCCTCGCGCTACACCAAGGCGCGCTATATGGAGATCATGGCGCTGCTGTAC
Source organism: Comamonas aquatilis (assembly GCF_965139575.1). NCBI lineage: Bacteria > Pseudomonadati > Pseudomonadota > Betaproteobacteria > Burkholderiales > Comamonadaceae > Comamonas > Comamonas aquatilis. The sequence continues at coordinate 35,729 of NZ_CBCSIW010000024.1, read as the reverse complement.
GAGCTGCTGCAGAAAGCCCGCAAGGAAGGGCTGATGTCCATCGAATCCGATGTGGAGTCGCCCAATGAATCCCCGGTGTTTCAGAACTACCCTGAGCTTTTGGCCGATCACCATGTGGTGGAGTTCCTCACAGACTATCTGCGCATGATGGTTTCGGGCAATCTGAACTCGCACGAGATCGAGTCCTTGATGGACAGCGAAATTGAGGCCCACCATGCCGAGGCCCATGGCCCCGTGGCGGCGCTCACCCGCCTGGCCGGCGCTCTGCCGGCTTTCGGCATCATTGCCGCCGTGCTGGGCGTGGTGAACACCATGGCTTTTGTGGGCCAGCCGCCGGCGGTGCTGGGCGGCATGATTGCCTCCGCTCTGGTCGGTACCTTTCTGGGCATTTTGCTGGCCTATGGGCTGGTGGAGCCCATCGCCGCCCTGCTGGAGCAGCGGGTTCAGGACGCGGCCAAGGAGTTTGAGTGCATCAAGGTCACGCTGCTGGCCAGCATGCAGGGCTACAACCCCTCCACGGCCATAGAGTTTGGCCGCAAGGTGCTGTTTTCTACCGAGCGCCCCGGTTTTCTGGAACTGGAAGCCCACGTCAAGGGCAAGAAGTGATACTTCTGGAGTCTTGCCATGGCTGAAAAAAAGCTGCAGCCCATTATCGTCAAGCGCATCAAGAAGGTGCAGCATGGCGCACATGGCGGTGCCTGGAAGATTGCTTACGCCGACTTTGTGACAGCCATGATGGCCTTCTTCCTGCTGATGTGGCTGCTGGGCTCTACGGCCCAGGGCGAGTTACAGGGGATTGCGGCCTACTTCAATTCACCGCTCAAGGTGGCCATGTCGGGCGGCAATGGCTCGGGCAATAGCTCCAGCGTGGTGCCCGGCGGGGGCAATGACCTGTCCAAGGTGCACGGACAGGTGCGCCGCTCCGAGGCCGATGACAACGCCAACCGCCGCGCCAGCAAGGCAGCCGGTCATGCAGAAGACACGGCCAAGGATGCCAAACGCCTGCTTGAGCTCAAGGCCAAGGTCGATTCCATGATCGCCAACAGCACCAAGCTCAACGAGTACCGGGCTCAGATTCGCACCGAAATCACGCAGGACGGCCTGTTGATTCAGATCATTGACGAGCAAAACCGCCCGATGTTCGATAGCGGCAGCGCCACGGTCAAGCCCTATATGCGCGACATTCTGCGCGAGGTGGGCGCAGCCATGACCGATGCGGAAAATCGCATCAGCCTCTCAGGCTATACCGACGCCGCGCCTTACGGCAATGCAGACCGTGGCTATAGCAACTGGGAGCTTTCTGCCGACCGCGCCAATGCCTCGCGCCGCGAACTGGTGGCTGCCGGCATGCCCTTGCAGCAAGTGGCTCGCGTGGTGGGTCTGGCTGACAGCGATCTGCTGGTAGCCAATGAACCACGTGCCCCACAAAACCGCCGCATCACCATCACCGTGCTGACCAAGGAAGCCGAGCGCCGCGTGCTGGGCTTTGGCCGAGGCGGTAGCAGCGAAGCCTTGAGTGCCGATATCAAGGCCGGAGTGGCAGCCAGCAGCGCGCAGGCCAAGACTCCGAGTCTTGCAAAAACCACAGCCATGCCTCTCGCGCAATCCCTGGGCCCCAAGGAAGAGTTTGTAACAACGACTGAAGTTGCTGCCGAAGCTGCCGAAAAGCCTGACAATGCACGCCCAGCGCCTTGATTTTTGACAAATTGTTACTATCAACGGCTCATGCCTCTCTCCCACGCACCTATTTCGACCGAAAGGGCCTCTCGTGGCTAATGCCCTGCGTTTTTTGATTGTTGACGACTTCTCCACCATGCGCCGTATCGTGCGCAATCTGCTCAAGGAAAGCGGCTTTGCCGATGCGGATGAGGCCGAAGACGGTGTGGTTGCGCTGAACAAGCTGCGCTCCAGCAAGTTTGATTTCGTGGTGACCGACATCAACATGCCCAATATGAACGGCTTTCAGTTGCTCACCGAAATCAAGCAGGATGAAAAGCTCAAGCAGCTGCCCGTGCTGATGGTCACCGCCGAAGCCCGCAAGGAAGACATCGTGGCCGCTGCCCAGGGTGGTGCCGCCGGATACATCGTCAAACCCTTCACCAAGGCCACGCTGGAAGAGAAGGTCAACCTCATCATCAAAAAACTCGACCTGTAAGTCATGAGCAGCAGCCCGGTTGCCACCGCCGACGTGCATTACAAGATTGGGGTTCTGACGCGCCAGTTGCACAACTCGCTCAACGAACTCGGTTATGCGGATCGCTTGCGGGGCAGCGTCACCGAGCTGCCCGATGCCCAGAGCCGCCTGTCCTATATCGCCCGTCTCACGGGTGAAGCGGCCGAAAAAGTGCTGGGCCAGGTGGAAGTCACGCAAAGCCAGCAAGAGGCGCTGGCCGAACGCACACGTGCCATGCGTGCCGATCTGATCAAGGACCCCGTGGCCGCCGTGGCCAAGGGTCACATCATGAACTTTCTCCAGGAGGTGGAGGAAGGCACGCAAAAAACCGGCAGCGGCCTGACCGAAATCATGATGGCCCAGGACTTTCACGATCTGACCGGCCAAGTGATTGCCCGGGTGGTCGCCCTGGCCGCAGATCTGGAAACCCAGCTGGTGGAGCTGCTGATTCAGACTTCGCCTGAATCCGAGCTGGCCCCGGCTTTGGCACCAGTGGAGCAGCAGGTCAAACTGGCAGGGCCGGTCGTCGATCCGGAAAACACCCCGGATGTGGTCACATCCCAATCGCAAGTGGATGATCTGCTGGCGAGCCTGGGCTTTTGATACGCCACCTCTGCTTTCTGCGCAGAAGCCACAAAAATCAAGTCAAATCCGCTTCAAACGCCTATTCAACAAGCGCTTGAAGCTATACAAACAAGATCAAACTCAGGCCAGCTTTTCCGGCATTCCCAGCTTCAGATCGCTGAGAACGCGCAGCAACATGCGGTTGAGTTCTTCGGCCTCCCATTGCCCTTGCTCACGCAGACGGCGAATCGTGGCAGCATCGGTGCTTGCCAGTGCCGCCGACATTTGCAGCACTTCGGCATAAGGACCGGTGTTGTTGATGACGGCGTCAAAAATCCGCTCCGACAGCGGCATGCGGCGCAGCAAGGTGGCCAGAGGCTCGTGCAGTAGCAAATCCAGCTGAGAGAACAGGCAGCACAGATACATCTCACGCTGCAATTCCAGGCTCACACCGGCTTCTATCAACTCTTCGGCCAGACGGGCGCGCACCACCATCTGCGTGCGCAGCGGCACCAGATCGGCGTGAGTGCAGGCATGGGGTAGCTGATCGGACAACCAGCGCTGCAGCGTGCCCAGGCCCATCATGACCAGGCCGCGACGCAGCGAGTCCACACCGCGACGCAGGCCCAGGGCTGCCGAGTTGGTATAGAGCATGAAGCGATAGGCCAGCACCGGGTCCTCGCCCAGCAGATGCTCCAACTGGTCTATGGACTGTTCGCCATCGATGGCCTGCATCAACCTGCGCACGCTATCGCGCGCAGGTTGCGGCTGCTGCAGGCGAAAGGCACGCACGGTGTCCACCACCGGCCAACCCGCCACCGCCCCGGCGTCATGACTGTCCAGACACAGCCGGGCTAGCTCCAGGTTTTGCAGTCCCTCGTACATCTGCCCATCGAGCAGGTTCAAAGGTTGGGCGGCCAAAGACACGGCAGCGGCTTTGAACGATGGCATATCTGAAAAATCCGGCTCGTTGCGCACCCCTTGTGCACCTTCGGGCGGCAGGCGCAGCAAGCTGCTGACAAAGCCCTGGGCCGCATCGGCATCGGGCAGCTGATTCAGCGCTCCGCTCCAAACCAGCGTCAGCCCGCGAGCCTTGGCCTGTTCCACCAGCTCGAAAATGCCCTCATCCTGGCGCAACCAGCTGCCGTTGACCTCAATCCACGGACTGCCTTGGGGCGCATGCTCCAGCAGATTGCACAGCACCTGCCGCGACTGTGGCGACAGCAAGAGTGGCGGCGCCTGGTTGTTCCACATTTCCGCCAAGGTGCGCAACAGGTGCGGCATATCGGCATTGCGGCCCGGCTCTTCATGCACGAACAACTGAACTCCGGCCAGACGCCGGGCGCGACTCCATAACGGCCTATAGCCCAGGGTCAAGGAATTCAGAACGGACTGCACCATGGAAACGCTTTGATAGTGACGACTCAACAAGCAAAAGTGTGCCACGAAGAAGGGCAGCACTTAGAACGTATTTACGATCTCCTCGGCGCCGCGCCAGTACCTTTGCGGGATGGGATGCTAGGCGCGATACCGCAGCAATAGCCATGCTATTGCGAGGATTCGTAACGCCGCAGAGCGCCCGCAAAGGCACTGGCCCGAAGGGTTGAGGCGAAATCGGGCGATTTCTTCGCGCTGCGGCTGGCTTGCACCCCGGTGCAAGCTGCTCCACATCGCTTCAAACTCATCCCGATTGCGCTTCAACGCGACATCGTAGAGATCGTAAGCACGTTCTTACACCTGCATTCAGCCTATGTAATTGAAAAGAGAGAGCTTCTGGATCTGCGCATACGACTGCAAAGCCGCCTGCAACCCCACTTTTTGCGTTTCCACATCCGACAGCGCCGTGATCATGTCTATATCTTCTGCGCGCGAGCGTGCACCCTCCTGCGTCAGTGCCTGGTCTTTCATGCCCGATTCCAGTCGGTCGGCACGATTGAGCTGATCGCCGGCATAGCTGCGCATGGATTGCACGCGGTTCATGCCCGCATCGATCTCGCTGAGCGAACGCCCTATCGCCTGCTGCAGCGCCGTGCTGCCATTGGTTCCTTGCTTGACCGCAGCGATGGCCTGATCCAGCACACTGAACAAATCGGTGCGCGTGCTGGGCTCCATGACAAACTGATCGCCGTCGGCGGGCTCGCCCTTGATGGTGATCTGCTGCCCATTGACCGTAATGGCCTGACCGGCCGTATAGGGCTGGCTGGGCTTGATGGGGTTGACGACCCCTGCCGCGCTGGAGTTGATCACATAGCTGACAGCGCCCGTCGTCGCGTCCTTGCTGAAAACCAGGCTGTAACTATCGCCCGTCACTTTGCTGGGATCCGTCACGCTGCCCACATCGGCCCAGGCCGTTCCGCTGTTGCCAGCCTCTCCCCCGACGGTGAACACGCCGTTGCCCGTGGGCACATTCAGCCAGGCGGCATGGCCGTCCAGAGAAATCGGCAGGCCGTTGTCTGCCCCCGTGTTCTGACCGGGATTGAGCTGTCCGGTGGAGCCAGGCGGCGTGCTCTGGATGGGGTCGCTGCCACTGCCCAGGCCGCGAAAAATCGGCAGGCCGTTGGAATCCTTGGTATTGGCATAGCCCAGAATCTGGTCGCGCAAGCTGTTCATCTGCTGCACCAGCGCATCGCGAGCCTCCTGGTTAAAGGAGCCATTGCCGGCCTTCAGTACCAGATCGCGAAACTCCTGCAAAGCGCTTTGGGCCGTGCCCAGCACCGATTCGCCCTGGGCAATCACATCGCGCTGGGCGCCCAGCACCCGCTGGTCGTTCTCCGAGCGCGAAATACGCGTACGCGCACGCTCGGCCTGAGCGGCCGCCACCGGGTCATCGCTGGCCCGCAGCACGCGTTTGCCTGCCGTGGTCTTTTCCATCAAGTCCACCAGAGAGCTCTGGCGCGAGTTCAGATTGTTGATGGTGCTGTCATACATGCTGGCCGTGCCAATGCGTGCAATGCTCATGTCTTATCTCCCATGCAATCGCACGCAGGCCTTAGCGGCCGACGGCGGAAATGACGCTGTCAAAAATCCCCTGGGCCACCTGAAGCATCTTGGCGGATGCCTGATAGGCCTGCTGAAACTGCAGCAGCTTGGCCGCTTCCTCATCCAGGTTGACGCCGGAGACCCCCATGCGATCGGCCTCCAGATTTTTGACGATGGACGCCGAAAGCGTGGCCGCATACTGCGCACTTTGGGTGCGGGTGCCGACCTGGGCCATGGCAGCGGAAAAACCATCGCTGAGCGTGGTGGAGCCATCAAATACCACGGCATCGCGTAGCGCCAGAAACGAGCTGGCATTGCCGGTATCGGCGCTGTAATTGGTATTGGCGCCAAAGCTCACCGTATCGCTTTCGCCGCCGTCCACGGCGGGCGTGCCTGTCAAGCTCACTTTCAGGCCGGCGGCCAGCTCGATGGCCTGGCCCGAGATATAGGTGCCGGTGCTGGCAATGCCACCAGGTGCGGGGGGAGCAGGCGTAGGCGCGGGCGTGATGGTGTAGCTCACCTTGCCATCAGCATCCTTGGAAAACGACAGCGTGGTCGGATCCGGCAAAGCGGCAGCCTCAAAACCTTTACCCACCTGGATGCCGCCCATGCGCAGCCCGGCATCGCCTAGCGACCTGATGCTGGCGGCCACCGGATTGGCAGCGGCCAGATCATTGCCGGAATGCACCATGGACTGCACCTGCTGAGCCGCGGTGCGCAGAGGTTGGAACAGCACTGACTGCCCGCGCGCGCCCTCAGCCTTGAGCTCGAACTGCAAGCCATCGATGCGCTTGCTGTTCAGATCGGCCATATCGTTGAAACTCGTGGTCTTGCCGTCAGACAGGCGCACCACCTTGCCCCTGGGGGCATCATCGCCAAACACGATCTTGTAATCAGAAGCATTGAGCGCAGTAGAGTCCGTCACCGTCACGGACGGCGTGTTGGGCTGGGCCCATTGCCCGCCAGTCGTGACGCCCGAGGTGGTCAGCGGAATATTGAATAGCGCCCCGCCTTTTTCACCCGACAAGGTCAGGCCCAACTGGTTTTGCGTATTGAGCGCATCGCCAATGGCAATCGTCATGCGCCCCAGAAGATTGCGCCCTTCGTTCAGATCGTTGTTCTGAAACTGCAGCAAGCCGGCCACCTCGCCGCCGCCTATCATGGCCGACGTCAGCTCGATGGACTGCCCGCCCGTCTGCTGAAAATACACAGCCATCTTGCCGCTGCCCGGGTACTCCTTGGACTCCTGCAGGCTCAGCTTAGCCGTGCTCTGGCCCAACACCAACGGCTGGCTGCCGCCAATGAAAAGGCTGATGGACCCATCCCCTCCATCCACCGTGGAGGTCTGCACATACTTGTTGATATCGCGCACCAGCTGATCGCGCTTGTCCAGCAAATCATTGGGCGTTTGACCGGTGGCCGCTGCGCGGCTGATCTGTGCATTGAGCGCGGCCACCTGTTCCGCCAGGCTGTTGACCACGTTCACATCGTTGCTCATCTGCTGGCGGGTGCTGTAGTCCAGCTCATCGAGCTGAGCCGAAGCGCCGCGAAACCGCGCAGCCAGTTCGTTCATGCGGGTCAGCACCACCTGTCGCGCCGACGCATCGGAGGGCGCGCTGGCCACATCACCAAAGGCATTCATCATGTCGCTGATCGCCGTACCCAGCCCCGACTTCCCTCCCGAGAAGACCTCCTGCATCTGGTTGAGCGACTGCGACCTGGCCGTATCGGAAGCACTGACGGCCGTGGCCGCTGTGGCTTGGCGGCTGAGCAGCTCGCTGAAATTGCGCATGATGGTGGCCACATCGACACCGTTGCCGATGTAGCCATTGCCCATGTTCTGACCCGTCGCCGTCTGGAAGGCCACGCTTTGCCGCGAATAGCCTGCCGTGTTGACATTGGCAATGTTGTTGCCCGTGGTCTGCAGGGCCATCTGGTTGGCCATCAGGGCGCGTGCGCCCACGTTCAAAAGACTCATGTCTGGTTCTCGTTGGTGCGGTTGAGCTTGGCTTGCGCGGTGCTGGATGCGGCTTGCGCCGCACTTTGTATGGCGCGGCCCAGCTTTTGGGCATAGGCGGGATCGGTGGCGTAGCCGGCTTTTTGCAGCTCGGCGGCATAGGCGGTGGCCGAGCCCGTCTGCCCCATGGCTTTTTCGTAGCGCGGATTGCTGCCTATCAGGCGCGCATAGTCGCGAAACGACTCTTCATACGAGCCATAGGCACGGAACTTGGCCGTAATCTTCTTGGGCGCGCCGTTGATGTATTCGGTGGTGGTGACTTCGGCCACCTTGCCCGTCCAGCCCTTGCCGGCCTTGATGCCGAACAGGTTGAAAGAGTTGCTGCCGTCGCTGTTGCGGATCTCGCTCTTGCCCCAGCCGGTCTCATGCCCGGCCTGACCCAGCATGTAATGCGCGGGAATGCCGCTGTCACGCGCCACACGCTCAGCGGCAGAGGCGTGAAAGCCCACAAAATTGTCCCGTCCCTTGGGTGCAGGGGCGTAGGCATTGATGGACTGCAGCTGCGCGCTGCGGCTGCCGGCCCCCGTGCTGATGCCGCTGCTGCCGCGCCACGCGCTGCGGCTCAGGCTGAGCGTGGACGGCACGGCAATCTCTGCGTCTTCGGCCGCCTCCACGCCCATGCTGCGCGCCAGCTGCTTGGTGATGGCTTCGGTCAACCCGCCGGGCTGGCCTGCCATGGCCACGGACAGCTGCTGATCGAGCAGGTCGGTACTCAGATTGCCCTGTGCACTGTCGAGCAGGCCGGACTTCATGGTCGCCTCGCGCATGCTCTTGATCATCTCGCGCATGAACAACGATTCCAGCTGCCTGGCCGTCTCGCGCGCGGCCTGCGGGTTGTTCTCGCCCGCCGCCGTTTTAAGCGCATTGAGCGAGCGTGCATCCACGGCCAACGCGTTGTTGGCCGCCAGAGAAGCAGTACTAGGCAAGGACAGGCTCATATCACCTCCAGCTCCGCATCCAGCGCACCTGCGGCCTTGATGGCCTGCAAGATTGCCAGCAAATCCTGGGGCGTAGCACCCAGAGAGTTCAGCGCCCGCACCACGTCCGTCAACTGGGGCGAGTTGGGCATGTGGATCACCTGACCCGGCTCGTTCTTGACCGAAATATCGGACCGTTGCGCCACCACCGTCTGCCCTTGCGAGAACGGCCCCGGCTGGCTGATCACCGGCGTGGTGCTGATGGTGATGGACAGGTTGCCGTGGGCAATGGCGCAAGCACCCAGGGTGACGGCCTGGTTGAGCACGATGGAGCCGGTGCGCGCATTGATGACCACCTTGGCCGCGGGCTTGGCGGTCTCGATCGGCATTTCCTGAATCTCGGCAATCATGCGCACGCGTGAGCCCGGGTCCGTAGGCGCATTCACCCGCACCGTGCGCCCATCCATGGCCATGGCCGTGCCGCTGCCCATGCGCTGATTGATGGCGCGAACCATCTTGTCTGCGGTCTGGAAATCCGTGGTGTTCAGGCCCAGCGTGATGGTGTTGCCTTCGTTGATGGGCGTGGGCACGGCCCGCTCCACCTGCGCGCCCTGGGGCACACGGCCCGCGCTCAAGTGGTTGACCTGAACCTTGGAGCCGCCGGCGGACGCACCTGCACCGCCGACCACTACATTGCCCTGGGCCAGGGCATATATTTCACCGTCCGCGCCGCGCAGCGGCGTGGCCACCAGGGTGCCGCCCTTGAGGGACTTGGCATTGCCCATGGAGGACACATTGATGTCTATGCCCTGCCCGGGCTGGGCAAAGGCGGGCAGCTCGGCCGTCACGATGACGGCGGCCACATTCTTGAGCTGCAGCTGCGCCGCATTGCCCGTGGCCGGCAGCGAGATGCCCATTTGTTCCAGGTAATTGGCCAGCGCCTGCTTGGTATAAGGCATTTGCGTGGTCTGGTCGCCCGTGCCGTCCAGGCCCACCACCAGCCCATAGCCCGTCAGCTGATTGCTGCGCACGCCCTGAATGGCCGCGACTTCTTTGATGCGCGTGGCCTCGACGGGCAAGGCCAGCAGCGTTGCGCCAGCGGCTAGGGCGGCCCACAGGCAAGTGCGTGCTGCGGGGCGCAGTGTCAGGAGCGTGGACAGTACTTTCATACTGCCCATTCTCGGAAGAATCAGAACGGCGTAACGTTCAAAAAGAACCGTGACAACCAGCCAATTGACTGGGCTTCTCCGGCCTGGCCACGGCTGCGCGATTCCACACGCAAATTGGCCACTTGCGTGGACGCAATCGTGCTGCCAGGGCGCAGCGAACGTGGATCGACCGAGCCGGTAAAGCGCAGCACATCCACGTTTTGGTTCACGCCGATCTGCTTTTCGCCGGCAATCACCAGATGGCCGTTGGGCAGCACATCGACCACCGTGGTGGCAATGGAACCGGTAAAGGTATTGCTGCTGGAGGTGGAGCCCGAGCCCTTGAAGTCGTTTTTGCTTCCGACACCGAGCGTCAAAGCTTCCGCGAGCACCTTCTCGGCACCGCCTTTGAGCAGCGGCAAGCTGTTGATGCCGGTACTCATATCATTGTTGCGCCCCACCTTGGAGTCCGTGCTCTGGCTGGCAGAGACACGCTCCACAATGGTCACCGTCACCGTGTCGCCCACCATGCGCGCGCGCTGATCTTCAAACGCCGGGCGGTAGCGGCTGGCATTGAATAGACTGCCCGAGGGCGCCTGCGCCACAGGCTCACGCGGCTGCAGCACCGGCGGCGCGGTAGCAGGCATGTCCACCGGCGGCGGTGGATTGAGCGAGACGCAGCCGGAAACCATCAAGGCCGCAGCAATGGCGACCGCTGTGGCACACGGAGAAACAATGGTTTTGAACATAGCGTCAAGTCCTTGGCAAACCAACCGCAGCGGGCTGCGGCATTCTCTGCCTCTGGCGTGCGCAATGCACGCTATCAAAAACAAAGCATCCAACGCTCCTCCAATATTGAATTCAATGAAAAACTCATCGAAATTTCAATGAAATAGAGCGCTTGCAGCTTCTCAATACATAGTGAAAATCAGAGCTGTGCCAGCTTGGCCAGCATCTGATCGGAAGTCTGTATGGCCTTGGAATTCATTTCGTAGGCGCGCTGGGTCTGGATCATGGTCACCAGCTCCTGCACCACGTTCACGTTCGAGGCTTCCAGATAGCCTTGCTGAATGGCACCCAGCCCGTTGGTGCCTGGCGTGCCCTGCTGGGGCTGGCCCGAGGCCGCCGTCTCGACGTAGAGATTCTGACCGCGCGGCTCCAGGCCGGCGGCGTTGATGAACTGGCTCATCGCAATATTGCCCACCTGCTGGGGCGCTGCCTGGCCGGGCATGGTGGCGCTGACCACGCCGTCGGCGCTGATGGACACGGCAGTCGCGCCATTGGGAATGGTGATGCCGTTGGCCACGGGCAGGCCGCTGGAGGTCACCAGCTGGCCTTGCGCATTGACCTGAAACGAGCCGTCACGGGTATAGGCCATGGTGCCGTCGGGCATGTTGACTTCGAAAAAGCCATTGCCATTGATGGCCACATCCAGCGCATTGTTCGACTGCTGCAGGCTGCCCTGCAAAAAATTGCGCGTGGTGGCCACGGTGCGCACGCCCAGACCCAGGTGCAGACCGGTAGGCAGCTGGTTTTGTTCGGTGGTCTGCGATCCCACCTGACGCAGGTTCTGGTAGATAAGATCCTCAAACACCGCATTGGCGCGCTTGTAGCCGGTGGTGGAGACGTTGGCCAGATTGTGCGAGATGACGTCCAGCTGGGTTTGCTGGGCTTCCATGCCGGTCTTGGCGATGAACAGCGAATTGATCATGACGTATTCCTTGGGCTATCAGCCATTCAAGCTCAGCAGCTGGCTGGCAGATTTATCGTTGGTTTCGGCGGTCTGCAGCAGCTTCATCTGCTGCTCGAACTGGCGCGAGGCGGCAATCATTCCCACCATGGTCTCCACGCTGTTGACATTCGAGCCTTCAATCGAGCCCGACAGCAGACGCGCCGTCTCGTCATTGGGCAGAGCATCGCCTTGCGCCGCACGAAACAGGCCGTCGTCACCGCGCACCAGAGGTGCATCCTCGGGCGGCGTGGCCAGCTTGACTCTGGCCACGGCCACGGGCAGCTGATTGCCGGTCTTGGCCGTCAGCGTGCCGTCGGAGCCCAGCGTGATGGTGGACTCGGGTGGAATATCGATGGGGGCTCCGCCGTCCGACAGAACGGCCATGCCATTGCTGTTGACCAGTTGGCCCTGGGGCGAGACTTCAAACACGCCGTTGCGGGTATAGGCTTCCTGGCCGTCCATTCCCTGCACGGCAAACCAGGCGCGGCCCATGGCCATGGCATCCAGCGCGCGGCCGGTGCGCTGGGCGGGGCCCGCCGCATCCACATAGCCCGAAGTCGCCTCCAGTGCAAACACGCGCGTGCCAGAGCCGCCACCTTGCACCGGCACGGAGCGAAACGCCGACATCTCGGCGCGAAAGCCATTGGTGCCCGCATTGGCCAGGTTGTGCGCCAGCACGGCCTGACGCTGTGCAGCGGCATTGGCCCCCGTCATCGAGGTGTAAATCATGCGATCCATGCTGGCTTCCTTTGCTCGAATCAATCATTCGTGGTGCTGCGTATTGGCGACTGCCACTCGAAACCCACGCGCCCCAACGCAGGGCTGCCCCCGCAGCGAGGACGTTGCCCCCTTTCGGGGGAAAGGCGCCAAGCGCCTTAGGGACTTACTTCAGATTCACCAAGGTGGAGAACACCTGGTCCTGCGTCTTGATGGCCTGGGCGCTGGACTGGTAGGCGCGCTGCGCAGTCATCATGTTCACCAGCTCGGCCGTCAGATCCACGTTCGAGTCTTCCAGCGCACCGGACTGCAGCGCCCCCATCGTGCCCGTCTTGGGCAGGCCGTTGATGGCCAGGCCCGAGTCGGCAGTCTCCACCCACTTGTTGCCTCCCGTGGCGGCAAGGCCCTGGGGATTGCTGAACGAGGCCAGGGTGAGCATGCCTTCCGCACGCGACACGCCATTCGAGTAGGAGGCCACAATGGAGCCGTCACCGCTGATATTGATGCCCGTCATGACACCAGCCGTGTAACCATCCTGCGTGAGATCGGAGACGGCGAACTTGGTACCGAACTGGCTAACCCCCGAGAAATCGATGTTCACGCCGGTGATGGAACCGGGCGTGGGCGAATTGGGGTTGTTGGTCGGGATGGAGGCGTTGGTGACCGGGCTGCCGCTGAGCAGTTTGCCCGAGGCATCGAACACCAGGGTGGTGAGCTTGTTGGCTACCACAGGAGGGGTGGCGGTCGGATCATCCAGGCCGTCATAGACATCCCAGCTGTTGGAGCCGTTTTTCTCGAAATACATGGACATGGGCGCGCCTATGCCCTGGCTGTCGTAGACAGTCATCGATGTGCCGTAGGTGGCACGCGGCGTGGCGGGAACCGGCGGCGTCGCGTTCGGGTCGCCGACTGCGTCGTGAGCGCGGGCGTCAAGGTTCAGATCAATCTCCACCTTGGTGGTGGCCCGGGCGGGAATCGACTGACCCGAAGGGAAGTTCATGGGAACCGCCTGTATGCCGGTCTGCACCTTGCCAGTGGCCGGGTCCACCGGGTAGCCCATGACCTGGTCGCGGCCAACGGTGACCAGATTGCCGAATTTGTCGAGATGGAAATTGCCTGCACGGCTATAGGCCGCGCTGCCATCAGGCTGTCGCAGCACGAAAAAGCCGTCGCCATTGATGGCGACATCCAGATTGTTGCCGGTGACGTTGATATTGCCTTGCTGGAACTGCTGACTCACCGAGCCGACGTTCACGCCGATGCCTACGGTCTGACCGCTGGCCGAGCCGGCGGCACTGGCCATGGCTTCGGCGAATTCCGTGCGCGAGCTCTTGAAACCGGCGGTTCCAGAGTTGGCGATGTTGTGGCCGATCACGTCCAGATTCTTGGCTGCGGCGTTCAGGCCCGACAGGGCTTGTTGGAAGCTCATGATGTTCTCCTGCGGAACGTTGATATCGAAAACTCAGTACACGGCCTTGACGGCGGAGTGGGCCAGGCTGCTGCCGTCATCCAGCTCCAGCATCAGCTGGCCGTTGCTGGAACTGGCCGCAATCACGGCGTGGGGTGACAGCGAGGTGGCAGCCACGGCGCTCGCGCCATTGGTGGCCTGCACCACATAGCGCAGCTGCGAAGCGTCGCCGGTGTATTTGTCCTTGCCGTCCCAGGTGAAGTAGTTGCGACCAGCCGTGCCCTGGCCCAGCTCAATCGTGTCCACCAGCTCGCCGCTGGCCGTGGTGATCTGCACCTTGACGTTGGCCGCAGAGCCGGCGAGATCGAACGCAGCGGTGTGCGTGCCGTCAGCGGCAGTACCCAGTGTGTTGCCCTCGGTCAGCACCGTGCGGCCAATCATGGACGTGCCCTGCAGCACCTGCATGGCCATGAACTGGCTGGACATGGAGGCCATGGTCTGGTTGAGCTGCTGAATCCCCGTCACCGTGTTGATCTGCGCCATCTGCGAAGTCATCTGGGCGTTGTCCATGGGGTTCATGGGGTCCTGATTATTCAGCTGCGCCACCAGCAGCTTGAGAAAGCGGTCCTGCGCCTCATTGGGATCAGTACCTGCGGTCTTGCTGTTGCTGCCGGTTTTTGCCGTGGCGGCGTCCACGTTGCCTGCGCCGTAAATCATGTGTTGGCTCCCGGGCTTACTGGCCCATCTGCAGGGTCTTGAGCAGCAGCGTCTTGGCCGTGTTCATGACTTCCACATTGTTCTGATAAGAGCGCGAGGCCGAGATCATGTTGACCATCTCGTCCACGGCGCTCACGTTGGAATGGGTCACATAGCCGTCGGCACCGGCCATGGGGTTGGCCGGGTCGTGGATGCGGCGACCCGGCGTGTTGTCTTCATTGATGGCATTCACACGCACGCCGGCGCTGCCATCGGCGCCCATGGGCACGGTCTGAAACACCACCTGACGCGCCTTGTAGGCACTGCCATCGGGACCGGCCACGGCATCGACGTTGGCCAGATTGGAGGCCACCACGTTCAGGCGCTGCGACTGGGCGCTGACCGCGCTGCCCGAGATATTGAAGATGGAGAACATGGACATATGACGATTCCTTTGGGCGCAGCGCTTACTGGCCCTGAATGGCGCTGAGCATGGTCTTGGCCTGACCGTTGATGAAGCGCAGCGTGGCCTCGTAGCGCACGGAGTTATCCACAAAGTTGGCGCGCTCGCGGTCCAGATCCACGGTGTTGTTGTCTATGGCAGGCTGGGTCTGCACGGCATAGCCCATGCCTTGAGCGGCATCAGCACCGGGCAAGGGCATATGACCGGCTGCCGTGGCACCGGCCGTGGCCAGAGTCGAAGGACCGCCGGTGGCCGACAGCAAGGCCTGACGGAAGTTGAAATCGCGGGCTACATAACCGGGCGTATCGGCATTGGCGATATTGCTGGCAATGGTGCGCTGGCGTTCGGCCCGCAGCAGCAGTGCCTGGCTCTGGAAGTCCAGCCGTTCGGTCAGTTTGTTCAGCATCGCAGCCTCGCTTGGGTGAATTCGGGTGGCGCACTCCATGGCACGGACTGCGGCATGCGCTGATTATGAAAATCACACCCAAAAGCTAAAGCGCGAAGAAAGCGGGATTGGCTGCGTACTTCGGTGCATTGCAGACCGGCGTACCGCCCTATATTTGCAGCCAGGATCTGCCGCAGAGTGCGTGCAGATCACCCACTTCACACCATGCTTGTGCCACCTTCCTTGATTGCTTCATCTGCTCTTGCCCTGCGGCGCTGCGCCGTGGTCGGCGTGGCTGCCCTGCTGGCACAGAGCGCATGGGCACAGCAAGACGGCACGAGCCAGCTGCTGCAGATCGGCCAGCGTTTTCTGGACCAGGCCCTGCAGCAGGACACGGACAAGCCCGCCGGCAATATGCCGCTGCGCATGCAGGTGCAGACCGGCCAGCTGGATTCCCGCCTGCGTCTGGCCGCCTGCTCCCGGGTCGAACCCTATCTGCCTGCTGGCAGCCGCCTGTGGGGCCGCACCCGCCTGGGATTGCGCTGCCTGGAAGGCGCTGTGCACTGGAATGTGTTTCTCCCCATCACCGTGCACGCCTACGGCCCGGCCTGGGTGGTGCAAACCGGCATTCCCGCCGGCAAGATGCTGACGGCAGAGGATGCGGTTCAGGCCGAAGTGGACTGGGCCGAAGACAGCGCCCCCGTCTATGCCAATGCCCAGGACTGGGTTGGCCAGGTCGCAGCCCGCACATTGAACGCCGGCCAGGCGCTGCGCCAGAACATGTTGCGCCCGCCCAATCTGTTCACGGCAGGCTCGCCAGTGCAGGTCATGGTCAACGGCGGCGGCTTCACGATTTCCTCCTCCGGCAAGGCCATGTCGGCCGCAGGCCAGGGGCAGCAAGTCAGGGTTCGCATGGATAATGGCCGCCTGGTGACTGGCACCGTCAATGCCAACGGCGTCGTTGTCGTCCAATAGCGCAAACCCGGCTCCATACCCCGAGTCCATGCAAAAAATATCTCAAGTTCTGCGCACATTGGTCGAAACCACGGCTACAACGCCCTACGCCGCCAGGGCGATTGGAGAACCACTATGAAAATAGGAAACAAGCCGGAGCTGCCCCAGACAGGTGCTGCAGCCCAGGCCGCCAAGCAGGCCCCAAAGTCTGCGACCACTGTTGCTGCCGAAGAATCCACCCGGGGTCTGCCAGAGCGCGCCGCCGGTGTGCCCGTGTCTTTCTCCTCCTCGGCCCGCGCCCTGGACAGCCAAAGCCGCGCCAATACCGACTTTGACGCCGATCGCGTCAAGGCCATGCGTGAAGCCATTGCCAACGGCAGCTTCCGCGTCAACGCCGAAGCCGTGGCCAACAAGCTGCTGGCCAATACCGAAGAATTCCTGGTTCACGCCCGCGGCTGAACCTCTGACAAGCAGGCCCTCCCATGACTTTGCAAGAAATGCTCGATTCGCTGGACGCGGTGGTTCAGATGGTGTCGGCGTCCATGCAAGCCCAGGACCCTGCGGCACTGGAGCAATCGAGCACCCGCATGCGCGATGCCATGGTGGCTTTCTCCCAGCTGGTGCGCCGCTTTGGCCCCGACGACTGGACACCCGAGCTGCGCGAGCGCGCCGCCCGCCTGGGCGAAGCTCTGAATCTGCTGCGCGATCAGACCGCCCGCATGAACGTGCTGGCCCAGCGCCGTGCCCAAGCCCTGGTGCCCATGGGCGACGATGCCACCTATGAGCGCAGCCTGGGCAACAAGCCCTCCTCCGGCCAGGGCCGAGCGCGCATTTATCACGCGGCCAGCTGATTTTCTTTGTTGCTTTGAGAGCCTCGCTTTGCGGGGCTTTTTGTTGGCGGCGGTGCGATAGCTTGGATCTGGTTGGCAGATAAATTTTTGATGAAATCAGCCTATATCCCAATACCTGCTTACGGTAGCAGCTATCAAAAACTATTTCTTGATATTGCCCGAGACAGAGGCCGGGTCTCGCCCCGGCAGGCGACCTACTTTCTAGCGCGCTAGAAAGTAGGCAAAGAGCGCTTTCCCTGCTGTCTGGGTCCCTGCGCTTCGCTACGGGCAAACCTGCGGCACACAATCCAGTCTGCGGGGCCGCCCAACTCGCTTTGCGCTGCGCGCGCCGCTCGAACAAACGGCGGCCAATCAGAGCACAAAGCATTGGCACTCTGCGGTGCCAATGCCCGCAGCCTGGACCGCGTACCACAGGCGCAGCCAAAAGGGATGGGAACGGACGGCCTGCGGGATTTGTAACGAAATTGGCCTCTAGCGCTTATTCCCAATGCCCTTGTGCCCACGCCTGTGACGGCAAGTGCTTGGGGCGGGCAGTTGCACCGCAGAGTGCAACTGCATCGTCATCTGACTTGCGGCAACCTGTTTGAACGGAGAGCGAAGCTCGAAGTGAGTTTTGCCGCACCGCCCCAAGCGCTTGACGGCGCAGGTTGCCCCGCAGCGCAGCGAAGGGGTCGGGGGCAGTAGGGTCGCCTTTCTTTTGGGTACTTTTCTTTGGCGAAGCAAAGAAAAGTACCTCGGCAGGCGGGCCGAGACCCGCCCTCTGAAAGCAAATCAGGCATGCGGCCAATGCAAAGCACGATGCAACGCTGTCCTGCGGCTGAAACCGGAAACACCCGCAAGCCAAGCCGCCCATAAACAAGGCCAGCCCCCCTCTTATCCACGCATTGAAAACTCCGGTCCTGCGCAAAATCACGGCACCCTATCCGTCATTGCGCCATGGAATCGAGTCAAGACAAAAACCTGCCGGCTACCGAACGCAAGCTGCAAAAAACGCGTGCGGACGGTCAGGGTGCGCGCTCACGGGATTTGTCGCACCTGGCCATTCTGGGCATGGGCGCACTGCTGATGTTCATGGGTACCCGGCCGCTGATGCAGCATATGCAAGAGGCCATGGCCCGGCAGCTGGTCTTCAATGCGGCCAGCGCCAAGACGCCGGCGCTGATGCTGGAGCGCTTTCAATCCATGCTGGGCCTGGGTTTGACGATTGCCGTGATTTTTGCCGCCGTCACCACCGGTGCCTCGGTGCTGGCCGGTGTGGCCGCAGGCGGCTGGATCTTCAGTCTCAAGCCGATTCAGCCCCAGTTCAACCGCCTCAATCCGCTGTCCGGCCTCAAGAACCTGTTTTCCAAGCAACAGCTGACCAACGTGGTCAAGATGGTGTTCATGACGGCCGTGCTGAGCTTTGTGGCCTGGAAATTCATGAGCGGCCGCATTGCCGAAATTGTGGCCGTCTCCTCTCAGCCCTCGCCCATGGCACTGTCCATGGTGGGCTCCTGGCTGACTTCGGGCACGGCTTTGCTGCTGGTGGTGGTGCTGCTGGTGGCCGTGATCGACGTGCCGCTGCAGGCCGTGCTCTTCAAGTCGCGACTGAAGATGAGCCACGAGGAAGTCAAGCAGGAGCACAAGGAATCCGAAGGCAACCCCCAGATCAAGAGCAAGCTGCGCCAAAAACAGCGCGAGATTGCCGACCGGGCCAGCGTCTCCGCCGTGCCGCGTGCCGATTTTGTGGTGACCAACCCCACCCACTATGCCGTGGCCCTGCGCTATGACGATGCCAGCATGGCCGCGCCCCAGGTGATTGCCAAGGGCACCGACCTGGTGGCCCTGAAGATCCGCGAAGTGGCGGGCGCACACCAGATCCCGGTGCTCGAGTCACCCATGCTGGCGCGGGCGCTGTATGCCCACGCCGATCTGGATCGGGCCATTCCTGCCGCGCTCTACACCGCCGTGGCCCAGGTGCTGGCCTATGTGTATCGCCTGAAGGCCGCGCTGCGCGGCGAAGGCCCGGCGCCCGGCGAACTGGGCGAGCCCGTGGTGCCGGTGGAGCTTGACCCGCTTCACGGCCGCAACACCCCCGAGACAGCGGCCCAGGAACCGACAGCCGCTCAGGCGCCAGAAGGTAAATCCCGATGAATTCCAACCCGCTACAAGCCCTGCCGCAGTGGCTGGGCAGCAATGCCAAGACCTTGCAAGGCCTGACCACGCCGCTGCTGGTGGTGGCCATTCTCGGCCTGATGGTGCTGCCCGTGCCGCCGTGGATGCTGGACACCTTCTTCACCCTGAACATCGCCGTGGCGCTGATGGTGATGATGGTGGCGGCCTACATGATTCGGCCGCTGGACTTTGCCGCCTTTCCTTCGGTGCTGCTGCTGACCACGCTGATGCGTCTGTCGCTGAACGTGGCCTCCACTCGCGTGGTGCTGCTGGAAGGCCATACCGGCCCCGGTGCGGCCGGCGCCGTGATCGAGGCCTTCGGTCACTTTCTGATTGGCGGCAACTTTGCTGTGGGTCTGATCGTGTTTGCGATTCTGGTGGTCATCAACTTTGTGGTGATCACCAAGGGCGCCGAGCGCATTGCCGAAGTTTCGGCCCGCTTCACGCTGGACGCCATGCCCGGCAAGCAGATGGCCGTGGATGCCGACCTGAACGCCGGTCTGATCGACGAAAAAGAAGCCAAGCGCCGCCGCGCCGAAGTCAGCGAGGAAGCGAACTTCTTCGGTTCCATGGATGGCGCCAGCAAGTTTGTGCGTGGCGATGCGATTGCCGGCATCTTGATTCTGGTCATCAACATCATCGGCGGCTTTGCCATCGGCATGGCCCAGCACGGCCTGTCGGCCGGCCAGGCTGCCGACAGCTACATCCTGCTGGCCGTGGGCGATGCGCTGGTGGCGCAGATTCCGGGTCTGCTGATTTCCGTGGCTTCCGCCATGGTGATCTCGCGCGTGGGCAAGGATGCCGACATGGGCCGCCAGATCGTGCAGCAGCTGTTCCTGTCGCCCAAGGTGCTGGGCATCACGGCCGGCATTTTGCTGCTGATCGGCGTGATTCCCGGCATGCCGCATCTGGTGTTTCTGAGCATGGGCGGCCTGATGGCCTGGGGTGCCTGGGCGCTGCACAAAAAGCAGCTGGCCCAGCAGGCAGCAGCCACGGCAGCCCCTACCCCGGCACCACAGAGCGCGCAAAACGACGGCGAAGCCAGCTGGGATGATTTGCAGCCCGTGGACCTGCTGGGGCTGGAGCTGGGCTATCGCCTGATCTCTCTGGTGGACAAGAACCGTCAGGGCGACCTGCTGACCCGCATCAAGGGAGTGCGTCGCAAGTTTGCGCAGGAAGTGGGCTTTCTGCCCCCTGCCGTCCATGTGCGCGACAACCTGGAACTCAAGCCCAGCGCCTACCGCATCACCTTGCGCGGCGTGATGGTGGGCGAGGGCGAAGCCTTCCCCGGCATGTTTCTGGCCATCAACCCCGGCGGCATCACCACGCCGCTGATTGGCACGGCCACCACCGACCCGGCCTTCGGCCTGCCCGCCCACTGGATAGACGAGAGACAAAAGGAAGCGGCACAAATGGCCGGTTTTACCGTCGTTGATTCGGAAACCGTGATGGCCACCCATTTGTCACACTTGATGCAAGTGCAGGCGGCAAAGCTGCTCTCGCGTACCGAGACCCAGCAACTGGTCGAGCATGTGGCCAAGCAGGCTCCCAAACTCATAGAAGAAGTCATCCCGAAAATGGTGCCCATCACAACGTTCCAGAAAGTGCTCCAGCTGCTGCTGGAGGACTCT
This sequence comes from Comamonas aquatilis, assembly GCF_965139575.1. Classification (NCBI taxonomy): domain Bacteria; kingdom Pseudomonadati; phylum Pseudomonadota; class Betaproteobacteria; order Burkholderiales; family Comamonadaceae; genus Comamonas; species Comamonas aquatilis. The sequence continues at coordinate 14,940 of NZ_CBCSIW010000024.1, read as the reverse complement.
GTGCACATTCGTGATATCCGCACCATCATCGAAAGCCTGGCCGAAAACGCCAGCACCACCGCCGATCCCGCCGAGCTGGCCCGCCGCGTGCGCATTGCACTGGCACCGGCCATCGTGCAGCAGATCTACGGCCCCACCCGCGAGCTCAACGTGATTGCCATCGAGCCCGGTCTGGAGCGCCTGCTGGTGCAAGCACTATCGAACCCGGCCTCGCCCTCGCTGGACCCGGGCGTGGCCGAGATCCTCACCCAAAAAGCCGTGGACGTCGTCAATCAGCAAGAAGAGCTGGGCCTGCCCGCCTGCCTGCTGGTACCCGACGCCATTCGCAACTCCATCGCCAAGCTGCTGCGCCGTGTGGCGCCACGTCTGCAGGTGCTCTCGCATAGCGAGATTCCCGAGACGCACACCATACGCATAGGCCCGATTCTTAAAGGTGCATCCGCATGAACATCAAACGCTTCTACGCCCCCACCTCGCGCGAGGCTCTGGCCAAGGCGCGCATGGCTTTTGGCGAAGGCACCCTCATTCTGTCCAATCGCCAGACCCCCGAAGGCGTGGAAGTCATGGCCACGGCCGAAGACGATGTGCAGCCCATGGATGCAGGCTCGCCACTGCGCGCCGCCATCGAGCGCCGTGCCATCGACGAGCCTAGAGATTTTCGTAGCAAGCAGCGCTTTACCGACCAGGACTTCGCTCCTGTTTCATCGCAAAAGCCGGCTCCTACCGCCGCATCTGCCACGCCATCTGCCAGCGCAACCACGGCCGCCCCCGCCAAGCCGGCCATGAGCACGCTGGAGCATGTGCTGGCGCGCCAGGCGGCCAAGGAGGCTGCGCCGGAGCAGGCCGCAGCACAGACTTCCGTGCAGGACGATGTGGAACAGCTGTCCATGAGCACACTGTCGTTTCAGGACTATGTGCGCGAGCGCATGCTGCGCCGCCGCCACGAAGCCTCGCTGAGCGCCGACGAGCCTTTGCCCACGTTTGCCCAGCGCACCCGGGCCCAGAACGAGGCCGCGCGCCCCGCGCAGTTTGCAGCCTCCCGGGCCGTCCAGCCCAGCGCGGGCGCCCCGATTGCACGCCACAATCCGCTGCGCTCCGAGCCCATCGTGGTCAAGCCAAGCGCAGCGACAGCTGCCGCGGCCGCCTCGGCCAGCCCGCAGGGTTTGATGCAAGAGATGCAGTCCATGAAGGACTTGCTCGAAGAGCGCTTCAACACCTTGACCTGGCTGGGCCAGACCCGCCAGAACCCGATTCAGTCCAGCCTGATGCACAAGCTCATCTGCGCCGGCTACTCGCCCGTGCTGTCGCGCGCGCTGATCGAAAAGCTGCCCGAAACCCTGTCGGCTGCCGATGCCCTGCGCTGGCTGATGCAGGTGCTGGAGCGCAACCTGCGCACCGATGCTGCCCAGGAAGCTCTGTATGACAGAGGCGGCGTCTACGCGCTGGTGGGCGCTACCGGCGTGGGCAAGACCACGACCACGGCCAAGCTGGCCGCCTTGTGCGCCGCGCGCCACGGCGCCGCCTCCGTGGGCCTGATCACGCTGGACACTTACCGTATCGGCGGCCACGAACAGCTGCGCAGCTATGCACGCATGCTGGGCATGGTGGCCCACCAGGCCCATGACAAGGCCGCCCTGCAAGACCTACTGGGTCTGCTGCAGAACAAGAAAATCGTGCTGATCGACACCACGGGCGTGGCCCCGCGCGATCCGCGCAAGGACGAAATCATCGATGTGCTGGACATTGAAGGCGTTCAGCAGCTGCTGGCCGTCAATGCCGCCGCCCAGGGCGATGCCCAGGATGATGTGATTCGCGCCTTCAAGGCCCGCGGCTCGCAGCATGCCATCCTGACCAAGGTCGACGAAGCCGTGAAGATCGGCCCTTCGGTGGACTCACTGATCCGCCACCAGATGCAGCTGTGCGGCGTGACCAACGGTCAGCGCGTACCCGAAGACTGGGAGCGCGCCAACGCACAGGCTCTGGCTTCGGCCTCCATGCGTGCCACCGCGCCATCGGCCTTCGACCCCGAGGCCCTTGATCTGGATTTCTTCTTTACCCCCGCCGCTCCCCAGACTGCCGAGGCGGCTCCATCCACCGAACCCACGGAAGCGGCCCAAGCAGCCCCAGTGGCGCAATCCACCGAGCTGGCCGAGACCGCCCATGCTTGAGTCTTACTCCCCCCCTCACCAGGGCATGGGTCTGCATCTGCATGGCAGCCCCGGCGATTCGGGCCTGCGCATCATGGCCATGCTGCACCATGCGGCCGCCAGCCAGGCCGAACATTCCCTGCTCTGGCCGCTGTGCGCCCAGCTACAGCGCCTGGGCCAGTCCGTGCTGGTCATCGACGGCAGCCAGAACGAATCGGCACGTACGCCGGGCCTGGCCCAGCTGCTGAGCCAAACCGCCTGGCAAGCCGCCACCGAGCTGCGCAGCATGGCCGAACGCAATACCGAAAGCCGCCGCGTGGCCACCCTGCCCGCCAGGTTGGGCCTGGCCAGACTGCGCCAGTCGGCGCAGGACAACGGCCTGGCGCCGCTGGCCGCCTTGCAGCGCTATGTGCGCGGCTATTCCACCGTGCTGATCTACGCCAGTGCCGAGGCCTTGACCCCGCTGCTGGGCGAGCAAAGCCTGCAGCCGCTGCTGGTGCTGCCGCCCGATACCGAGCACCTGATCGAGAGCTACCGCCAGATCAAACATCTGGCCGTGTTTGCCGATACCCATTGCACCCTGGCCGCGCTGGAAGGCTCGGCCCCGCCCGAAGGCCCGCAGCGCTATGACTGGAGCCGCAAGCAAAGCAGCCACCAAAGCGCCGCACAGGATTCGCAAACTCGCTTACAGCGACTGGATGCGCTGCTACAGTGTTCGCAGCGCCATCTGGGCGATGCACCGGTGCTGTTGCGCATGCGCTGGCGTCAGGTCAGCGATTTGCATCAGCTGACCCTGCATATGCTCAAAACCGCCTGCATATTGCCCATGCATGAGCATGGCCTGCAAGCCGTACCGGGTGCGGACGCCGCTGCGCTGCCCTCGTTAGCCTGGAGTCACTGAAAGCCATGTACACCGCCAAAGGCCAACTCGACCGCGACGCGCTGATTCGTCAGCATGCGCCGCTCGTGCGTCGGATTGCCCTGCACATGATCGCCAAACTGCCGCCCAATGTGGAGCTGGATGATTTGATCCAGGTCGGCATGATCGGGCTGGCTGAAGCGCTGTCGCGCTTCGAGAGCGAGCAAGGCGTGCAATTCGAGACTTTTGCCAGTCAGCGCATACGCGGCTCCATGCTGGACGAGCTGCGCGAGGGCGACTGGATGAGCCGCAGCTCGCGCAAAAGCCAGAAGGATATAGAGCAGGCCATGAACCGGCTGGAGCAGCGTCTGGGCCGCTCGCCGCTGGAGTCCGAAATTGCCGGCGAGCTGGGCATGGACCTGGACGATTACCAGTCCCTGCTGGGCAAGGTGCGCGGCACGCAGCTGGTGTATCTGGAAGACATAGGCGGCGGCGATGATGCGGGCGACGATTACCTCGACCGCCATGTGGCCGATGCCGGTGCCGATCCGTTTTCGCTGCTGCGCGACCAGCGCCTGCGCCTGGCCCTGGTCGATGCCATCAAGGCCCTGCCCGAGCGCGAGCAGCATGTGATGGGCATGTACTACGAGCACGACATGAACCTCAAGGAAATCGCTGCCGTGCTGGGCGTGACCGAATCCCGCGTCTGCCAGCTGCACAGCCAGGCGATTGCGCGCTTGCGGACCAAGATGCGGGCGCATTGAGGGTTCACCCCCTGAGCGGCTTTGCCGCTTCCCCCTCTCTCGCTGCGCGGGAGGGGACGACGCCGGTGCGGCGGGGCGGCCCTTGCACGGCGTCTCTGGCTTGGCTCGTGCCAGTTTTGGCAAAGCTCTCATTCTTCGATCTCAGCCCTTTTATCTATTGCGCAAGTAGCTATCAGTTTTGATAGCTCAAGCGGCGTCCTGCATTTGCTTTACCGCGGTTTCAAACACGCGCCAGAAGGCGGCGTCCTGGGTGGTGGCGAAGTTGATGCGCATGCAGGTATTGGCGCCCCGGCTGGCGTGGAACATGGCACCGGGGGCGATGAGGTAGCCTTCGTCCAGCAGGCGCTGGGCCAGGGTTTCGGTGTCCACGCCAGTGTCCACCCAGCCAAACATGCCGGCGGGCTCGGCCACAAAGCGGCAACCGGCTTGCTGGGCCAGGGCCACGCTGCGGCTGCGGGCCTGGGCCAGGTGCTGGCGCAGACGCTCGGCATGGCGGCGCAACTGGCCTTGCTCCATGCACAAGGCCATGGCCTGCTCCATCAGCGTGGGAGTGGAGAGCGTGGACAGCAGCTTGGTGTCGAGCAGCCGCTCCACCAGCTCGGGCGGAGCCGCCAGATAACCTATGCGCCAGTTGGGCACCAGCACCTTGGCAAAACCGCTGATATAAATGCTGCGCTGCAAACGGTCCAGCGCCGTCACGCGCGGGGCGTGATCGGGGGCGATATGGCAGTAAGTGTCGTCCTCCACCACATAAAAGCCGTGACGCTGCGCCATCTGCAGCACCTCATGGGCGCTGGCGGCACTGAGGCTGTAGCCCGTGGGGTTGTGCAGCACGCTGACGCTGACATAGAGCTTGGGGGCCATGGTCTCGCAATAGCGTTGCATCACGGCCAGATCCGGCCCTTCCGGCCCGCGCGGCACGGGCAGCACGCGCATGCCCATGGCAGCCAGGCGCGCGTATTCCACGGCCCAGCCCGGCTCTTCCACCATCACCGGATCGCCGGGCTGCAGCAGGGCACGGCTGACGATATCCAGAGCCTGGGTCGCCCCCATGGTGGTGATGATTTGCGCCGGTGAGGCCGCAATGCCCAGGCGCTGCATGCGCCGGGCCAGCGCCTCGCGCAAGCTGCTGTCGCCCATAGGCTCGCCATAGCGCACCATGGATTCGCGCAAGCCCTGGCCGCTGCTGACCTTGCGCACGGCAGCGGCCAGAAATCCCACATCCAGCCATTCGGCGGGCAACACGCCCGCGCCGGGCTGGGGCTTGCCGGCCACGCTTTCCACAAACATGCCGCGTATCAGCATGGAGGCATTGATGCGTGCACCGGGCGTCAGGCCCGCAGGCATTTGCGTCGCTGCGGATTTCATAGCTATCTGCGCTTGCCCGTCCTGCAGCAGAGGCAGATTCTGCACAAAATCCCGCACAAAAAATCCGCGCTGCGGCCGCGCCTCCACCAGGCCCTGGGCCTGGAGCAAGTCATAGGCGGCGACCACGGTATAGGCACTGACGTTTTGCTGGCGCGCGCATTCGCGCACCGAAGGCAGACGGGTGCCGGCGGGCAGGAGCCGCATGCGTATGCGCTCGGCCAGACGCTCGGCCAGCTGCTGGGTCAGGGTCAGCGAGCCCTGGCGGGAAAGGGAGGTGGACATAGGAAAAGCAGAAACCGCAACTGTGCCGATTCAAACACCAATACAGCTGGCATCATTGTGGGACTGTCTGTATAGGAACTGTAATGGTCTCAAGCGTATATTGAAGCCATCAACCCTTCTTGGCCGTCCTGTACACAGGGCTTCGGCCACGCGCACCGGCTGCACCGGCCGGTGTGCACAAAAAAGTCGCAATGGCCCACCCGCCCACACAGGCAAACCGGGCGCGACAAAATAAGCCTTATATTGCTGGCGCACAGAGGCCGCAGCCACCGCTGCAGCCCCTGTGGCAAAAGAGCCTGTGGCTCCCGCCAACACATGTCTTACCCGGGCATGAGACCGCACACCAGCCGGCCCCCGCAGGGCTGGCCATCAAAAGATCGAGTACTGTTATGACGACATGGACGCTGGCAGAACGTGCTGCCAAAATGAATTCCTCCGCGATCCGCGAGATCCTGAAGCTGACGGATCGCCCCGGCATCATCAGCATGGCAGGCGGTCTGCCCTCCCCCAAGGCCTTCCCGCTGGACGCGTTCACCGCAGCCTGCCAGTCCGTCATGGAGCGCGATGGCGCCGCAGCCCTGCAATACTCCACCACCGAAGGCTTTGCGCCTTTGCGCCAGGCGATCGCCGACTTTCTGCCCTGGGACGTGAACCCCGAGCAAATTCTGATCACCACCGGCAGCCAGCAGGCGCTGGATCTGATCGGCAAGGTGTTTCTGGACAAGGGCAGCCGCCTGCTGGTGGAAAAGCCTACCTACCTGGGCGCGCTGCAGGCCTTCACCCCCATGGAGCCCGTGGCCGTGGGCGTGGACAGCGATGACGAAGGCATGCTGATCGAAGACTTTGCCCGTCAGGTGGGTAGCGGTGCCGACAAGGCCCGTGTTGCCTATGTGCTGCCCAATTTCCAGAACCCCACCGGCCGCACCATGAGCGAAGCGCGCCGCCAGGCACTGGTGGAAAAGGCCAAGGAACTGAACATCCCCCTGGTGGAAGACAACCCCTACGGCGATCTCTGGTACGAGCAGGAACCGGCCCTGCCGCTGGCTGCGCGCAACCCCGAGGGCGTGATCTACATGGGTTCTTTCTCCAAAGTGCTGGCCCCTGGTCTGCGCATTGGCTTCATCGTGGCTCCGGCCTCGGTCTACGGCAAGCTGACCCAGGCCAAGCAAGCCGCTGATCTGCACACCCCCAGCTTCAACCAGCGCGTGGTGGCCGAGGTGATCAAGGACGGTTTCCTGGACCGCCATGTGCCCACCATCCGCGCCATGTACAAGGTACAGCGCGATGCCATGCTGAACGCTCTGGAGCGCGAAATGGCCGGCCTGGGCGTGAGCTGGACTCGCCCCGTGGGCGGCATGTTCCTGTGGCTGCAACTGCCTGAAGGCATGGACGCCCAGCAACTGCTGGCCGGCGCCGTGGAGCGCGGCATGGCCTTTGTGCCCGGCGCGCCTTTCTATGCGGGCGAGCCACAGAACAACACGCTGCGCCTGTCCTATGTGACGGTGACCGCCGAGCAGATCGACAAGGGCATTGCGGCCCTGGCCGAAGCCATTAAAGCTTATGCATAACTCCCCCTGAGGCGCTACGCGCCTTCCCCCTCTCTCTTAGGGAGGGGGACGACAGCTTCGCCGCGAGGCGGCGGGGCCGCCTAGGCTCTTGCTTGCTGTCTCTGATACCCCGTGGCATGCGCAATGCCTCATCAACCGGCCCTGCGCCGGTTTTGCTTTTTGCCGACAATCCCTGCCCATGTCTGCCCCCGCTCATACCAGTCCCCTCTCTCGCCCCTATATGACCGTGGATGTGTTCACGCAAACCGCCTTGCGTGGCAATCCCGTCGCCGTGGTGCTGGGGGCCAATGGTCTGAGCGATGCGCAAATGCAGGCTTTTGCCTGCTGGACCAATCTGTCCGAAACCACGTTTGTGCTGCAGCCCACGGCCGAAGGCCTGGCCGCCGGGGCCGACTACCAGTTGCGCATCTTCACGCCCGCCGGCGAGCTGGCTTTTGCCGGCCATCCCACGCTGGGTAGCTGCCATGCCTGGCTGGCCCAGGGCGGTGTGCCGCGCAACGCCGATCAGGTGCTGCAGCAATGCAAAAAAGGGCTGGTAGCCATTACCGCCAATGCGCAAGGCGCTCTGTTTTTTGAGGCGCCAAGCCTGGACTCGCGCGAGGTGAGCGAAGCCGAACTCGGCCCGGTGCTGAAGGCCCTGGGGCTGGAGCGCGAGCAGTTGCTGGCGGCCCGCCATCTGTACAACGGCTCGCCCTGGCTGGGCTTGCTGCTGGATCATCCGGACACAGTGCTGGGCGTGGAGCCCGACTTTGCGGCACTGCAACAGCTGGGCGCCAAGGCCGGTCTGGCCGCGCTGTGCGAACCCGAGGAGGAGGCGCCGCTGATTGGCCGCTCCAGCCGCGAGGCCCGTGCCTTTGCCAAACAGCAGGCCGAGGCAGAACAAGCACCTGCAGCCACACTGCAACCGCGACTGGAAGTCAGAGCCTTGATCGGCGAGACCGCCAGCGAAGACCCGGTCACCGGCAGCCTGAACGCCGCGCTGGCCCAGTGGCTGACGGGCGAGGGCTTGCTGCAGACGCCTTATGTCGCCGCCCAGGGCATTTGCGTGGGCCGCGACGGTCAAGTCCATGTGCAGACCGGCGCCAACGGCCAGCTCTGGGTGGGCGGCCACACCCTGACCCTGGTCAGCGGTCAGGTCTTGCTGTAATCCAACGCAAACCGGCTCAAGCGTGGGGCGTCATGGCGCAGATCTGATCGGCCATGGTTTCAGCCTCCTGCGCGTTGTGGGTGACCAGCACGGCCGTCTGCCCGGCCGCGCGCAGAATTTCGCGCACCTCGCGGGTCAGGCGCTCGCGCGTGGTGGCATCCAGATTGGAAAACGGCTCGTCGAGCAGCAACAGGGCCGGCGCTGGCGCCAGCGCTCTGGCAAGTGCAATGCGCTGCTGCTGCCCGCCCGACAGCTCATGCGGGAACTTGCTGCCCGCAGCGGCCAGACCCACCATGTCCAGCATCTGCTGCACGCGCTGGACTCGCTCAGGTTTGGCCATGCGGCGCAGACCAAAGCCCACGTTCTGCGCGGACGTCAGATGGGGAAACAGGCCGTACTCCTGAAACATCATGCCCACATGGCGCTGCTCGGGCGGCAGATGCACCTGGGGGCCTGAGAGCAGTACCTCGCCCAGATGCACGTTGCCGGCGCGCACCGGCTCGAACCCGGCAATGGCGCGCAGCACCGAGGTCTTGCCGCAGCCCGAGGGCCCCAGCAGGCTGGCGATATGACCGGCCGGCACCTGCAGATCAAAGCCCTGCACCACGGTGTGCAGCCCTTTTGGCGTTTCATAGGCCAGATGCAGTTGCGCGATGCGAAGAGAGGCAGTCATTCAAATACTTCAAAATCAATAGCATAAAGCGCATGAAAATCATGGACTTCAGGCATTTTTAATCCAATTCCCGGCGCAGACTCGAAAGTTGGCTGCGGGCCAGCAGGATCACCGGTACCAGGCCGGCCAGCACAATGCCCAGGGCCGCAATCGCCCCTTCCTCATAGGTGCCGCGCGCGGCCTCGGCATACAGCCAGGTGGCCAGGGTGTCAAAGTCTGCCGGGCGCAGCAAGAGGGTGGCCGGCAGCTCCTTCATTGCATCGACAAACACCAGCATGGCGCTGGTGGCAATCGCAGGGCGCAGCAGCGGCAGGTGTACACGGCGCAGCGTGCCCAGACTGGTTTCGCCCAGCAGGCGCGAGGCCTGCTCCAGCGTGGGCGGAATGCGAGACAGCCCGGCCTCAATCCCCCCCACGGGCATGACCAGAAAGCGGATCACGCAGGCAGCGACCAGCACTGTGCCCAGCCCCATCAACGGCAAGCCATCCATGCCGAACAGCTGGGCAAAACCGGCATCCAGCGCCAGCGCGGGCGTCAGCAGGCCGATGGCCAGCACCGTGCCCGGCACGGCATAACCGAGAGCCGCCAGTTGCGCCGGCCAGCGCCTGGGCGCACGGGTGCTGATGCCGCTGCGGGTAGCCCAGGCCACGACCAAGCCAGCGGCCACCGCCAGCACCGTCACGCCCAATGCCAGCCCCAGCGTGTTGTACAGACTGGCCCAGAGCCCGGCCGAGATGCCCGCACCTTGCGACAGGCGCTTGAAGCTTTCCCAGCCCAGATAGGCCGCAGGAGCGGCAAAGCCGATCAGCACCGGCAGACCGGTCGCCAGCGTGGCCAGCCAGGCCCAGCCGCCACGCAGGCGGCGCGGTGCAATCGCGCGCATGCGCTGGGCCGAGCCAAAGCGCTGGCGACTGCGGCCTCTGCGCTCCAGCCAGACCAGGGCCACCACCATCACCAGCATGGAGCAGGCAATCTGGGCCGCCCCCGCCAGATCCGAGCGCGTGATCCAAGTGGTGTACACCGACACGGTCAGCGTGTGCACGCCCAGGAACTCGGAGGCCCCGATGTCGTTGAGCGCCTCCAGCAGCGCCAGACTCAGGCCCACGGCCAGCGCCGGCCGCGCCATGGGCAGGGCCACACGCCAGAAGGCGCCAAAGCGCGTCTCGCCCAGGGTGCGCGCCGCTTCCATCAAGTGAGCCGGCTGGGTCATGAACATGGCCCGCGCCGTCATATACACATAGGGGTAGAGCGTGAAGCCCAGCACAAAGATCGCGCCGCCCATGGAGCGCAGATCGGGCAGGCGCCACTGGCGCGGACTGTCATAGCCCAGCAACCAGCGCAGCGCGCCCTGCACCGGGCCTATGGGGTGCAGCAAATCCAGGTAGGCAAAGGCCACGATATAGGCCGGCATGGCCAGCGGCAGCAGCAGCGCCCATAGCAGAAAACGCCGCCCGGGAAAATCGCAGGCCGTCACCAGCCAAGCACAACCCGTGCCCACCACCAGCACCACCAGGCCCACGCCCGCCAGCAACAAACCCGTGTTCAACGCCGCATCGGGCAGCACATAGCGCAGCAGATGCTGCCAGTGGGCGAAATCCGCCCCTAGCGCCAGCCAGGCCAGCGATGCAATGGGCGCAAGCACCCCCAGCGCAATCAACCAGCTTGCGCCCTGCCACACAGCTCCCACGGGCCGCAGCCCTGAACGAAGAAAAGAAAACATCAACAACTAAATCACGCCAAGACCAAAGCCCAGAAACAGGTATGCCCCATCGAAGGGGCAGCGCAAGGGACACAACGCTTGATCAAGCATGCCCCCAATCAGGGATGTCAAGCAAGGGCCGCCCCGCAGCGATGGCATCGTCCCCCTCCCCTAGCGCAAAGCGCGTAAGAGAGGGGGAAGGCGCAAAGCGCCTCAGGGGTGTTACTTATTTATCAAACCCAACTTTATCCACCAGCGCACTGGCCTGCTTGCGGTGCTTGGCAATCTCGGTCAGCGGCAGCGGGTCGATCTTGATCTCGCCAATGCTCTGGGCCACCACGGGGTCCAGTGCCACGCCCTTGCGCACAGGGTGTTCGTAATTGGCCTGGGCATAGAGGTTTTGCGCAGGCTCGGAGACCAGAAACTCCAGCAGCTTCACGGCGCTGGCGCGGTGGGGCGCATGCTTGGCCACGGAGGCACCGCTGATGTTGACGTGGGTACCGCTCTTGGGGTCGGTGAACGTGGGCTTGACGACCTTGATGGCATCGCCCCACTTGCGGGCGTCCGTGCCTTCCTTGGCGGCCTTCATATGGCCCACGTAATAGGTGTTGGCCAGGCCTACATCGCAGATGCCGCCCAGGATGTCGCGCGCCACATCGCGGTCGCCGCCGGTGGCCTTGCGTGCCAGATTGGCCTTGACACCCTTGAGCCATTGCTCGGTCTTGGCTTCCCCGTCATGGGCAATCATGGCCGCGATCAGAGCCGTGTTGTAGGGGTGCTGACCGGCGCGCGAGCAGACTTTGCCCTTGAACTTGGGGCTGGCCAGGTCTTCATAGCGGAAAGCGCCGATCTTCAGGTCTTTTTCCGCATACAGCACGCGGGCACGCATGGACAGCGAGAACCACTGGCCGCCGGCATCGCGCAGCTGGGCGGGAATGGCCGATTCCAGCGTCGCAGACTTGACCGGCTGGGTCACGCCGCCATCGACCAGATCCAGCAGATTGCCGATATCCACCGTCATCAGCACGTCAGCGGGAGAGCGCTCGCCCTCGGCCTTGACGCGCTCCAGCAGACCGTCCTTCACGAACACGGTTTTCACGCCGATCTGGGTCTGGGCCGTGAAAGCGGCCAGCAGCGGCTGAATCAGCGCCGGTTCACGCGTGGTGTAGAGCGTGATGTCCTCGGCATGAGCGGACAGCGCGGGGGCGCACAGGCTGGCAACGGCGGCCAGTGCAAACAGGGGACGTCGAAACATGGAAGGCTCCAGAAGATGAAAGCAGCAGACACAAAAAAACACGCTCCGCTTCAGAACCCACAAGCCTCCTGCAACTTAATGCAAGAGACCGAAGAACCAGTACCGAAAGCGGAGCGTGTTTTTATGTTTTTGAGAATCGCTCGCATCCATCTTAACCGAGCGGCAAACACCGCCCGCACGCCAATCCAGATGAGAGTTGCGGAAATGCGAACCTGCGCGCTGTCGCCCAAGCGCCAGCTGGTCGCCCGCATGACAGCGCGGCCCGGCGGCGGCACAACACAATCCGCCCCATGGGAACCCTCTATCTTGTGCGCCACGGCCAGGCCTCGTTTGGTGCGGACGACTACGATCAGCTCAGTGAGCGCGGGCGCGCCCAATCCGTGCGCCTGGGCCAGTACTGGCGCGAACGAGGGCAGAAATTCGACGCGGTCTATACCGGCACGCTCAAGCGCCACCAGCAGACGTTGCATGGCATCGTCCAGGGTCTGGGCGGCCTGGATCTGCCCGTGCAAGCAGCCTCGGGGCTCAACGAATACGACAGCGACGCCCTGCTGCACGCCATTCACCCCGCTCCCTTGCCCAAGGCTGATACGCCCGAACTGTACCGCCAGCACTTTCGCCTGCTCTGCGATGCGCTGGCCCAGTGGATGGGCGGCACCATCAGCCCGCAAGGCATGCCGGACTGGAATGGGTTCGCCGACGGCGTGCACGCCGTTCTGGAGCAAATCCGCCACCAGCATGCCGGCCGCAATGTGTTGCTGGTCAGCAGCGGCGGCCCCATATCCACGGCCGTAGGCCAGGTGCTGGGCACCTCGCCCGAGGTGACGATTGCCCTCAATATGCGGCTGCGCAATAGCGCGGTGACGGAGTTCAGCATCAGCCCCAAGCGCCTGATGCTGCAGACCTTCAACACGCTCAACCACCTCGATACCGAGGAGCACCGCAGCTGGGTAACCAGCGCCTGAGCCGCCAGCCTGAGATGGTGCGCATGCAGGCGTAAGTGCGCTTTTACTCAGCTATTACCGGCGGGCATAGCTGACAGAACAGCGACGCACTATGGGAGAAGAGCGACTCCAGCGACACTGTGGCGTATCAAATTTTGAGACTGCCGAGACCAGCATGCAAAGACGTACTTTTACCCAAACCCTGATCAGTACCGCTGCGGGGGCAGCTTTGCTGGCAGGTTTTGCCGCCCACGCCCAGGGGCTGTCCAACCGCCCCATACGCATCGTCGTGCCTTTTGGCGCCGGTGGCGTGGCCGATGTGACGGCCCGCGTGGTGGCCCAGCAGCTGTCCACCCAGCTGGGCCAGCCCGTGGTCATCGACAACAAGCCCAGCGCCGGCGGCATTGTGGCGGCCGATACCGTGGCCAAGTCCGCTCCGGACGGCCACACGCTGTTTCTCATGTCCAACGGTAGCGCCGTGACGGTCAATCTGTTCAGCAATCTGCCCTTCGACATGGTCAAGGACCTGACCCCGATTTCCACCCTGGGCTACTTCGACATTGGCGTGATCACCGATGCCCAATCGCCGTTCAAGAACCTGGGCGAGCTGGTCAGCTACGCCAAGACCCATCCCGGCAAGCTCAATCTGGGCAGCATCAATGTGGGCAGTACCCAGCATCTGGCGGCCGAGCTGTTCAAGACCACGGCCGGTATCGATGTGCAGATCGTGCCCTTCAACGGTACGCCGGCCGTGGTGACGGCTCTACGCGGCAAGCAGATCGATGCGGCCGTGGAAATTCTCACGCCCATCATGGGCCAGATCAATGCCAAGGCCGTGAACCTGCTGGCCGTAACGGGCGATAAGCGCTCGCCCCTGCTGCCCAAGGTGCCCACGGCCCAGGAATCCGGCGTGAAAGGCTTTGTGGCCTCCTCCTGGAATGCTCTGGCAGCCCCCAGCAAGACTCCGGCCGAGGTGATTGCCCGCCTGAACAAGGAAATCAACGCCGCCGTCAACCACCCCGAGGTCACCAAGAAGCTGCGCGATCTGAACGTGCAAGCCCAGGCCAGCACGCCCGAGCAGACCGCAAAGCTGCTGCAGTCGGAAATCAAGCGCTGGGGCGATGTGATCACGGCGGCCAAAATTCCGAAGCAGTAAGTATTTTTCAGGAGCAGCTAGCGACTGGAAACAGGAGCTTTTAATGCAAAACAGCCTGTAAACACAGGCTGTTTTTACGTGAGCCGCTCCTGAATTTAAAGCGGCTGCGGTTTGTTCTGCACCGTACTCAGGGGCAAATCATGAATTTCGCCCAGCAGCCTGACCAGGCCCTCGGCCGATGAGGCAAGCATGGCCGCACCGCGCTCTGCCGTTGCAGCAGCGGAGTTGCCTACGGCTCCGGCGGGGTTGTAGTCCTCGATCGCCCAGCCCAGCTTGGCGCTGCGACCATTGCCGATGAAGTGGTATTTGCCGGCGCGCACTTCGGACGTGGAAGCAAAGTTCTGCGCCCGCTCCATATGCACGGTCTCGGGCGCCAGATGCAGCATCATCGATGTTTCCACCTCGCCGCCATGGATTCCAAAGCGGTGTTCATGGGCGCAGAACTGCTGATTGGCCGCATCGTCCACCAGACCGAACCAGCTAGCGCTATAGACCAACAGCCCATGCTGCATGCGCAACTCGCGGGCCAGGATGTCCATCACGCTGACCTGGCCGCCATGGCCGTTGAGCAGCAACAGCTTTTTAATGCCGGAGCGTGCCACGCAGGCGCCCAGCTCGGACCACAACGCAATCAGCGTGGCAGGCGAGAGCGTCAGCGTGCCGGCATAGCTGGTGTGCTCCACCGACAGGCCTATGTTTTGCGGCGGCAAAAAAAGCACCGGCAGATCGGCGGGCAGCAGCGGCAGGGCTGCGGCCATCACGCCTTCGATCAGCTTGGCATCCACATTGAGCGGCAGATGCGGCCCGTGCTGCTCCACCGCGCCCACGGGCAGCACGGCCACGGTGCTGGCAGCCAGGCCGCTGGTCTGGGCCTGGGCAAAGTCATGGGCCGAGACCTCGGCCCAGAAGCGTGAAGGCCAGAAGGACTGGGGCGTACTAGAAGACGCAGAAGAAGCGGCAGATGCATTCATGCCGCCATCGTAGCGGCCCACGGCCTGGGTGTCGGCACAGGCGTTGCCGTCCGTACCGCCTGGCCCCAGAATCAGCCCATGCCCNCCCCCNCCAAACCCACCCCCAA
>NZ_CBCSIW010000023.1:0-65640 GCF_965139575.1 Comamonas aquatilis | reverse complement strand
CACCGCCAACCCCACCGCCAACCCTATTGCCATTCCCACGCCGCGCCTGGACTTTCGTGCGCTGGCTCCCGAGCTTTACAAGGCCCAGGCCGGTCTCAACGCCCAGATCGCGCGTTCCAGCCTCGGCGTGCAACTGCTGGAGCTGGTCTATCTGCGTGTCTCGCAAATCAATGGCTGCGCCTTCTGCGTGGACATGCATGTGCGCGAGCTGCTGTCGCGCGGCGAGGACCTGCAGCGCATCAACAGCGTGGTGACCTGGCGCGAGGTGCATTTCTTCGAGATGCGCGAGCGCGCTGCGCTGAACTGGGCCGAGCGCTGCACGCAGCTGAGCCAGGCCCACCCCGCGCCGCAGGACTTCGAGGCCCTGCGTCCCTATTTCAGCGAGCGTGAGATTGTGGAGCTCAGCTACGCCATTGGCTGCATCAATGTCTGGAACCGTCTGTGCGTGGGCTTTGCCGCGCCAGTGGAAAAGAAGCCGATCACTGTCTGAGTACCGGCACATCACCCTTAGTTCTGGGTGATCTTGCGTTCCTTGACCACCTTGCCCCATTGCTCGTATTCCTTCTTCATGAAGGCCGCGAACTCGGCTCGGGTGGTGGGCTGGGGCGTGAGGCCGTGCTGCTTGAGGGCTTCGGCCACGCCGGGGTCCTTGAGCACCTTGACGATTTCCAGATTCCAGCGGTCCAGCACGGTTGTGGGCGTCTTGCCAGGGGCCACAAAAGCGTACCAGTTCAAAGCCTCGAACCCCGGATAGCCGGCTTCGGCCACGGTGGGGATGTTGGGCATATAAGCCGGACGGGTCAGGCCCGTGGTGGCCAGCGGAATCAGCTTGCCCGATTCGATGTGCGGTAAGGCCGTGGGAGGAGCGGCAAAGTAAGAGGTGACGCGCTCGCCCAGCAGGTCCTGAAGGGCAGGAGCGCCGCCCTTGTAGGGCACGTGAACCATTTCAATACTCGCGCGCTGGTTGAACAGCTCGCCCGCCAGATGCGAGGCCGAGCCTGCGCCTGTCGATGCGTAGTCCACGCTGCCGGGGCTCTTCTTGGCCTTGGCCACGAATTCGGCCAGAGTCTTCACGCCCGCGCCCTTGTGCACCACCAGCACATTGGGAAAGTTCACGCCGCCCGAGATGGGCGCCAGATCGCTGAAGGGGTTGTAGCCCACCTTCATGATGTGGGGCGCAATCGTCAGCGGGCCGATGGAGCCGAACAGCAGCACCGAGCCGTCGGCCGGTGCCTTGGCCACGAACTGGTGAGCGATGTTGCCGCCCGCGCCGCCCTTGTTGTCCACCACCACGGTCTGGCCGATGTTCTCGCCCAGCTTTTTGGCAATCATGCGTGCCGCCGCATCGGCAGCGCCGCCGGCCGCAAAGCCCACCACCAGCGTCACGGGCTTGTTGGGCAGCCACTCGGGCGCAGCTTGTACCCCCGAGCCTAGGCTCAGCAGCGATGCGGCCGCCGCCGTGGCGCGCAGAAAATAGCGTTTGTTCATCATGGGTTATGTCTCCTGGTCAGGATGAGGGCCGGTGGTCCGGCTGATTGCTTTAATCCGCACCCAGGCCTATGGGGCTGGGTTGGCGTTTTTCGGTGTTGTGACGCAAAAGCGATGCCGTGCGGAACACGCCGTGGGCAAACTTGCCGTAGGGCAGGGTGGCAAACAAGGCCATCACGGCGCCCAGGTGCAGGCATAGCAGCAAGGCCAGAGCGGGCGTGCTGCGCCCCAGCCACAGCGCCAGGCCGCTGGCGGCCACCACAAACAGCAGGGCGATAAAGCCCAGGTCCATGGGCTTTTGTTTGGCATCGCCATGCAGAGGGTGGCGTGCGCGGTTCAGCCGCCACAGGCCGGCCGTGCCCACCATCAGGCTCACGCCGCCTAGAGCACCCAGGATCTTGGGCAGGCTGGGCAGCTCATAGGGTGCTGGCAGCTTGAAGACGTAGTGGTAAATCGTCGCCAGACCGGTGGCCGCAAAGCACAGCATGAAACCGTAGAAGGTCAGGTGGTGAAAGCGATGGCGCTTCAAGGTGTATGCGTCGTCCTCGTTGTGGCAGCCGTCGCCATGGCCGCCGTCCAGGTACTTGAGGCGCAACACATCGTGCGTGGCTTCGGCAGCGGCCGGGCCGCTGACATCCACATTGCTGGTGGCGGGCTTCACGTCCTTCCAGAAGCGGCGCACGCCCATGAACAGCGCAAACACCACGAACAAAAACACCGGCGCAAAGATGCTGACCAGCAGGTTGTGCGGGAACAAGTTGTAGAAGTTATTGCCCAGATTGCGGTTCCACAGCTGGCCCAGGCCGCCTTGCGCCGCCACGGCCAATGCCAGGAACAGGAAGAGCCCGGCGACCAGTGCCAGCGACAGCGTCAGGCCGTTCTTCTGGTACAGCTTGCCCAGAGCCGGCGGCCAGGCGTAGTCGGCATAGGTCTGGCCGCGCACCTCGGCCATGGCCTTGGGGATGTTGATGGCAAATTCATGCGGTGGCGCGTACTGGCAGGCGTGCAGGCAGGCACCGCAGTTGTGGCAGAGGTTGGCCAGGTAATGCACATCGGCCTTGCCGAATTCCAGTCGGCGCGTCATGGCCGGGAACACGGCGCAAAAGCCTTCGCAATAGCGGCAGGCATTGCAGATCTGCATCGCGCGCGCCACTTCGCCTTCAGCAGCGGTCTCCGTGGACGCGGGAATGATGGGGATGACCTTGCCGGTGGCCAAGGTCTGGGCTCCCTTGCCCAGTTCTTGCAGGGATTGGATGCTCATGATTTAGACCTCGTCCTTAACGGCGCCATGGATAGCGGTTTTGCCAGCAGCCGCGAGAGCCGCATTGCGCCCGGCAATGCGGCCAAAAGCCGTGCCTATGGACATGCCGACACCGGCGGTGTAGCCCTTGCCCAGCACATTGCCGGCCATCATTTCACCGGCCACAAACAGGTTGTCGCTGGGCTGATCGTCAAAGCGCACAGCGGCGGTGTCGTCCACCTTCAAGCCCAGATAGGTAAAGGTGACGCCGGGGCGCAGCGCATAGCCATAGAACGGTCCGGTGTCGATGGGGCGGGCCCAGTGGGTCTTGGCGGGGGTCACGCCTTCGGTATGGCAATCGTCCAGCGCCGTGTGGTCGAAATGGCCTACCTTGCAGTTGTCGTTGTAGGCATCGAGCGTGCTCATGAAGGTGGTCACATCCAGGCCCAGCTTCTGCGCCAGCTCGGGCAGGGAGTCGGCCTTCACGCCGGGGAACACGGGTGGCATGAAGCGGCCTATGGCCTTGCTGTCGATGATGGAGTAGGCAATCTGCCCCGGCTGCTGGGCCACCAGCCGGCCCCAGATGGCATAGCGCTTGGGCCAGAAATCCTCGCCCTCGTCATAAAAGCGCTGGGCGTCGCGATTGACCACCACGCCCAGCGAGACGCAGTCGATGCGGGTGCAGATACCGCCGTCATACAGCGGGGCGCGGGCGTCGATGGCCACCATATGGGCCTGGGTCGGGTCGCCTATGCGGTCGGCGCCCTGCTCGTCGAGCATGTGGCGCAGCAACACGCCCTTGTTGAAGGCCGTGCCGCGGATCAGGAAGTTGTCCGAAGGCCATTCGCCTCGCTCGTTCTGGCCCCAGGCCTCGCGCAGCCATTCGCGGTTGGACTCGAAGCCGCCGGCCGCCAGCACGCAGCTTTTGGCCGTGATGCGCTGACCCTTGCACCATGCGGCCTGGAAGCGGCCGTTTTCAATTTCCAGCCGATCAACGGGCGATTCGTAGCGAATCTCCACGCCCAGCTTTTCGGCGCTGCGGAAATAGGCGTTCACCAGCGCCTTGCCGCCGCCCATGAAGAAGGCATTGGTGCGTGCCACATGCAGCGCACCCGACAGCGGCGGCTGAAAATGCACGCCATGCCTGCGCATCCAGTTGCGGCAGGTGCTGGAGGCGCGAATCACCATGCGGGCCAGATGCTCATTGGTGATGCCGCCCGTGACTTTGAGCAGATCCTGCCAGTACTCGTCTTCGGGATAGGCCTCGATCAGCACATCCTGGGGGGCGTCGTGCATGCAGCGCAGATTGCGGGTATGGCCGGAATTGCCGCCGCGCCATTCGCGGGGAGCGGATTCGAGCAGCAGCACGCGGCTGCCGGCTTCGCGCGCCATCAGCGCGGCGCACAGAGCGGCATTGCCACCACCGATGATGAGCACATCGGTGTCAAAGGCTTCAGTTTTCATGATGGGCTGCCATGGTCCGTAGTCCATGGCGGTTCAACGTGGGTGGGAGTTCTTCGCCTCCCGTCACGCCGTGCCCGCTGTTGATCTCTGAATTACAGAGGCAGGACGCGCCCGAAGGAGGTCGTTGCCTGCGAATGTAGTGAGTGCCGCCTTCGCCGTGCAGCCGGCTGAGGGTATGGGGGTATCACAATTTGTGATGTATCAGTCCGCAAGCGTGGCGCCGACCCAGGCGCCGGATTTCACCAACTGCCGGGCGCAATCCACCAGCACCACGCGTGCCGCCAGCGCAGCCGGGGATAGCTCATCGTCGGAGAGGCTGCACAGCGCGGCCTTGCGCTTGACGGTGTCGTCGGCAATCTGCGACCACTGAAAGCGCTCCGCCGCATCCTTGTACAAGGCGACGGCCGACCAGGGCTGGACGGTGGCGCCCATGCCAGCGTCCACGGCTTCCATGAGCAGGGGCAGAGAATCGATTTCCATGGCCATCTGGGACTGGAAGCCCGCTGTGGTGAACGAGGCCATGACGGAGCTGCGCAGACCGTGGCTGCCGGAAGGCAGGATCAGGGGCACCTGCTGCAACTGCGCCAGGCTGATGGGCTGGGCATGCGCTATGCGCGGCGCCACCGGTTGCTGGCGCGACTGGATCAGGAACAGCTGCTCTTCCAGCAAGGGCATCACGCTCCAGCGTCTGGCCGTATGCGTATCAAAAAGAATAGCTAGATCCAGTTGTCTGGCATTGAGCAGACTGGTCAAATGCCCTGAAAGTGTGGACACCATATGCAGGCGCACATCGGGATAGCGCTCGCGCATGGCACGCATCAGCGGCAGGCCCAGCACCGAGGCAATGGTGGGCGAGAGCCCCATGCTGACCGCCCCCGAGAGTCTGGCCTGCTGGGCCGCATGAATGGCTTGCTCGGCATGGCGCAGGGTGAGCTGGGCCTCATGGAAAAAAGCCTGGCCCGCCTCGGTGGGAATCACGCCGCGCGGCGTGCGCTGCAGCAATCGGGTAGAGAGTTCGGACTCCAGGCGGCTGATCTGTTGGCTGAGCGCGGACTGCACCATATCGAGATGCAGAGCGGCGCGGCTCATGGAGCCCAGTTCAACAATCCGTACAAAGTAGCGCAGCTGGCGCAGTTCCATGGCAAATCCTCACGCCCGCAGCAGTTGATGGGCGCTGGGATAATCGCATACCTATGAGCAACAAGCACCGTGTCGTGGTGGGTTTGTCGGGCGGTGTGGATTCCGCTGTCACCGCCTATCTTCTCAAACAGCAAGGCCACGAGGTCGTCGGCATCTTCATGAAAAATTGGGAAGATGACGATGACAGCGAGTTTTGCTCGTCCAACATCGACTTTGTGGACGCGGCTGCCGTGGCCGATGTGATCGGCATCGAGATCGAGCACGTCAATTTCGCAGCCGACTACAAGGATCGCGTGTTTGCCGAGTTTCTGCGCGAGTACCAGAACGGCCGCACGCCCAACCCCGACGTGCTTTGCAACGCCGAGATCAAGTTCAAGGCGTTTCTCGACCATGCCATGCGCCTGGGTGCAGAGAAGATTGCCACCGGCCACTATGCACGCGTGCGCCAGAACCAGAACACCCAGCTGTTTGAGCTGCTCAAGGGGCTGGATAACAGCAAGGATCAGAGCTATTTTCTGCACCGGCTGAACCAGGCCCAGTTGTCCAAAGCCATGTTTCCGGTAGGCGAGCTGCACAAGACCGAGGTGCGCCGCATTGCCGAGGAAATCGGCCTGCCCAATGCCAAGAAAAAGGACTCGACGGGCATCTGCTTTATTGGCGAGCGCCCTTTCCGCGACTTTCTGAACCGCTATATCAGCAAGGAACCCGGTCTCATTCTGGACGATCGCAACCGCAAGCTGGGCAAGCATGTGGGCCTGAGTTTTTACACACTGGGCCAGCGCTCGGGTCTGGGCATTGGCGGCGTGAAGGAAAAAGGCGCGGCACGCGGCGCGGGCGAGCATGCGCCCTGGTTTGTGGCGCGAAAGGATCTGGACAAGAACGTGCTGCGTGTGGTGCAAGGCCATGATCACCCCTGGTTGTTGTCCCAGGCGCTGGTGGCCGATCAGATCAGCTGGGTCGCCGGTCACGCGCCTGCCGAGGGCAAGGCCTATGGCTCCAAGACCCGCTATCGCCAGCCCGACTCGCCGGCGCTGATCTCGCAAGCCACGGCCCAGGGTTTCCGTCTGGACTTTCCCGAGGCGCAATGGGCGGTCACCCCCGGCCAGTCGGCCGTGCTGTACGACGGCGATGTCTGTCTGGGCGGCGGCATCATTGCCCAGGTGGATCCTGACAAGGCTCAGTAATCTCTCGCCTCGTCAAAGCATTGCTGGGCCAGCTCAGCGGAAAGACCTAGGGCTTGCGCCTGAGGCAGCTGGGCCAGTTGCCAGACGGCTTCGCCCAGGTCCTCACGTTCGCCGGTTTCCATGCCTTTGACGCTGTTGAAGCGTGCGGTGAATAGGCGCAATGCGGCCTGGGCCTGCTCCAGGTCTTGTGCCTGGCTCAAACCTTGTTCTGCCAGATCGTAGGCCGCATGGGCGATCTTGGCGCGGGCTGCCGGCCAGCCGGAAAAGGGCCGGCCATATTCCTTGCGCCACCATTCGGGCTTGCGCAGCTGGCTGACCGCGCTGTAGTCCTGCCACGGGCGCAGCTTCTCGCGGGCCTTGAGTTGCTGGCGCAGGCGTTTGCCTGCGGCCTCCTCGACGTTATAGGCAATGAAATGCTCCAGGCGGGGCCAGCTATCGAGCGCGGGCAGGCCGCCCAGCTGTGGCATAAAGCGCAGTTGCAGGGCCGTCAGCTCAGTCAGAGAGCCCAGCGACTCCAGGTGCGCGCATTGGCCCCACAGCGCCAGCGCGCTGAGATGGGGGAATTGTTTCAAGCCATGCAGAGAGACGGCCTGCTTGCCTGCACCGTTGCGCAGCTCCAGAGAGCTCGTCTGCTGCAACAGGCCCAGCTCGGGCAGTTGCAGCGGTGCATCGGCGCTGCGCTTGCTGGTCAGCGGGCTCAGGCTCAGATGCCCGGGCGCCGCTCCTTTTACCGTGATCTTGCTCAGATCGCCGTGCAGGCTTAGCTGCAGCGAGAGCGAGGATGCGTTGTCCGGCAGATGCAGCGTCAAATGACCTGCGCCCTGGGCCGGCAGATAAATGGCCAGGGTCTGGATGTGCGATGCACGGGCGTCCACCTGCAGCTCGCCCGAAAGCGGCGGCCACCAGCTGAAATTTTCAATCGGCCGGACTGCAGACCAGGCGAAAAAGCCGTGATCACTGCCGGTGTAGCGAATGTGGCGCGGCCAGGGCGAGCCTGCGGGAGTGGTAAAGGCGTCAAAACACGACCAGCGCAGGGGCTGCTGGGCATCGACCCAAAGATCGGCCTTGGGGCAGCTGTCTTTGGGGCCTATGTCCAGGCTGCCTTGTCCCGGGCTGGTGCGCAGCGCATGGGGCGGACCATCGGTCAGCGGAAGTGGAAAACGCCCGTCTTCATGGGGCTGGCCGTTGATCACGATAGGCATAGGTGCTCGGTTGCTGCTGCAGGCGGTAGTCGTTCATGGTATGCCATGGGCAGCCTGTGTTCTGGCGGTCAGCAGCGAGCCTTTGGCCAGGGACTCCATCTGCAGCGCCACGCCATGCGGGCTGGCATGCAGCAGCGCTTACTGGAGTATTCCCCGGGCCCGGGCTTCGCTTACGGCTTTGGTCCGGGTCGGTACGGCCAGCTTGCGATAGATATTCTTGATGTGGCACTCCACGGTGTAGCGCGACAGAAAGAGGTTTTCGGCAATTTCGCGGTTGGTCAGTCCATCGGCCACCAGCTTGAGGATCTGGCTTTCGCGGGCGCTGAGTACGGCCTCGGGCGCTGGCTCCTGAGGCGTGGCTGCGCGAGGCTGCAATTCGGCGATGATGCGGCGGGCAATAAAGGGGTCGATCGGCGCGCCGCCGCGCAGCACGCTGCGAATGGACAGCGTCACTTCCAGGTCGTCGCGCTCCTTGAGCACATAGCCGTTGGCTCCGGCGCGCAGCGACGCCAAAATGACGTCTTCCGTGCTCCAGGCCGAGATGACCAGAATGCCCATGCCGGGGTCCGAAGCCCGCAGCTCGGCGATCAGGTCAATGCCGCTGCCGTCTGGCAAGCCCAGATCGACCAGTGCCATGGCCACCGGATGCTCTTTCAGGCTGGCCCGGGCCTGGGCCAGCGAGGCGACAAACACCAGAGCGTCCTCGGTGTAGCCCAGGCTGTAAAGCACGGTTTCCAGGCGCTTGCGTATCAAGGGCTCGTCTTCAACCACCATCATGGGGCTGGGCAATATGGATTCCGAGAGCAGGTGCGAGAACGGTGGCATGACACTTTCTGCGGTGAGGGCGTGATGCTGGACTATTCCCGACATCGCGCGGCTTGCCCATCACTGAAAACTGGTAATTTACGGCCGCAACCCTGGGAGCGCGCGGAGCTTGCCAGTTCGGGCGGCTACTCGAACGTGCGGGTCTCACTGCCTTGGTGAATTGTTACAGTTTTCGACCGAAGTTGTCTGTTCTTTGTCGAGGCCTGACTCTGGAGCATGCCGGAAACAAAAAAGCGAAGCCTGGGCTTCGCTTTTGGGGGAGGAGACAGAGATTTGTCGCCCGATATCCGCTTTAGAACGGAATATCGTCGTCCATATCGTCAAAGCCCGAGGCTGCGCGCTGTGGCGGAGGAGCCATGGGGGCAGGAGCGGGGCGTGCGGCAGGAGGAGCTTGACGAGGTGCGGCGGCGGGAGCAGGTGCACGGCGGGGCGCTTCATAGCTGCTTTCGCCGTAGCCTTCGTCACCATAGCCGCCACCTTGTGGCTGGCCACCGCCTTGACGGCTGCCCAGCATCTGCATGGTGTCGGCGCGGATTTCGGTAGCGTAGCGTTCCTGGCCGGTGGCCTGGTCGGTCCACTTGCGGGTGCGCAGGCTGCCTTCCACATAGACCTGGCTGCCCTTGCGCAGGTACTGGCCTGCGATTTCGGCCAGGCGGCCGTTGAAGGTCACGCGGTGCCATTCCGTAACTTCACGGTTCTCGCCGGTGTTCTTGTCGCGCCAGCGGTCGGTCGTGGCGATGGTCACATTGGCCACCTGGTCGCCGCTGGGGAAGGTGCGCATTTCGGGGTCTTTACCCAGATTGCCGACGATGATGACTTTGTTGACGGATGCCATAGATATTGCCTTTACAAATTGTGGCTCGGGCGGTTACGAGGTGGTCCCGAGCCAATGAAGAGCGTTATTTTGCCCCAAGCGGTGGCGCTCGAATACGAGATTTCCCTAGGTGGCTGCAGGGGTAGAGAGCGCAAACATGCTCTCAGCCATGGCGTCCTACAGGGCGAAGCGGCCAGCTCACGATCAGCCACAGCAGCACCAGTACCGAGGTCAGGGCAAACAGGCCTGGCGCTCCGGCCCATTTGGCGACGGCACCGCCAATGGCGCCGCCGGCAAACAGACCCAGAGACTGCAGCGTGTTGTAAGCGCCGAGGGCGGCTCCGCGCAGCGGAGCGGGAGCCATGCGCGAGACCAGACTGGGTTGGGTGGCTTCCAGCGCGTTGAAGCCGCAAAAGAACAGAAACATCAGCAGCGCCATGCACCAGACGGTGGGGATGGTGCCGCTGGCCGCCAGCATGCCCAGGCCTATCTGCACCATCAGCACCAGCGCAATGGCGGCGAGCAGGGCCGTGCGCAGCTTGCCTTTGCGCTCCATGGAAAACAGCGCGCCCATGGCGAAGAACGACAGCACCACGGCGGGCAGGTAGATATGCCAGTGTGCCTGTTTGACCACGCCGGCCTGGACCAGCATGGCGGGCACGGCCACCCACATGGACATCTGCACGGTGTGCAGAATGAACACGCCAAAGTTCAGGCGCAGCAAGTCCGTATGGCGCAGCAGGTCGCTGAATTTGCCCTTGGGCGCATTGGCATGCTGCTTGGGCTCGGGCGGAACCACCCAGAGCACCACGGCCACGCCGGCCAGAGCCAGAGCGCAGGTCAGGCCGAAAATGCCGGACAGGCCGACCCAGGCGCTCAGCAACGGTGCCAGCACCAGAGCCAGCGCAAACATCAGGCCGATGCTGCCGCCCACCAGGGCCATGGCCTTGGTGCGTACGCCATCACGGGTCAGATCGGCCAGCAAGGCGGTGACGGCGGCAGAGACTGCGCCCGCGCCCTGCAGGCCGCGGCCCAGCATCAGACCGGTCAAGGAGTCGGCCATGGCGGCCAGCAGGCTGCCCGCAGCGAAGACGAACAGTCCGGCCACGATGACGCGCTTGCGGCCGAAACGGTCGGAGGCAAGCCCCAGCGGCAGCTGAAACACCGCCTGGGTCAGGCCGTACAGGCCCATGGCCAGGCCGACCATGGCGGGGTCGTCACCCCCAGGATATTTGCGCGCTTCCAGCGCAAAAACAGGCAGGACCAGGAACAGACCCAGCATGCGCAGCGCAAAAATCAGCGCCAGGGCACCGCTGGCGCGGCGCTCTTGTTGCGTCATGGTGGAGGAGGATTTGTCTACGCCCTGCGTGCCCGCATTCGGGGAGGTTTGGATTCTTTTCACGCTCAAATTTTGTCAAGAGTCAATTTCTTGCGCCCACATTAACTCAAACACCGTGGCACGGTCATGGGTTGGGTGGGGGCAAATAGAACCGCAGATTGTCCGTGAACCTGGGAAAGCTCGCCAGACAAAGCCCTGTCTGACTATCATGGAGAGTTTTCTGCCGCCTGGAGCGCCTGTGTCCGTGAAGCCTGATTCGCACCCTGTAGACCAAGATGACAGCCTCTATCTGGGCCGCTCATTGGCGCAAACGCGCATTGCCATCCGAGGTGCGCGCACACACAACCTCAAGAACATCGACCTGGATATCCCCCGCAATCAGCTGGTGGTGATCACGGGTCTGTCCGGTTCGGGCAAGTCCAGCCTGGCTTTTGACACCTTGTATGCAGAAGGTCAGCGGCGTTATGTGGAAAGTCTGTCGGCCTATGCGCGCCAGTTTCTGGGGCGACTGGACAAGCCCGACGTCGATCTGATCGAAGGCCTGTCGCCGGCCATTTCCATCGAGCAAAAAGCCACCAGCCACAATCCGCGCTCTACCGTGGGCACGGTGACCGAGATCAACGACTATCTGCGCCTGCTCTACGCCCGCGCCGGTACGCCGTTTTGCCCCGACCACAATCTGCCGCTGCAATCGCAGACCATCAGCCAGATGGTCGACAGCGTGCTCGCGCTGCCCGAGGACACCAAACTCATGGTGCTGGGCCCGCTGGCGCGCGAGAAAAAAGGCGAATTCGCCGAACTCTTCGTGCAGCTGCAGGCCCAGGGCTATGTGCGCTTTCGGGTGGATGGGCAGATTTACGACGCCCAGTCTCTGCCCAAGCTGGAAAAGAACGAGCGCCATAACATCGATGTGGTGATTGACCGCCTCAAGGTGCGCGAAGACGTCAAGCAACGCCTGGCCGAAAGCTTCGAGGCCGCTTTGCGCGCGGGCGGCAATGACGCCGGCGGCCGGGTGATTGCGCTGGAGATGGACAGCGGCAAAGAGCATTTGTTCAGCGCCAAGTTCGCCTGCCCCCTGTGCGACTACTCCCTGCCCGAGCTGGAGCCGCGCATCTTCTCATTCAACTCGCCCATGGGCGCCTGCCAAGCCTGCGATGGTCTGGGCAACAGCGAAGACTTTGACCCAGACCGCGTCGTGCCCTTCCCTACGCTGAGCCTGGCCAGCGGTGCCATCAAAGGCTGGGACAAGCGCAACAACTACTACTTCTCCATGCTGGAAAGCGTGGCCAAGCACTACGGCGTGAGCACCGAAACCCCGTTTGACGAGCTGCCCGATAACGTGCGCCACATCATCCTATGGGGCTCGGGCGAGGAGGCCATGGCCTTCAACTATGTTTTTGAGAGCGGCCAACGCAAGGGCGAAGCCTTTATCAAGAGCCATCCGTTCGAAGGCATCATCCCCAATATCAAGCGCCGCTTTCGCGAAACCGAATCCAGCGTCGTGCGTGACGATCTGGCCAAGCTGCGCACCATCCGCAAATGCCCCGAATGCGAAGGCACGCGGCTGCGCCGCGAGGCCCGCTTTGTGCGCGTGGGCGAGGGCGACCAAGCCCGGGCGATCTATGAAATCAGCCATGCCACGCTGAGCGAGGCGCTGGACTGGTGCAAGACCTTGAACCTGAGCGGTGCCAAGGCAGAGATCGCCAGCAAGGTGGTGCGCGAGATTGCCTCGCGCCTGCTGTTCCTCAACGATGTGGGCCTGTCGTATCTGAGTCTGGGGCGCAGTGCCGATACTCTTTCGGGCGGCGAAGCCCAGCGCATTCGTCTGGCATCGCAAATCGGCTCGGGCCTGACGGGCGTGATGTATGTGCTCGATGAACCCTCCATCGGTCTGCACCAGCGCGACAACGACAAGCTGATTGCCACGCTGGAGCATCTGCGCAATATCGGCAACAGCGTGATCGTGGTCGAGCACGACGAGGACATGATGCGCGCGGCCGATCAGGTCATCGACATGGGCCCGGGTGCCGGCGTGCACGGCGGCCGCATCATGGCCCAGGGCACGTATGAGGAGGTCAAGGCCAACCCCGATTCGCCTACGGGCCGCTATCTCTCCGGGGTCCAGAGCATTCCCGTGCCCCAGCGCCGCACGCCCTGGCAACCGGTGGTGCGCAAAAGCGCGGAGCCCGCGCCTGGCAAGGGCAAGGCTTCGCTGTTTCCGGTCAGTGCCGCGCAAAAGCGTGCGGCCGAAGACCAGGCGCATTCCGATCTGCAAGCCCTGCGCGTGGTAGGTGCCCGTGGCCACAACCTCCAGAATGTGACGGTGGAATTTCCCGTGGGCCTGTTCACCTGCGTGACCGGGGTTTCCGGTTCGGGCAAATCCACGCTGGTCAACGACACGCTGTATGCCGAAGTGGCGCGCCAGCTCTACCGCGCCAGCGACGAGCCTGCGGCGCATGACGACATCATCGGCATGACCTATTTCGACAAGGTCATCAATGTCGATCAATCCCCGATCGGCCGCACGCCGCGCAGCAATCCGGCCACCTATACCGGCCTGTTCACGCCGATACGCGAGCTGATGGCCGAGACCAATACCGCCAAGGAGCGTGGCTACGGCCCGGGGCGTTTCAGCTTCAACGTGGCCGGCGGCCGTTGCGAGGCCTGCCAGGGCGACGGTGTGGTGAAGGTGGAAATGCACTTTCTGCCCGACGTCTACGTGCCTTGCGATATCTGCCACGGCCAGCGCTACAACCGCGAAACGCTGGAAGTGCTGTGGAAGGGGCGGAACATCTCCCATATTCTGGAGATGACGGTGGAAGACGCCCACGCCTTTTTCAAGGACGTGCCTTCCATTGCGCGCAAGCTGCAGACGCTGCTGGATGTGGGCCTGTCCTATATTCGCCTGGGTCAGAGCGCCACCACCTTGTCGGGCGGCGAGGCGCAGCGCGTCAAGCTGGCGCAGGAGCTTTCCAAGCGCGACACGGGCCGCACGCTCTACATCCTGGACGAGCCCACCACCGGCCTGCACTTTGCCGATATCGACTTGCTGCTCAAGGTGCTGCACCAGTTGCGCGATGCGGGCAACACCATTGTGGTGATTGAGCACAACCTCGATGTGATCAAGACTGCCGACTGGCTGATCGACATGGGGCCCGAAGGCGGCTCCGGCGGCGGCCAGGTGGTGGCGGTAGGCACGCCCGAGGACGTGGCGGCCAATCCCGCCAGCTTTACCGGGCGCTACCTGCGCTCTTATCTGGAAAAAGCAGCGCAGATGGCAGCGGCAGCAAAAGCGGCCAAGCCTGCGGCTAAAAGCAGAGAAAAAGCGACCAAGACTTCCTTGAGCCGCTGACTCGACTGCTGCACAAAACCAGAGCAGAGGATGACGGCCGCTTGAGTTGAGCCCAGGCCGATGAATGTCTGGCACTGTCTAGAGCAGGCGTTCTGAATGCTCTAGCTCCTGCCGGCTTCAGCGCGCCTGCAGCGACCCTCGGCTGGGCTCTGCTGCACTCGGCCCGTTCATCGCCATCGCTATCGCCTCAGGAAACCGTGCCAAACCAGGGCGGCGGAACGAGGTTGCTAGCGTTTGCATCCAACCGTAAGAACATGTCGGCTGTTCGCTGTGCGTTGTTACGTTTCTCATTGAGGGCCCTGTAACTGTGTAGTCCTACCCCCACTGGGGCCGGACTGCATGCCCGACAAACCTACCTAATTCAAGTTATTAAAGTGAAAGCTCATCCCGCTTGTTAGAGGGGCTTTCATTCAATAGCCAGCCTGGCTGTTGAGCCATAAAACTGATTGGAGGTTCTATGAATGAAGATCGAATTGCAGGTAACTGGAAGCAGTTCAAGGGCAAGATTCGCGAGCAATGGGGCAAGCTGACGGACGACGATCTTGACGTCAGCGCGGGCAAGCGCGAACAGTTTGTCGGGCGCATTCAGGAGCGCCAGGGACTGCTCAAGGAAGAAGCCGAGAAGCAGCTGAGCGATTGGCAAAGGCGCAATCCCGATTTCCGTTTCGATGATTGATCCCGCAGAGGCGGTGCAACCAGCACCGCAGATGATCAATCACGCCAAGATCAAGAACACGAAGAAGGAGGTTCCATGCCATTGAATTCCAAGATTTTTGCGGTTTGTGCTGCAGCCATGATGGTCTCGTCCGCTTTTGCGTTGACGCCTACCGAGAAAAAGGTCGAAAAAGAGCGCATCAGCGCTGAATACAAGTCGGCCAAGGAACAATGCAAAGCCTTGAAGGGCAATGCCCAGGACGTATGCGAGCTGCAGGCCAAGGGGCATGAGAAAGTGGCACTGGCGCAGCTCGATTACAAGGCCGAAGCCAACGAGAGCAATCGCCACAAACTGGCCAAGACCCAAGCCGACACTGCCTACGATATCGCCAAGGAGCAGTGCGATGACCGCACAGGCAATGACAAGGATGTGTGCAAAAAGGATGCCCAGGCCGCTCATGTGAAGGCGCTGGAAGTGGCCAAGATGGCCGAGGTACGCAATGATCCGGCCGCCAAACCATCCGATATGGCAAATGCGCGCAAGGACGCCAGCGACAAGACACGTGAAGCCGATTACAAGGCCGTCAAGGAGCGCTGCGATGCGCTGAACGGCGATGCCAAGGACGCCTGTACTACAGATGCCAAGCGCAGGTTTGGTCAATGACCTGGCTGATGCGCTGAATGCATCCAAGGGCCCCTAGGGGCCCTTTTTGTTGTCTGAAATCGTAAACACGTTCTCACTGCCGCAGTCTCCAAACCCTTGGCGTGTGGGACGCCAAGCATAATTGCTGCTCTGGAATTCATAGTCATAGCGAATTGCGTGAGCCGGTCTTGACGGCTAGGCGCAAACAGTTATGTGATGCAAAGCTTTGGGCACTGGAGAGCTGAGATGGAGCAGGATATTTGGGATTTTGTCGTGGTCGGTGCCGGCATGGCCGGCAGCTCGGTGGCCTGGCAACTGGTGCAAGCGGGCGATGCTGCCAGCCCCAAGGTGCTGGTGCTGGAGCGCGAGTCCCAGCCCGGCTATCACACGACGGGCCGCTCCGCCGCTCTCTATGAAGAGCATTACGGTCCTGCCCAGGTGCAGGCGCTGACGCGCGCCAGCCGCGCTTTCTACGATGCTCCGCCGGCAGGCTTTGCCCAGACTCCCATACTTACGCCGCGCGGCGTGCTCTATGTGGGCACGGCCGAGCAAAAAGCGCTGATCGACAGTGCCTATGCCGAGGCCGTCGTCCATTCGCCGGCTACCCAACGTCTCGATGCCGGGCAGCTCAAGGCCATGGTGCCCTGTCTCAATACGGAGGTGCTGGTCGATGGCTTTCTGGACCAGGGTGCGCGCGATATCGATGTGCACGGCCTGCATCAAGGCTTTCTGCGCGGCCTGCGCCAGCATGGCGGCCAGCTGTGGTGCAGTGCCGAGGTGCAGCGTCTGGCACGGGTTGATGAGCACTGGCAAGTGTTCCTGGCAGACGGCCGGCAGGTCCAGGCCAAGGTGGTGATCAATGCTGCGGGCGCCTGGGCCGACATGCTGGCCCGGATGGCCGGTGCCGCAGCCATAGGCCTGACGCCCAAGCGCCGCAGCGCTTTTACCTTTGCGGCTCCCGAAGGCATGGACGCCACGCACTGGCCGGCCATCATCAGCGCCGACGAGGCCTGGTACATCAAGCCCGATGCCGGCCAACTGCTGGGCTCGCCGGCCAATGCCGACCCGGTGGAGCCCCACGACGTGGTGCCCGAAGAGCTGGACATTGCCACCGGCATTTACCGCATAGAGGAATGCACCACGCTGCAGATTCGCCGCCCCACGCACACCTGGGCGGGTCTGCGCTCTTTTGTGAACGATGGCGAGCTGGTGATCGGCTGGGATGATTCGCCCACGCCGGTGGCCGGCTTTTTCTGGGTTGCCGCACAGGGCGGCTATGGCATTCAAAGCGCCGCAGGCTACAGCTTGCTGGCCCGCAACCTGCTGCTGGGCGAACCGCTGCATCCCACGCTAGCCCAGCAGGGGGTCAATGTGGCGGCCGTGATGCCGACTCGCTGCCAGCGCAGCCAAGGCTGAGAGTCGGTGCTTGGCGCTTCCAGATGCATAGCATAAAGAGCATGATGGATAAGCGCTGGCACCTGTTTTATTCAAATTTCGGCTTGTTGCCAGCTTGCGCTGGCATGCTGGCGACGGTTGATGACTGTGGTGCTCGCCAGATCGCAGATCCAGGCTGAAGTCCAGCACAGCCAAGCCGTCCACAAGGTATGGCTCATGAAGTGCGCACCACGCATCTGCTGCGCCCAACCGAGGGAAAAACCGGCAACCAGTGCCGCCAGCAGCCAGATACGTGCGGCGCGTGGCTGATGGTGGCGCAGCACGAAATACCCGCTCAGGAAGCCAAAGCCAGCCGAGGCATGGCCTGCAGGAAAGCAGTGCCCGCCGCCGCCATCGTGGGTACCCCAGGCCCAGTGCGAGACATAGTGGCCCACGCCGCCGAAATCGGCCAGATCCCAGGGGCAGCTGGTGGCGCTCAAGCGCTTCATCAGCGCCATCACCACCAGAGACACCAGGATCGACACCACCAGCTGTACCCGGCGCGGATAGGGCAGATGGCGCATCAGTCCCACGGGCCACCAGATGCACAGGGCCAGCCCCAGCACCAACACCCAGGCCAGCATGCGGGCACCTTCATGCGCGATGTGGAGCATGAACCAGTTCGACTGGAGAGCAAAGCCCTGGCTGCTGCCAAACCAGCGGGCCACAGGCATATCGAGGCCGCTGGCATCCCAGGCCATCACACAGGCCAGGGCCAGCAGTGTCCAGCGCAGCGAGGAGAAGAAATGGGTGGAGGAAGGCGAAACAGGAGAGGGTAGCGCAGGCGTCATGCTGCGCACCTTAGAAAGCCCGGCTTAACTCCGTCTTAAGCGAGGCAGATGGGCACTGGAGTCAGCGCGGCTGCAGGCCAAATTGCAGGCGCAGACGGCTCCAGCGCAGGCCGCGCTGCCTGCGTATGCCAAGCAGCAGCCGCCAGGCCAGATAGGCGCCGCAAATGCCCACCAGTGCACCGCCCATGACGTCCGAGGGGAAATGCACGCCCAGATGCACGCGGCTCCAGGCCATGGCCAGGGCAGCCATCCAGGCAAAGGCGACCAGAGTGGTGCGGTGGCGCATGCTGCCCAGGCTCACGGCCATGGCCAGTGCAAAAGCGCCGCTGGCATGCATGCTGGGAAAGCTGGCCCGGCCGCCGTGCTGCAGCCATTGCGTGCCCATGTTCAGCTGGGCGGGGCGGGGCGTGGGAAAGCCCCAGCGGATCAGCCTGGCAATACACCAGGCAATGGCCATGGACATCAGCAGCAGTACCAGGCTGCGGCGCAAGGCCGGCGAGCCGCGCACAAAGCCCAGGGCCACCACGATGAGACTGAGATTGGGGACCCAGCCGGAGATGAAACGAGCGGCTTCGATGCTCAGCAGCGGGGTCTGAGCATTGGCGTTGACCAGTGCATACAGAGCGGGATCAAAGGAGAACATGGGGCATGCACCGGCCAGAAGCCAAAAGAGGAACTGGGCTGCATGCTATAGCTTTTCATATCCACACTGCCGTCAAAGTGTGTTTGAAAGCGAGCGGCTGGTCTTGAAGTGGCGTGCAGCCGTGGCGGTCATGGACAATGCCGGCATGCGAATACTGGTGGTCGAAGACAACGAAGGCATTGCGTCGGGCTTGCAGCTGAACCTGCGCCAGCGCGGCTATGCCGTGGACGTCTGTACCTGCGTGGCCGATGCCTGGCATGCGCTGAGTACGGAGCGCTTTGATGCGGTGCTGCTGGATCTGGGCCTGCCCGATGGGGACGGCAGCGCCATTGTCAGCCGCCTGCGTGCGCAGACCGCCAGGCCCGGCGCACCGGCCCTGCCAGATGCGGCAACGCCGGTGCTGATTCTGACGGCCCGCGATCAGGTGCATGAGCGTGTGGCTGGGCTGAACCTGGGGGCGGACGATTATCTGGTCAAGCCCTTCGACATGGACGAGCTGGAAGCGCGTTTGCGCGCCATGCTGCGCCGGGTGGTGGGTCAGGCCTCGCCGGTGATCCGCCATGGCGATCTGGAGATAGATCCCGCCCAGCGCACCATACGTCAGCAAGGTCAGCTGGTAGAGGTTTCCCCGCGCGAATTTGCCGTGCTCTGGGCGCTGCTGCAGGCGCGCGGGAGGGTGCTGTCGCGCCAGCAGATCGAAGAGCATCTCTACAGCTGGGGCGATGCGGTGGAGAGCAATGCCGTGGAGGTCTATGTGCACCATGTGCGCAAAAAGCTGGGGGCCAAGCTCATCGTCACCATGCGCGGCGTGGGCTATTTTCTGCCGCAGGAGCCGGCATGAACCGCCCGCTGCCGCCGGCCAGGCGCCTGCCTTCGCTGCAGCTGCATCTGCTGGCCTGGATGCTGGGCGCGCTGGCCCTGGTCTGGGGCAGTTTTGTGGGCTGGGGCTATCTGACGGGGGTGCAGGAGGCCGATGAGCTGACCGACGGCCATCTGGCCAGCGTGGCGACATTGACGCTGAACTGGCATGTGAACGGCGATGTGTCGCCGGGTGAGGCCACGGTGGTGCAACTGCCGCCGGGCCTGAAGGCGCACGACTATCAGGAGTCGCTGAGTGTGGCCTTGTGGAATGCCCAAGGCCTGCTGATTTCGCGCACCGGCGCGGCACCGTTGCCGGAGTTTGATATCGAAGAGGGCTTTGCCACGCTCAAGCTCGATGGACATACGGCCTGGCGCAGCTTCACCCAGTGGAGTGCAGACCGCAAAGCCAAGGTCGCGGTGATGATTGCCCTGCCCGAGCGCGACGCTCTGGCCGACGACATCGCCATGCAGATGGTGGAGCCCGGCATTTGGCTGCTGCCGGTGGTGGTGCTGGTGCTGGGAATGGCTTTGCGCCGGGGCTTGCGGCCCCTGAATGCGCTCTCGCACGAGGTGGCGCAGCTGGATCTGAGCCAGGACCAGCGCATCTCCGATACCCATGTGCTGCGCGAACTGGCACCCATGGTCAGCTCCATCAACACCTTGCTGGACCGGCAGCAGGCGGCGCTGGAGCGCGAGCGCAATCTGGCCAATGAAGTGGCCCACGAGCTGCGGACCCCGCTGGCTTCCATCGTGCTGCAGGCCCAGTCTCTGCGCTCTGCGGCCCAGGGCGCGGTGGATGATGTGGCCGTGCGCAATGCCTTGCAGCGCATAGGCCAGGACGCTTTGCATGCCGGCCATGTGCTCGATCAGCTGCTGGCGCTGGCCCGCGCCGGCCGAACCATGCAGGACGTACCGGCCCAGGCCGTGGACTGGCTGGCCGTGGCCCGCGACGTGGCGGCCGGCCAGGCCCAGAGTGCCTGGAGCCGCCAGGACACGCTGGCCATAGAGGCGCCGGAGGCCTTGACTGTCATGGGCAATGCCGTGCTGCTGGAGCTGGCATTGCGCAATCTGGTGGAAAACGCCATCAAGCACACGCCCGAGGGCACGCGCATCGAAATCCAGGGCGGTGTGGATGCAGATACCGGCACGGTTTGGCTGCAGGTCTGCGACGACGGCCGTCGTGCCGGAGTCCTGGCCGCGCCAGCGCCCGTGGACAGCCTGCATCTGGGCCATGAAATCGTGACCCGTGTCATGCAGGCCCACGGGGGGACGATGCGGCCGGCTGCGGCTCCTTACGGCTTCACCACCTGCTATCGCATGGAAATTCCGGCAGCCGGTTAAAATCGCCGGTTACTAAGCGGTTACCTAAAGGTAGCCGTCGATTTTCCCCCCAGGCCGCAGCGGCTGCGCAGGTTTGCACCTTCAGGTGCCAGCTAGGCGCCAGACATGCATCGGCAGGGGCGTTGCCTCTCAAAACTTTGAACGGAACCCACCATGCCTTTGATCTCGATGCGCGAAATGCTGGACCATGCTGCTGAAAACGGCTATGGCATTCCCGCCTTCAACGTGAACAACCTGGAACAAGTCCAGGCCGTGATGTCGGCGGCTGACGAAGTCGGCGCGCCCGTGATCCTGCAAGCCAGCGCCGGTGCCCGCAAGTACGCCGGCGAGCCCTTCATCAAGCACCTGATCTCTGCCGCTGCCGAGATGTATCCCCACATCCCTCTGGTGATGCACCAGGATCACGGCACCACCCCCGACATCTGCCAGGGCGCGCTGAACCTGGGCTTCGGCTCGGTGATGATGGACGGCTCGCTGATGGGTGACGGCAAGACGCCTTCGTCCTTCGACTACAACGTGGACGTGACCCAGCAGGTCGTGGCCATGGCGCACAAGATCGGCGCCACCGTCGAAGGCGAACTGGGCTGCCTGGGCAACCTGGAAACCGGTGAAGCTGGCGAAGAAGACGGCGTGGGCGCCGAAGGCAAGCTGGACCACAGCCAGATGCTGACCGACCCCGAAGAAGCGGCCGTGTTCGTCAAGGCCACCCAGCTGGACGCTCTGGCGATCGCCATCGGCACCAGCCACGGCGCCTACAAGTTCAGCCGCAAGCCCACAGGCGACATCCTGGCGATTTCCCGCGTCAAGGAAATTCACGCCCGAATCCCCAACACCCATCTGGTGATGCACGGCTCCTCCTCCGTGCCCCAGGAGCTGCTGGCCATCATCAACCAGTACGGCGGCAAGATGAAGGAAACCTACGGCGTGCCCGTGGAAGAAATCCAGGAAGCCATCAAGTTCGGCGTGCGCAAGATCAACATCGATACCGACATCCGTCTGGCCATGACCGGCGCCGTGCGCAAGTTCCTGTTTGAAAACCCCGACAAGTTCGACGCCCGCGAATGGCTCAAGCCGGCCCGCGAAGCCGCCAAGCTGGTGTGCAAGGCCCGTTACATGGAATTCGGTTGCGAAGGCCAGGGCGGCAAGATCAAGGGTTACAGCCTGGAGCAGATGGCCAAGAAGTACGCCGCTGGCGAACTGGCTCAGCTGGTCAAGTAAGACTACGTTTTTGATAGCTGCTGGCGCTTGATTATCAGGCGCTGCAGCCTCGAAACACTCAAAACCCGCAAGGTATGTCCTGCGGGTTTTTTGTTGCCTGGGCTAGAGACTTGCCCTAGGGTTACTACAGTATCGAACGACCGTGCTTTTTATGAGAATGCCTTGATCGAGCCATAAAAATTCAGGAGACAAGCAGCATGAGTGAGCGTTCTTGGCTAGCCGCCTACCCAGAGGGAGTTCCTGCAGACATCGATGCCTCGCACTACCCTTCGCTGGTGACCTTGATGGAGGAGGCTTTTGCCAAGCACGCGGGCAAGGTGGCGTATTCCTTCATGGGCAAGGAGCTGACTTTTGCTCAGGTCGATGCGCAAAGCCGCGCTTTTGCGGCCTATCTGCAAAGCCTGGGCCTGGAAAAAGGCGATCGCGTGGCGCTGATGATGCCCAATATGCCGCAGTACCCGGTGGCGGTGGCGGCGGTGCTGCGGGCCGGCTTTGTGGTGGTCAATGTCAACCCGCTGTACACGGCGCGCGAGCTGGAGCATCAGCTGAAGGACTCGGGCGCCAAGGCCATCGTCATCATCGAGAACTTTGCCAAGACGCTGCAGGACGGCATGCATGGCAGCGCCATCAAGCACATCGTGCTCTGCGCCATGGGCGACGAGCTGGGACTGGTCAAGGGCGCCCTGGTCAACTATGTGGTGCGCTCGGTCAAGAAGATGGTGCCCGCCTTTAGCCTGCCCGGTGCCGTGCGTTTCAACACGGCCTTGTCCCAAGGGCGCGGCGCGGCATTCGTTGCGCCCTCCATCCAGCCGGGCGATATGGCGCTGCTGCAATACACGGGCGGCACCACGGGCGTGGCCAAGGGCGCGATGCTGCTGCACAGCAACATCATTGCCAACGTGCTGCAGTCCGAAGCCTGGAATGATCCGGTGATGAAACAGGTGCCGGCCGGCGAGCAGCCCACCAGTATCTGTGCCCTGCCGCTTTATCACATCTTCGCTTTCACGGTGAACATGATGCTGTCCATGCGCACCGGCGGCAAGACGGTGCTGATCCCCAATCCGCGCGATCTCAAGGCCACGCTCAAGGAGCTGTCAAAGCACCGCTTTCACAGCCTGCCGGCGGTGAACACGCTGTTCAACGGTCTGGCCAATCACCCGGATTTCGGTACCGTGGACTGGAGCCATCTCAAGGTCTCGGTGGGCGGCGGCATGGCGGTGCAAAGCGCGGTGGCCGAGCTGTGGCTCAAGAAAACCGGTTGTCCCATCTGTGAAGGCTACGGCCTGTCGGAAACCAGCCCTTCGGTGACCTGCAATCCGGTCAACGCCAAGGCCTTCTCCGGCACCATAGGTCTGCCCCTGCCCAGCACGTATGTGAAGCTGTTCGGCGGCGACGGCCAGGAGGTGAGCGAGCCCGGTCAGCCCGGCGAGATCGGCGTGCGGGGCCCGCAAGTCATGGCAGGCTACTGGCAGCGCCCCGATGAAACCGCCAAGAGCATGACGGCCGACGGCTATTTTCTCACCGGCGACATAGGCACCATGGATGCGCGCGGCTACGTGAAGATCGTGGACCGCAAGAAAGACATGGTCATAGTCAGCGGCTTCAACGTCTATCCCAACGAGGTGGAAGACGTGGTCTCCAACTGCCCCGGCGTGCTGGAATGCGCCGTGGTCGGCGTGCCCGACGAGAAATCGGGCGAGGCCATCAAGCTGGTCATTGTCAAGAAAGACGAATCGCTGACCGAGCAGGCGGTGCGCGATTTCTGCCAGGCCAATCTCACGGGCTACAAGCGCCCGCGCCACATCGTGTTCCGCAGCGAGCTGCCCAAGACACCCGTGGGCAAGATTTTGCGCAGAGAGCTGCGCGACGCCTGAACTCCCCGTTTTCATCTAGGTCTTCCAAGGCTTATTCACAGGGCACTTCGGTGCCCTTTTTTTATGCGTGGCTAAGAACGTGTTTACGATTTCGCCTCAACCCTTTGGGCCAGTGCCTTTGCGGGCGCTCTGCGGTATCGCGCCTAGCATCCCATCCCGCAAAGGTACTGGCGCGGCGCCGAGGAGATCGTAAACACGTTCTAAAGGCACAATGGCGGCTTCCTTTTTTTTCCATGAGCAAGCGGCCGATAGGGCCGTTTTTGCTGGCTTGAACTCACGCCCATGACAACCACTCTGGCCATCCTCAGCGCCCTGCCCGAAGAACAAGAGGGCCTGGTGCACATGCTCCAAGATCAGGAGCGCATTGCGCATGCCGGTCGGGTGTTCTGGCGCGGAACACTGCATGGTCAGTCCGTGGTTTGCGCCCTGTCCGGCATAGGCAAGGTGGCCGCAGCCACCACGGCCACGGCATTGATAGAGCGCTTTGGCGCGCAGGCCATTGTGTTTACCGGCGTGGCCGGCGCGCTGGCGCAGCCGGTGAAGGTGGGCGATGTGGTGGTGGCCAGTCACTATGTGCAGCACGATATGGATGCCTCACCGCTGTTTCCGCGCTTTGAGCTGCCAGGCTACGGCCGCTCGGTGCTGGCCTGCGATGCGCCGCTGAGCCAGCTGCTGGCGCAGGCCACGGCCGAATGTCTGGCCGGGCCGGCGGCGGGCTGGGCAGCATCCATGGGGCTG
This sequence comes from Comamonas aquatilis, assembly GCF_965139575.1. NCBI lineage: Bacteria > Pseudomonadati > Pseudomonadota > Betaproteobacteria > Burkholderiales > Comamonadaceae > Comamonas > Comamonas aquatilis. The sequence goes on along the minus strand of NZ_CBCSIW010000023.1, from coordinate 41,395 downwards.
CAAGCGCCGCAGCTGCACCAGGGGCTGGTGGCCAGTGGCGACCGCTTTGTCAGCGGGGCAGCAGAGTCGGCTGCGCTGCGCGCCAGCCTGCAGGGAGCAGGCCATGGGGCGCTGGCCGTGGAGATGGAGGGTGCGGCCATCGCCCAGGTCTGCGCCGATTACGGCCTGGCTTTTGCCGCCATGCGCAGCATCTCGGACAAGGCCGACGACACGGCCCATGTGGACTTCCCGGCCTTTGTGCAGAAAATTGCCCGAAACTACGCTTGCAGCATTCTTCCCCGGCTGTGCGAGCTGCTTTGATTGCTATGGAATGAGAAGCTGATGGCGTTCGCGTTCAAAGCATTTCAGATGAAATTCGATCTGAAAATAAAAAAGAGCAAGCGCCTGATGCTTGCTCTTTGATAGCGACGTAGATGCGAATGCAGGCTTATTTCAGCCAGCCGCGCTTGCGGAAGTAGAGCATGGGCCCCAGGGCGCTGGCCACCATGAGGGCGACCACATATGGGTAGCCGTACTCCCAGTTCAGCTCCGGCATGAACTGGAAGTTCATGCCGTAGACGCTGGCGATCAGCGTGGGCGGCAGCAGGGCCACGCTGGCCACGGAGAAGATCTTGATGATCTTGTTCTGGTTGATGTTGATGAAGCCGACGGTGGCATCCATCAAGAAGTTGATCTTGTCGAAGAGAAAGGCCGTGTGGCTGTCCAGCGACTCGATGTCGCGCAGAATCTGGCGCGCTTCCTCGAACTGCTCGGCGTTGAGCATCTTGGAGCGCATCATGAAGCTCACGGCGCGGCGCGTATCCATCACATTGCGGCGGATGCGGCCGTTCAAGTCTTCCTGGCGGGCGATGGCGCCCAGCACGTCCTTGGCGGCATCGTCGGTCACATCGCCGGAAAGCACCTGCTGGCTGGCTTTTTCCAGATCGTCGTAAATGCGCTCCAGCGTATCGGCCGAGTATTCGGCATCGGCGTCGAACAGCTTGAGCAGCACATCCTTGGCCTCGTCGATCAGGCCCGGCGCGCGGCGTGCCCGCATGCGCAGCAGGCGGAACACGGGCACGTCTTCATCGTGAATCGAGAACAGCACGCCGCAGCTGCGCAGGTTTTTGTTGTGCTGATTGATGATGAAGGCCACGCGAACCGAGCGCGGGTCTTCGATATCGTCGATCAAGAAGTCGCTGCGGATGTGCAGGTCGCCGTTGTCTTCTTCGTAAAAGCGCGCCGACTCCTCGATGTCGTCATCCATCGCGTCTTCGGGGATGGACAGTTCGTAGTGCTGCTTGATCCAGCGCTTTTCTTCGAGGGTGGGCGATTCCAGGTCGACCCAGATGGGCTGAAAGCGCTCAAGATCGGCCAGGGATTCGATTTCTTCCTGAACCAGACGGCCATTGGCCAGCGTAAAGATGTTGAGCATCAGCTCACTCCCGGTGTGGTTTGCGGTTTTTGCAGGGATTGGGGGGCGCTTTCAACCCCTCAGTCCGACCGGGAGTTGAAAGCTACCAACTGGGGTAGGCTTCCACGGAGATCTTTCGTCAATCAGAAGTGGCTGATTATGCTACGTTGCACTGCAGCATGCTTTGCTGCCATGCATGGCATAGCGGGTATGCAGGCCAAGCGGCTTTGTCATCATTTTGTCGCCAAAGCCTGGGCTGCACACAGATCGGCCCAGGCACCGGCCTTGGCCTGGGGGGCGCGCAACAGGTAATTGGGGTCGTAGGTGACGACGGTGGGCACGCCAGCAATGCGATGGGGTTCGGCCCTCAGGCGGCCCAGCGCATCATGGCGGCCCAGCACGGCACGGGCGCCGGCCAGACCCAGCACCAGCACGCAGTCTGGGCGCAGTTGCTGCAGCAGCGCTTGCAGCGCCGGTTGCACGGGTTCGGCTTGGCTCAGATCGGCATCGGGCGCGGCGCGGAGCAGTGCCGCGCTGTAGACGCGCGGGTGCTGCTGCAGATTCAGAGCCCGCAACATATTGTCCAGCAGCTTGGCGGCATCGCCCTGCAGCGCGGTCTGCGCACTGCCGGGGCCGGGCTTTTGATCAGGGGTCAGCGGCAACGGATTGGCAGGCGGCTCCAGCAAGATCAGCCAGCCGCCTTGCGCGGCCGGCTGTGCTGCATCGGGGTAGACCAGCTGAGCCTGGCCCAGCTTCCAGCCCAGGCCGGGCTCGCCCGCCGGGCCAGCGGCCGGCTGCTGCACATAGCGTTGCGGCGCACGCGTGCTGCTGCCCTGAATCGGCGTGCCGGGGCGGGTGGCAGCGGGTGCCGGTCTGGCCACCGGCGCTGCGGCCGGAGCAGGCATGGCCTGCTCTGCCATGGGCGGCACCGGGCTGTGGACTGGTGCTGCTGGCTCGGTACGCGGGGCTACAGGAGCAACTGCGGCCACTGCCGAAGCGGCAGCCGGGCTTTCAAAGGCAGCAGCTGCCGGGGCAGCCACAGCCGTGACTTCCAGCGCCTGCTCGGGCAGCCAGACGGTAATGCCCATGGCTTCCAGCATGGCCCGCTGGCGGGCGTCCAGGTTCATGGCCATAACTTCAGACTCATCAGCACCGCGTGTTCGCGCGGGCCCTCGGGGGTGGGGTAGTAGTTCTTGCGCTGGCCGACTTCGGCAAAGCCATGCAAGGCGTAAATCGCGCGGGCGCGGGTATTGCTGGCCCGCACTTCCAGCCACAGCCACTGCGCATTCTGCTGGCGTGCCCACAGCGACAAGGCATCGAGCATGACTCGGGCCCAGCCCTGGCGTTGGTAGAGCGGGTTGACGGTGATGTTGAGCAAATGCACCTCATCGAGCACCGTCATGGCCACAAAATAGCCCAGCAGCTGGTGGTTTTCGTCCACCAGCAACTGGGTTTCGTAGCCGGCCACCATGGCATCCTGAAAGTTGCCGCGTGTCCAGGGATGGGAGTAGGCTTGCGCCTCGATTGGAAGCAGCACATCAAGCCATAGCGCCGACAACGGCTCGAAATGCACCAGAGACGCCGCCTGGTCTTGCAGCGCTGCGTGATCGATGTGACTGGGGGCTTGGCTCATGGTGTGGGAGTGGCGGGTGTATCGGCCAGCTGGGCGGCCCGTTTTTCCGCTTCGCGTTCTGCCGTGGTTTTGGCCACTTTATCGCGGATATAGCGGGGCAGGGCCTGCTCGGCCGGTACGGCGCAGCCTTTTGCCAACAGGGCCGGGGCCAGGCGCAGCAAGGCGGTAGCCGTGGGAGCGGCGTATACATGCGCAGCCTGCGGTGCCAGTTGCTCGGGGTAGACAGGCTGGGCATTGCCGGCCACCGTCAGCCCTGCGGGCACCTGCAGCGCCTCGGGGGCGCACAGGCCAAAGTCTTCGGGGACGATCCAGTCGCCGTTTTCATAGCTAAACGGGGCATGGTAGACCTCGTGCATGCGGGCATCGAGCACCGCCATGACCTGGTTGCAGCCGTGCAGCTGGCGCGCTTCCTCGGCCACGGCCAGCAGCGTATCTATGGGCAGCACCGGTACTTTGGCGGCAAAAGCCAGGCCCTGGGTGATGGCGCAGGCCGTGCGCAGGCCGGTGAAGGAGCCCGGGCCGCGGCCAAAGGCGATGGCATCCAGCTCCTTGAAGGCCAGACTTGCTTCGCTCATCAGCTGGCGAATCGCGGGCAGCAGCTGGGATGAGGATTGCTGCGCCCCAGGACCGCTGTACTGCCAGATGGCGTCGCCACGCTGGACGGCAACAAAAAGGGTATCGGTACTGGTGTCTAGGGCAAGAAAATTCATGGCGAGGCCGCTGGTTCGGTGCGCGGAATGATCGCGCAATGCATGTGCACAGGTGCAGACAGGCTTAGCCCGACATTATCGGATGCCAGCCCCCGGCCTGCCAGGGGCGCGGGCAATGCCCGGCCTGACGCGGCCCGACCTGTCGAGGCCCGGCGTAGACTTGCGGCCCATGCTGAACCACAAGTCCCTTCTTCGCCACACCCTGGCCGCGCTGAGCCTGCCCCTGTTGTCGCTTTTTGCGCAGATGCCGTTGGCCCATGCGCAGACGAATGCGCAGACGCCCGAGACCCGCATTCCGGCGGCGGTGGATGCGGCACTGGCCCGCGCCAAGATTCCGCGCGATGCCGTGTCGCTGCTGGTCATGGATGTGGACGGCAAATCCGCGCCCCGCCTGGCATGGCGCACGCACCAGTCCATGAACCCGGCTTCCGTCATGAAGCTGGTCACCACCTATGCGGCGCTGGATCAGCTGGGCCCGGCCTATGTGTGGCGCACGCCGGTGTTTCTGGGCGGTGCTGTGGACAACGGCGCGCTGCGCGGCAATCTCTACATTCAGGGCCAGGGCGATCCCAAGCTGGTGCTGGAGCGTCTGTGGCTGATGCTGCGCCGCCTGCAAGGCCTGGGCGTGAAGGTCATCGTGGGCGACATCATTCTGGACCGCAGCGCTTTTCAGCTGGATGCCCACAATGCCGCCACTTTCGACAACGAACCCTGGCGGCCTTACAACGCCTCGCCCGATGCACTGCTGGTCAATTACAAGGCTTTGGCTTTGAGTATTGCTCCTGATTCGGGAGCTGGTGTTGCCCGTATCCAATACGACCCACCCATGTTCGGCATGAACAATCAGGAAACAGTGCCGCTGGCTGCTCCCAATTCTGATTGTGGCGATTGGCGCAGCAAGATGCAGCTGGACATGAACGATCCGCAGCGCATTGCCTTCCTGGGAGCCTACCCGGCGCAGTGCGGCGACAAAAGCTGGTCGATTGCCCCGGCCCAGCCCGAGCGCTTTGCGGCCAAGGCGATTGAAGGCATGTGGCGCGATCTGGGCGGCAAGCTCACCGGCAGCGTGCGCGACGGCCGGGTGCCGGCCGGGCTGCAGCCGGCGTTCCAGAGCGAATCGCCCTCGCTGTCCGAAGTGGTGCGCGACATCAACAAATACAGCAACAACATCATGGCCCAGCATGTGTTTCTAACCCTGGGCATGCAGCGCACCGGCGTGGCCAGCTTCGAGGCTTCGCGCCAGGCCCTGGCCCAGTGGTGGCAAGCGCGCTGGGGCGCTACCGATCTGCCTGCCGTGGACAACGGCGCCGGCCTGAGCCGCAACGCCGCGATTACCGCCAACGGCCTGGGTCTGATGCTGCAAAGCGCCTGGGCCTCGCCCGTGATGCCGGAATTCATGGCCTCCATGCCCATCGTCGGCGTCGATGGCACTTTGCGTCGCAGCAACAGCAAATACGCCGGCGCGGCCCACCTCAAGACCGGCACGCTGCGCGACTCCACCGCACTGGCTGGCTATGTGGATGGTGCCAACGGCCGCCGCTATGTGCTGGTGGCCATGGCCAACCACGCCAATGCCGGCGCCGCGCGAGCGGCCTGGGATGCGCTGATCGACTGGACGGCCGCGCAGTAATCAGACTGCCAGGCGCCGGGCTTGGGTGCCTGCGCAACCCTGTATTTTTCCTGCGGTTCCGCGCGGGAAATCGTCAAGCAGCTCTCAGTGTTTGCCCGACGTGTGTTTGGCATTGAGAGTCGCTAGGATGGCGTCACATCGAAAAAGCACGACCGTGCTATTAACAACACGATGGAGGACCTCATCTTGGCAAGCAAACTCAAACTCCTGGTTGCCGCACTGGCAACCGCCGGCCTGCTGGCAGCCTGTGGCGGCGGTGGCGGTGCAGATACCACCCCCAAGGCCAAGGTGACTTCGGTCAAGGTCATGGGTGACAGCCTTGCGGACAGCGGCACCTTCGGCTTCAAGTTCACGGTGCAGGGCTCGGCTCCCACCGGTGCCGGTTCCACTCCTATCTGGCCCGAGCGCATTGCCGACCAGTTCAGCCAGAGCTTGTGTGCCCACTATCGCGCGGGCGACGAGAATCTGACGACATACCAGGAGGTCGCCAGCTGCACCAACTATGCGGTGGGCGGCGGCCGTGTGAATCCGCTGGATGCACCGACATCGCCGAAGTCGGTGCTGGTGCAGATTCAGGCGGCATCCAAGGCGGGATTCGGCGCCGATGATCTGGTCATCATCGATGGCGGTGCCAATGATGCTGCGGATGTGATCGGCGCACTGATTGCTGCCGCCAGGGGCAATTCGCAGCCGCTCAATGCCATGGTGGCCTGGCTGGACTCCAAGGCGCCGGGCACGTCCACGGCGCTGATGACGCAGGCCGGGGGCGATGCATCCAAGTTTGCCGGCCTTGCCGCTGGAGCCTATCTCCAGACCCTGGCCAAGACCCTGGCCGGATCCATTGCGCAGAATGTGATCGCCAAGGGCGCCACACGGGTGGCGGTGTTGAACGTTCCTGCCATCACCAAGACGCCACGCTTTCAGATGGTCTTGGCCAGCATTGCCCAGGCCGCCGGTGGCGGTGAGACGGGCGCTGCCGCCGCCGCCAAGCAGGAAGCCGCTTTCGACTCCCTGGTGCAGGTGTTCAACACCCAGCTGGCGGCCAGCCTGTCCGGTCAATCCCAGGTGGCCCTGGTCGATTTCTACACCGAGTTCAAGAGCCAGATCAGCAACCCTGCCCAGTACGACTTCGACAATGTGAAGGACCCGGTTTGCCCTGTCACCGGCGTGGACGGTAGCGGTCTGCCCACCTATACCTTCCCCACCTGCACGGCCGCCGCTCTGAGTGCGACGCCCGGCAAGCCCAGCCCCGACTGGTGGCAGCACCATGTGTTTGCCGACAGCTTCCACCCCACGCCTTACGGCCACCAGCAGCTAAGCCAGCTGGTTGCGCGTTCGCTGTCCCAAAAGGGCTGGCTGTAATCACGATCCGCAATAACAACAAGGAGAGACATCTATGAAAAACACCATGCGGATCGCGACGGCCGTGGCGGCACTGGCAGCCTGTGGCCTGGCCAATGCCCAGACGGCAGGCTCCTGGCTGGGGCGGGTGGGCGTCACCCATCTGGCCCCCGATGTGGACAGCGGCAATCTGTCGGCCCCGTCGTTTCCCAACACCAAGGTCGATGCCAAGAGCAGCACCCAGCTGTCAGGCGGCATCACCTATATGTTGACCGACAACCTGGCCCTGGATGTGCCGCTGGCAACGCCTTTCAAGCATGATCTGGTGGGCGATGGCGCGATTGCCGGTGTGGGCAAGCTAGGCAGCACCAAGGCGATTCCTGCCACGCTGTTGTTGCAGTACCGCTTCAACGCGGCCAATGCCAGCTTTAGGCCCTATGTGGCAGCGGGCGTGACCTATGCCCACTTCTTTGGTGAAAAGACCACGGCCACGCTCAACGGCCTGACCGGCGGCACCCAGGCCAACCCGACCACGGCCAAGGTGGACGACAAATTCGGCGTGCTGGCGCAGCTGGGCTTTGTCTACAACTTCAACGAGCGCTGGTTTGTGGATGCCTCCTATTCCAAGAGCTTTCTGAAGACCAGGATCCATCTGTCCTCGGGTCAAAGCATCAGTGTCAAGCTCAACCCGAATGTGTTTTCGTTGGGCGTGGGCTACCGCTTCTAAACGCCTTGGCAGCAAGCAGAAAAATCCGGGCTGTGCCCGGATTTTTGCGTGATGGGTTGCTCAGTTGTAATTCAGCGCCGAAGGCTCTTCGCCATACACGGCCCAGCGGCCCAGGGCCTGCAGCTTGTAGTCCAGCGGGTCGTGCAGGGTATGGGTGCGCACATTGCGCCAGAAGCGGTCAAAGCCCAGATCGGCATGCGTGCCGCGCGAGCCCACCACATCAAACATTTCCTGTGTGGCGAACAGCGTGCTGCGGTGCGCCATGACCTTGGCTTCAAACACGGCAATCGCCACTGCTGCCTGCTCCTGGCTGCCGAGGCTGTCACCTTGAAGCCAGGCTTTTTGCAGCAGTGCGGCCGCGTGATCGGCCATCAGCGCGGCGGCCGAGATCTGGGCCTGCATCTCGCCCATGCGGCGCAGCAGATAGGGGTCGTCCGTGGCGCGCTCCACGGTGGATCCCATCCAGGGCTTGGCATGCTGCAGCGCATAGTCACGGGCCTGTTGGCGCGCGCCCTGGGCCACGCCCACAAACAGATTGACCAGCACCAGCTGGGCCAGGCAGTTGCGCAAGGTGTGGAACGCGCTGGTGCTGGCCGCTTCATCGCGCATTACGGCGCTGGTGGGCAAATACACCTGGGTGAACTGCACGGAGCCGCTATCGGTCTGGCGCTGGCCCATGGGGTTCCAGTCGTCCTTGACGGCAATGCCGGGGGCGGCGGTTTCGAGCAAGCCCAGCACCGGCTGGGAATGACCTTCTACACGGGCCGATACGGTCAGGTAGTGGGAGCCGCGCGTGCCCGAGCAAAAGCCCTTGGTGCCATTGAGTTCATAGCCTGGCGCTGCGGCCGTGTGGACCAGAGGTTGAGCTTGCAGCCGTGTGTCGCGCGGATTGAGCGCATTGCCCCACCAGCCGTTTTCATCCGTGGTGCGTCTCAGCCAGCCGTGCTGCTGCTGTGGCGACCCATAGATCAGCACCGTGGCGACCTGTAGCTGGTGGAAGGCCAGCACATGGGCCAGCGCACTGTCTACCGCTGCCAGGGCGCGGATGTGGTGGTAAATATCGGGCCAGCTGCGCTCGTCGCCGCCATGCTGAAGCGGCACGGCCAGACGCAGCAGGCCGGCATCGCGCAGCAGCGCTTTTTCATGTGCTGCGTGGCCGCCCTGGCGGTCGCGGGCAATCGCGGTTTTTTCGACGGTGGAGAGAACGTCTTTGAAGGCGCAAGAGAACATGGGGAAACAATCAAGAATCTGAAGAAGCCAGGTCTGCCATCAGTGGCAGATGGCGCCGTCTTCCAGCAACGACGCTTCCAGCGCAATCGTGCTCACACGGTTGTTGAACGCCTGCTGCTGCTGGCCGCTGGCGCGCCATTGCCGCAGGCTTTGCTGTAGCCATTGGGCCGACTGCTCATCTTTGCTGCGCAGCGTGATGTCGGCCTGCGTATCGGGTGCAAAGTGCTGGCCCAGCCGGGCATAAAAGCGCCAGGATGGCTGCGTCAACAAACGGGTGATGACGGCCGGCGTATCGGCCAGCAAATCGCACCGGCCGACCAGAAAGTCGCTGATGGCGTGAATGGACGACGGTGCTATCTGCGGCTGCAAGCCACGGGCCAGCAGGGACTGGGCCGAAGCCAGGCCCTGGCCCAGACATACGCTGGGGCCGGCCGTGGTCTTGCGCGCCGCTGGCTCGAACAACTGCCAGTAGCCGGGTGCAAAGCTGCGCCAGCGCGCCGCTTGCTGCTTGAGCGACACCAGTTGCAGACCGGGCTCGGCATAGCTGTTTGCGGTCTGCGGGGCGGCGTTTTCAAAACGCATGCCTTGCAGCGCGATATCTGCCTGTTGCACGGATGTCAGCTGTACGCGCACGCCCAGCTGCCGGCCCAGCCACTGGGCCAGGGCCTGATCGAGCACATCCGGCTCCGGCGGCAGCGGATCATGGGGCAGCGAGGGGCGCGAATAGCTGCGCAAAGTCAGCTTGAGCACGCCTTGCTGCTGTGCCTGCGCCAGTATCGGACCGGGTCTGGCGCTGGAGTGTGCGGGCAGCGAGGGCCAGAAACAAGCCAGAGCCACGGCCGTCACCGCCGCAGTGCAGGAGAGCGCCGCAGCCGCCGTGCTGACGGGGCTGCGCTTACTCATGAAACTCCAGCCCGTTGCGCCAGCGCGTCAGCCGCTTTTCCAGCAAGGCCAGCACATAGTTGAGCGCCAGACCCAGCAAGGCTAGCAGTACGATGCCGGCATACATGCTGGGAATCTGGAAGATCTCCTGCGAGTTCAGCGTCAGAAAGCCCAGACCCGCATGCGAACCTATCATCTCAGCCGCCACCAAGGCGGTGATGGAGTAGGCCCCGGCCAAGCGAATGCCAGTGAAGATGGAAGGCGCAGCGGCCGGCAAGATGACCTTGAAGAAGATGAAGCCGCGTGTGGCACCCATGGACAGCGCCGAGTGAATCAGCAGCTTTTCCACCTGCTTGACGCCGCTGATGGTATTGAGCAGTACGGGCCAGAAAGCCGCCCAGAAAATGATGGCGATCTTGGAGGCTTCGCCAATGCCGAAGAACAGCAGAAATACCGGAAACAAAGCCAGAGCCGAGACCTGTCGAAACAGCTGCAGAAGAGGATCGACGAAGGCTTCAAAGCGGCGTATCACACCCATCAGCAGGCCCAGACTCACGCCGGCCAGAATGGCCAGGGACAGGCCCGCCAGCGAACGCTGCAGACTGGCGAAGATGTGCTTGTTCAGCTGTCCGGTTTCTATCAGCTGGGCGATGGCGGCCAACACGGCAGAAGGCGGGCTCAGAAAGGCCGAGCTGACGATGTCGGCACGCGGCAGAAACTCCCAGACTGCAAAAAACAAGAGCAGGCAAGTCAGGCGCTCCAACCACTTTGCGCTCAATTTCCACAAATCCAGGCCCGAGCGGAAGGTGAGGGCGGCGCGGGGGCTTGCCGGGGCGGTCGACTCGGTCATACGGCAAATCCTCGCAAGGCCAGGGAATAGTCGGGGGCGCTGGGCGTGATGGGTGCCAGAGGTTGCTGGCGGTGGCCGCTGGCGAAGGCGACCTCGTCGCGCAGAATGTCCCAAGCCTGCTCGCGCAGTTGCACAAAAGCCGGCGAGTGGCGGATTTCCGCAGGCCGGGGGCGGGCCAGCGGCACTTCCAGAATGGACTTGATGCGGCCGGGGCGGTGCGTCATCACCGCCATGCGGTCCGACAGGTAAATCGCTTCATCCAGGCTGTGGGTGATGAAGACGATGGTGGTCTTGTGCTGCTCCCAGATGCGCAGCAGCTCGGATTGCAGAATTTCACGGGTTTGTGCATCCAGCGCGGCGAAAGGCTCGTCCATCAGCAGCAGGCTGGGCGAGTAGGCCAGCGCACGCGCAATCGCCACACGCTGGCGCATGCCGCCGGACAGCTCATGCGGATAGCGGTGGCCAAAACCGTCCAGTCCCACCAGGTGCAAAAAATGCTCGGACGTCTGCCGGCGCTCGCGTCGCGGCACCTGGCGAATCTCCAGCCCCATCTCTATGTTCTGCAGCACGTTGCGCCAGGGAAACAGCGCATAGCCCTGAAACACCACGCCTTGCTGGCGGTTGATGCCGCTGGCTGCCTGCCCGTCTATGTCTATGCTGCCGCCCGTCTTGCGGGCCAGGCCGGCCAGTACATTCAAAAACGTGGATTTGCCGCAGCCCGAAGGGCCCAGGATGGTGAAGAACTCGCCTTCTCGAATGTCGAGATTGAAGTCCTGCAGCGCCGAGATCTGCTGCTTGCGCCCTCGATCATCGGCAATGGAGAAGTCCATGCGCACATCGCGTGCCTGGATCTTGATGGCAGGGCTCCCGCTCATGCCGTCGTTCCCTTGGCAAAGGGGTTGAATTCGTTGGTGTACACGTCCTTGACCGAGACCTTGCCCGGCTGCAGCTTGCCTTCGCGCTCCAGCACGTCGATGTAGTACTGGATGGGCGGTTCGGTGATGATCTGGTCGTCCACATAGGCATAGCGCTCCACATGCCTGAGCTCCATGCCCAGGCGCTCGGCTGTGTACTGGCGCGCTTCGTCGGTATGGGCGTTGACCCAGTTGCCGGCCTTGGCGATGGCCGTGACCACATCGCGCACCGCCTGCGGATTCTCGCGGGCGAACTTGCCGTTGACGCTATAGGGCGACATGCCGCCAAGGCCCCGGTCCAGGTCGTAATCGCTCCACAGGCGCAGCAGCTCGGGGTTGGCCTCGGCACCGCCAGAGTGTGGCGGGTGGATGATGGCCAGATCCACGTTCTTGCTGAGCACGGCCTGCTCGTTCTGGTTGTCGGGAACGACCAGAAAATTGATCTTGTTCACATCCGCGCCATGCTCGCGGAAATAGGTCTTGGAGACGAACTCCGCGCAAGCGCCAAAGCTGTTGAAGCCAATGGTCTTGCCTTCCAGATCCTTGGGCGTGCGGATGGCGGAATCCTTGCGCACAAAGTACTTCATGTGCGGCGCTTCCTGCAGCGTCTTGCTGCCGGCGGCAATCACTTTCATATCGGCGCCGGCGGCAATCGCCGAAATCACCAGGGGCACCATGCGGGCGCCAAAGTGGATGTCGCCCGTGCCCACCAGGGGAATGATCTGCGGCGCGGCGACCTTGCCTATGTAGTTGGGACGGGTGGAGCTGCCCTCGAAATAACCCAGGCGGTCGGCCAGATAGATCAGATCGAAAGACGGGTTGTCCGGGTAGTTGAACGGCACGACCTTGCTGCCGTTCTGGGCCAGCTTGCCCGAGGGCGAGCTGCTTGCCGAGTTGTCCGAGCGGGAGCAGGCCGCGAGGCCCAGAGAAGCCGAGCTGATGAAGAGAAGCTTGCCAATCGCGTCGCGGCGGGTACCCATGGTTCTGACCTTTGATGTTGCAGTTGATGCATCAAAGGTTAGAGAAAGCTGCTAATAAAGAAAACGAATAAAAATTTGTATCTTTACTTTGAATTTAGCTAAAGAGCCGGCTTTTGGCGGTTCAACCCGCTGCGGCGGCGCGCTGCAGGCGGTCGCGCACGCCTTCCCAGGCTGGCGTGTCGGGTGGGGTTTCGATCCAGATCAGCTGGGCGCCGATTTCGTCAAAGTCACGCAACATGCCGAACAGCTCGCGGGCCGCTTCCAAGGCCTGCTGGGGCATGGCGCGTAGCGTGATGGCCGGGGATGCGCACTTCAGCGGGCTGCGGTGATAGACCGCGATGTGCTTGCCTTCGCGGCCCAGAATGTCCAGCGCCGATTGCAGTTGCTTGGCGTCCATGAGCCGCACTTTGGCATTCGGTGCGTAATGCGCCAAAAGCGTGCCTGACGCACGTGGAGTATGCGTTGGAAGCTCATCTTTCGAGAGCGGCCGCAAGCCGCAAGCCCGTTGGATGTCGTCGCGCGTGATGGAGCCTGGGCGCAGCAGCACGGGCACGCCGCGCGTGCAGTCCACTATTGTTGATTCAATGCCGACTTCGCAGGCGCCGCCGTCCAGCACCAGCAACTCGTCGCCAAACTCGGTGGCTACGTGTTGGGCCGTGGTGGGGCTGACGCGACCGAACTTGTTGGCGCTGGGGGCGGAGACACCCCAGACCGGGGGCTGGAGCTGCTGGCAGGCTTTGAGCACGGCGTGCGCCACGGGGTGGGACGGGCAGCGCAGGCCCACGCTGTCCTGACCGCCGGTCGACGCCTTGGCGGCCTGGGGCAGGCGCGGCAGGATCAAGGTAAGTGGCCCCGGCCAGAACGCGTCGATCAGTTGCTGGGCAAAGACCGGTACCTGCTTGGCATAGCGGGTGATGGCGCCGGCGTCGGCCACATGCACGATCAGCGGATGGTTGGCTGGCCGGCCCTTGGCGGCAAAGATTTGCGCCACGGCAGCATCGTTGTCGCTGTCGGCGGCCAGACCGTAAACCGTCTCGGTGGGCAAGCCCAGCAGTTGCCCGTTTTGCAGGGCGGCGGCGGCGGCTTGTACCGATGCGTCCAGCTTTCCATCCAGAATCACGTGTCGTCCTCTTAAAACGCAGGGATGCCGAGGATTTCGGCGGCCTTCAGCGCCGTGGCGCGCACCTGCTCGGGTGTGGCGGCGGTGATGTTCAGGTGCCCCATCTTGCGGGCACGCTTGGCATCGACCTTGCCGTACAGATGCAGATGGCAGCCGGGCAGGGCCAGGATCTGATCCCAGGCCGGAGCCACGGGCGTGTCGCCGCCGTCCTTGAACCACAGGTCGCCCAGCAGGTTGAGCATGATGGTGGCGCTGTGCTGGCGCGGTTGCACCAGGGGCAGATTGGTCATGCAGCGCACTTGCAGCTCAAACTGCGACACGTCCAGCGCGTTCTGGCTGTAGTGGCCGCTGTTGTGCGGGCGTGGGGCAATTTCGTTGACCACCAGCTGCTCGTTGTCCAGCACAAAGAATTCCACGCACAGCACGCCGACATAGTCCAGGCCGATTGCTACGGATTTTGCAGCTGTAATCGCTTGTTCCACTTGCGTTGCAGGCAGATTTCCCGCGTAAACCTCGGTCACGGCCAGAATGCCGTCGCGGTGCAGATTGCGCTGCACAGGCAGGTTGACGATGGTGCCGTCACGGCCACGGGCCACGATGACCGAACATTCGTGGGCCAGCGGCAGCATCTTCTCCAGCACGCAGGCCACGCGGCCCAGCTCGTCCCAGCCGGCAATCAGCTCGGCGCGGGTCTTGACGCGGATCTGGCCCTTGCCGTCATAGCCCATGCGGGAGGTTTTCAGGATGCCGGGCAGCAGCGCGTCATTGACGGCGGCCAGCTGCTCGGGGGTCTCGATCACGGCGTAAGGCGCGCAGGGCACGCCGCACTTCACGAAATGGGCTTTTTCGGCTGCGCGGTCCTGGGCAATCGCCACGGCGGAGCCGGCAGGCGAGACGGGCAGGCTGGCCGCGAGCTGGTTGAGCGCTGCGGCAGGCACGTTCTCGAATTCGGTGGTCACGGCAGCGCAGACACTGGCCAGTTCGGTCAGGCCTTGCGGGTCCTCATAGCCGGTGCGTATGTGCTGGTGGCTTACCAGACCTGCGGGGCTGGTGGCATCCTGGTCCAGCACGGCGGTGAAATAGCCCATGGACTGGGCGGCATGGGCAAACATGCGACCCAGCTGGCCGCCGCCCAGCACGCCCAGCGTGGCGCCAGGGAGAATGACTTGCTTGTCGTTCATTCGTTCACCGGCAGCGTCATATTGCGGGCGGCTTCGGTCTGCTCGACGCGGAAGGCATCGAGCTTGGCGCGCAGGGCCGGGTCTTCATTGGCCAGCAGGGCCACGGCAAACAGGGCGGCGTTGGCGGCACCGGCATTGCCGATGGCAAACGTGGCCACGGGCACGCCCTTGGGCATTTGCACGATGGAGTGCAGCGAATCCACGCCTTGAAGGTGGCGGCTGGCCACGGGCACGCCCAGCACGGGCACGGTGGTCTTGGCGGCAATCATGCCGGGCAGGTGGGCGGCGCCGCCGGCACCGGCGATGATGGCCTTGATGCCGCGATCGGCAGCAGCTTCGGCAAAGCGGAACATGTCGTCCGGCATGCGGTGGGCCGACACGACCTTGGCCTCGAAGGCGATACCGAATTGCTGGAGGATGGCAACTGCGTGCTGCATGGTGTCCCAGTCGCTGCTGGAACCCATGACCACGCCAACTTGGATGGGGTTCATGTTCTTCAGGGCGCTGCCGCCCGGCCTAGTGGAACCCCCGATTTTACGGTTTTAGCATTGGCAGCGGCAGCAGCGGGTTAGTTGCGCGGCCGCCAAGGGCCGCTTGGGGGGCTGTGCTCAGACTCCGTGGGCCCGGTTCTCGCGCGCAAAGCCCAGCACCCGGTCGCGGAAGACATAGATCACCCAGCCCAGCGCCAGCAGCGTCTGCAGTCCCAAAGACAGCCAGGGCAGCCAGCCGAGCCCGTCGCCGAGGTGGCGGGAGTCCGTGCTGGCGTAGAGCATGGCGAGGACGGGCTGCACCAGCATGGCGCCGGCATGGCCGGCCACGCCGTAAGCCAGCAGGGGCGCGGCGATGCTGATGATCAGCCAGGCGATGACAAAGGCTGCCATGGGGGATTTGAGCTTGCCCGCCAGCAGGGCAAAGCCGGTAAGCAGCAGGCAGTCGCGCAGCAGTTGCAGACAGAAAAACAAGGTGAAGCCGGCCGGGATGCCGTCCTTGGCGAATTCCGGCGGGGCGGGCGTGAACAGCAGCAGCGCGGAAGCCGCAAAGCCCAGGGCCAGGCTGACGGGCCACAGCGGCAGGGCTTCGAACATTTCGCGCCAGCGGCCCCGGCTGGCCGACCATTGCACCTGGCGCCAGGCGCGCAGTTGCTGGTTCATATGTTGCAGGGCGATATAGACCGTGCCCAGAATGGCCAGCCAGGCCGTGCTGCTCCAGAAGGCCGTAACACCCAGGTTGAAGGTGCCGCCGGCAAACCAGCCGCTCACGGCCAAGCCCAGAGGCCAGGCCCAGGGCAGGGTGCGCATGTCCAGTCGCGTGCACAGCTGGCGCCACAGCGCCAGCAGGCCCAGACCCAGCACCTGGGCGCCAAACAGATAGGCCATGCCCAGGCTGCCCACATTGAGGCCCCACCAGAGCACGGGCCCGCCGCTGTCGTCGAACAGCTGCTGGTAGAAGCGGCCCAGAAACGGTCCGGGCAGGAAAAACAGCAGCAGCAAGGGCAGCAGCGCCGCCCGGCGGCGGTTGACGGGGATGTCGTGCTGGCCCCAGCTCATCAGCACCGAGTTCATGGCCCAGCTTTGCAGCGCCAGACCCCAGAGCACGGCCAGTCCAACGGTGTGCCAACCCGCGTACTGGGCCGGCACCCAGGTGGCGGAGACGAACAGCAGGGCCAGTGCAAACCACAGCGTATACAGCCAGGCGGGCAGGGCCGCGCCCAGCAGCTTGCCCCAGGCCATCTGCCAGGGCGAGAGAGCCGACAGGCGCTGCCAGTCCCAGGTGTTTTGGTTGGCTTCCTCGCTCAGGCTGCGCCCGGCCAGCACGCTGCCGTACAGCGCTGCCGCGGCCCACAGGCCGACCAGGGCGGTCGTGCCCAGCGCGCCCCCACGATTCTGGGCTGAGGCCAGCGTCAGCGGCAGTAGCAGGATCAAAGCAGTAAAGCCCAGGCTCCAGGCCAGCAGCGAGGGGCGCCAGTTGAGCCAGAGCTGGCGCTGAAATTCGGGGTTGCGCATCATGGCTGCTCCTGGTTCTGTGCCGCTTGGGCGTTGCGGGCATAGCGGTCCTGCAGGCGCTCGCGCACCGGGGCCAGGGCGGCGACGGGAATGCCGGCCTGAACCAGTCCGGCCAGCCAGTCGGCGCGTGCGGCGCGCGCGGCGGGCAGCCACAGCTGAATCGGGCGGCTGCCGCTGGCGTCGAAATCCTGCAGCGTCACGCCTTGCAGGGCCTGGCGCAGCAAGGCTTCGAACCCGGCGGTCTGAAGCGGCGCGGCAATCTCCAGCGCATACAGCACGGAAGGTTCTGCCGCTTGCGCCGTCGCGGAAAGGGTGGGGCCGGCCTGCAGTGCCTCATGGCTTTCAATGCGACCGCTGCGAATGCTCAGGATGTGGCTGCAGTACTCATCGAGTTCGCTGAGTATGTGGCTGGAGACCACCAGCGTCATGCCCTGGGCCTGCAAATGACGAAACAGCTGCGAGAGCTGGCCGCGGGCATCCGGGTCCAGGCCGCTGGCCGGTTCGTCCAGCAGCAGCACGCTGGGCTGGTGCACGATGGCCTGGGCAATCGCCACCCGCTGGCGCTGCCCGCGCGAAAGTTCGGTGGGGTAGCGCTGCAGCAAGTCCGCCAGCCCCAGCTGGGCCGCCACCTGTTGCACGCGGGCGGCGACCTGGCTTTCGGCCACGCCCATGGACAGGGCCGAGTACTGCAGGCAGCGGGTCACGCTGAGGCGGTCGTACAGGCCGTAGAAATCGGACAGATAGCCCAGGTGCCGGTGCACCTCGCGCGGCTGCTCCTGCACCGACAGGCCTTTGACCCGGATCTGGCCCGACAGCGGCTGATCCAGCCCTGCAATGCAGCGCATCAGCGTGGATTTGCCCGCGCCATTGGGGCCGACCAGCGCTGTCACGCTGCCGGCGTCTATCTTCAGGCTGACCCCGTCGAGCGCGCGATGGCCCGGGTACTCAAACACCAGTTGTGACACTTCAATCAAGACGGTGCTCCTTGGGCGGCGGGATGCATGAAGCGCCAATATAGCGGAGCGCCTGCGCGGGCCGCGCTATTCAAGCTCTCAAAAAATGAGCTTTCAGCGCTTGTTCTGTCTTGATTTCCAAAGAAAACAGCCTGACTTGCTCTTGAATCCTGCGCAGGAAGCTTCCATTTCAAGAGCAAAGACCTGAAGCCTGTCAGCCTAAGCTCTGGGGCTGCGGATTTGCGTGGAGAATTGCGCATCGCCTCCAAGGCCTTGCTGCAGGGCTAGGAACCGGGTTTTGAGAATCATCACGGCGTGCAGCCCGCCACGGCGTCTGCACGTCAAGCCATCGCTTGGGAATCACATGATTGACGTCACCATAGAGAATTTTGAAGCCGAAGTTGTTGCCGCCTCCACGCAAGTGCCGGTGCTGGTGGACTTCTGGGCGCCCTGGTGCGGCCCTTGCAAGACGCTGGGCCCGGTGCTGGAGAAGCTGGAGACGGATTACGAAGGCCGCTTCACGCTGGCCAAGATCGACTCCGACCAGGAGCAGCAACTGGCCGGCATGTTCGGCATCCGTTCCATTCCCACCTGCGTGCTGATGATCGACGGCAAGCCCGTGGACGGCTTCATGGGTGCCCAGACCGAAGGCCAGCTGCGCGCGTTTCTGGACAAGCACCTGCCCTCGGCTGGCGAGCTGGCGGCCGAGGCCGAAACCGACGAAGCCCATGCCCTGCTGGAGTCTGGCGACACCGCTGCCGCACTGCAAAAGCTGGCCGATGCCCTGGCCAGCGACCCCGGTAACGACGATGCCCGTTTTGACTATGTACGCCTGCTGATTGCCACCGGCGGTTTTGAAGAAGCCCGCGCTCTGCTGGCCGAGCCCATCAAGCGCATTCCTCAGCCGTTGCGCTTTGAAGCCCTCAACCAGTGGCTGCAGGCGCTGGAATTTGCCATGACCGGCGACAACGCCGACATCGCCCGCTATGACGCGGCGATTGCCGCCAACAAGCGCGACTTCGACGCCCGCTTCGACCGCGCTCGCGGCCTGCTGGCGCACAGCCAGTGGACGCAGGCCATGGACGAGCTGCTTGAAATCATCATGCGCGACAAGGAGTGGAACGGTCAGGCCGCTCGCAAGCTGTTTGTGGCCATTCTCGAGCTGCTGACGCCGCCCAAGCCCAAAAAGCAGGATGCCGTGCCCGGCAAGACGGCTGGCGGCATCGAGCTGGTGGGCAAGAACAGCGCCGAGCAGGACGAGGCCACGGCCATGGTCAACAGCTACCGCCGCCGCCTGAGCATGGCTTTGAACTGAGGCTCCCCCTGAGGCGCTTTGCGCCTTCCCCCTCTCTCAACGCGGGGGGGAGGATGCCTCCGCCTGGGCGGCCTCGCCTCGATGCGGCTCTTGCTCGGCGTCCCTGACTTTTGTATGCGCCAGTTTTTGACATGCAGGGATCAATGAATCAGATTCTTTCCACGGCCTTTAACGGCCTGTTTTTGTATCTGGGGCTGGCGCTGGCATTCATGGTGTTGGCCGGCGTGCTGCGCTCGCCGCGCTTCAAGGGCTGGCGGGGCGAACGGGCAGCGCAGAGCATGATTCGGAAAAAGCTCGATCCGCAGGTCTATGTGGATTTGCACAACATCACCTTGCCCACCGCGGATGGCAGCACGCAGATAGACCATCTGATTTTTTCGCCTTACGGCCTCTTTGTGCTGGAGACCAAGAACTACCAGGGCTGGATTTTTGGCGGCGAGCACCAGGCGCTGTGGACACAGCAGATCTACAGAAAACGCAGCAAATTCCAAAACCCGCTGCGCCAGAACTACAAGCACACCAAGGCCTTGCAAGAGCTGCTGGGCATTTGTGCCGAGCAGGTGCATTCGGTCATCGCCTTTGTGGGCGACTGCGAGTTCAAGACCGTGATGCCGCCCCGTGTCACGCGTGGCGACGGCTTTGTCAGCCATATCCAGAGCTTTACTCAGACGGTGTGGAGCCCTGAGCAAATGCAGGATCTGCTGGACAAGCTCGAAGCCATTCGTCTGCAATCCGGTCGCGCCACGGATAAGCAGCATGTGACGCATATGAAGGCGTTACAGGCCGCCAAGTCGCAACCCAAGTCAAAGGTGCAGACCAAGACGGCTGCGCGGCCCAAGCCTGAACCTGTGGCAGAGCCCGTAAAGCCGTCGCCGCCCGATGTGGTCGATATCTTGCGGGAGTCGGTGGCTGCTGCGATTGTGGCGTTGCCGGTAAATGTCCAGCCCGAGCGACCCGCACCAGCATCTGCCCGCCTTCCTGCAGCTGTCCAGCGTGTGAATGAGGTGCGCGAATGCCCGCAGTGCACCTGGCCGCTGCGCAAGCTGGTGATGCAGCGCGGCCCGCTGGCCGGGCAGGGCGTCTGGCGCTGCACCAATACGGCAGCTTGCAGCTTTGTGCAAGAGGAAACGTCACAAGACTGATTTGTCAGAGTCCGCGCTTGCCATGCATGATGGGCTGATTGAACAGAAAGCATGTGATGGACCCCAATCTGTACCAAGCCTCCCAGCCACTGGTGCCCAACCAAGAGCGCGTGGCGCGGCTCTATCAACTGGCGGTGTCTCCGCGCAACCTGCAAACCATGGAAGCGCGTGTGCGTACCGGCCTGCTGCTGGTGGCGGCCCTGCTGCTGGGCTGTGGTCTGATCTTCTGGATTGCGGCCAACTGGCAGGAACAGTCCCGCCTGTTCAAACTGAGCCTGATTGAAGCTGCGCTGGCGGCATCTGTGCTGACCGCCTGCCTGTGGCCACGCATGCGGGTGGCGGCGCTGTTCTGCGCCACGCTGGTGCTGGGCGGTTTGCTGGCTTTTGTGGGGCAGACCTATCAGACCGGGGCCGATGCCTGGCAGCTGTTTGCCGTGTGGGCCGCGCTGTCGCTGGTCTGGGTTGGCATGTTGCGCAGCGACTGGCTGTGGCTGCTGTGGGTGCTGATTGTGGCGCTGGGCATTGTCATGTGGATGGGGCGGCTGGACTGGTGGGACGTGCTGTTCCTCGGCAATGGCTCGCAATTTGTCAGCTGGCTGAACATCGGCCTGTGGCTGGCGCTGCTTTGCGTGCCCACACTGGTGTCGCTGCTGCCTTGGCTGCGTGTGCAGGGCGGCATGGGCTGGTGGTCGCACCGCGCGGCACTGGCCTGTGCGCTGGCTGTGTGGAGCAGCATGTTTGTGGCGCAGATTTTTGATTTTGAGGCGCGTGGCACAAAGGCTGTGCTGGCCTGCACGCTGGCCCTGGTGGTCGTCAGTCTGGTGCTGTCGCTGCGCGGGCGTTTTCAGGACTATGTCTCGCTCTGCCTGGCCACGCTGGCAGTCAATGTGCTGCTGCTGTCGGCGGCGGCCCGGGTTCTGGTTCGTGCGGATATTGAGGGGCTGCTGATTTTTGGTTTGGTGGGGCTGGCTTG
Source organism: Comamonas aquatilis (assembly GCF_965139575.1). Taxonomy (NCBI): domain Bacteria; kingdom Pseudomonadati; phylum Pseudomonadota; class Betaproteobacteria; order Burkholderiales; family Comamonadaceae; genus Comamonas; species Comamonas aquatilis. The sequence goes on along the minus strand of NZ_CBCSIW010000023.1, from coordinate 20,418 downwards.
TCTGGGCGGCTCGGTGCGCTGGCTGATGAGCGTGCAGCAGCGTATGCGGGAGGAGCAGGTATGAAGCATTTTTCATCTCAGCCTCACTGGTGGCCTGCCGCGCAGCAGCAAGGGTTGGTGCAGGGGGAAGCTGCGCCCGCTGATGCCCATGAGCCCTCGGTACTGGTCATTGTCATGGCCATGTTGGGCGTGCTGGTCTGCATGGTCCCACTGCTTGCCTTTGCGTTTTTGGGGTTGGGCGAAGAGATATTTTTAGGTAATGGCGGCATGGTTCTGGGCCTGCTGGCATTGGCCGGTGGCGGTGCCTTGCTGCGCAGCGGGCCACAGGCTTTTGCGGGCTGCGCGGGGCTGGTGCTATGGCTGCTGGGCGAAGCGCTGTTGCTGATCAATCTGGGTATCGATCACCCGGAGTCCCGCTCCTACCTGCTGATGGCTTGTGTGTTGGCGGCTGCCCTGCAGATGCTGGGGGCCTGGCTGTCCCCCGCGCGCTGGATTCAGACCATCATGGGCGTGGGCTGGGCGGTAGCCACCCTGGTTTTCTTCATGGTGCTGCAAAGCTGGTTGCCGTGGCTGTTGCCGCTGCAGCTCGATAGCCTGCTGCTGGTGGCACTGTGGGGGCTGTGGCTGTGGGCCGAACCCGCCCGACTGGCCCAGCCTCGGCAAGGCTGGGCACAGACTCGCTGGGCGGTGTTTGCCGATGCCGCAATCGTCGGGGTGCTGCTGTTCATCGCCAAGGGCAGCTACGGCAATGACTGGCTGGATGTGCAGGCGCAGATACGCTGGAACGATGGCTGGGAAAAAATCTGGAGCTGGGCTTTTGTTGCCGCGCGCTGGCTGTCTGCGGCAGAGGTACTACTGGCTACGGCGCTGTTGGTTCGCATCTGGCGCGGCCGGGGCCTGCTGCAAGCCCGCATGTCGGCATTGTTGGTGCTGGTGGGGACTTTGCTGGCTGTGTGCGCATGGTTTCGTGCGGACCTGGGAGTCATTGCCCTGATTGCCGCCGCCGCCCTGCTGGCTGGGCGCTGGCGCATTGCTTTGTTGTGCGCGCTGCTGGGCCTGGTGGTGCTGAGTCAGTTTTATTACGAGTCGCACTGGTCGCTGGTCATCAAAGGCGTTGGCGTGGCCGTACTGGGTGCGGTGCTTCTGGCAGGCGTGTTGGTGCTGCGCCAGCGCACTGCCGCCGATGCGCTGGCGCAAGCCGGGCAGCCACAGCCCCTGTTACAAGCGCGCAGCAACAAGGTGCAGCTGGCCTGGATGCTGGCGGGCGCGGTGCTGGTGTTTGGCGCGGTCAATTGGGATGTGCGCGGAAAAGAGCAAGTCATTGCCCACGGCCAGCGCATTCTGGTGCCGCTAGTCCCCGTGGACCCGCGCTCTCTGATGCAGGGCGACTATATGGCGCTGCGCTTTGATCTGCCGCCCGTGGTCCACGAAGGGCTGGAAGATATCGTCGCACCCACAGCCTATGTGCGTGCTGCTGTCGATGCTCAGGGCATTGTCACGGTAAAGGCTCTGGTGGCCGACCGCAAGCAGGCTGGCGCGGGCGAGGTGATCTTGCCGCTCAAGCGGCTCAAAGGGCAGTGGGTGCTGGTGACCGATGCCTACTTCTTCCCCGAAGGGCAGGGCACGCATTTTGAAAGCGGCAAATACGGTGACTTTCGCGTGCTGCCCGACGGTCGCGCTTTGCTGGTGGGGCTGGCCGATGCCGAGGGCAAGCTCATAGAGCCTTTGCCCAGTGGCTCCATCTGGAGCAGGAAAACCGGGGCTGATGCCATCAGCCCCAGCGAGCGCGCCGCTGAAGAGCAGACCGAGACGGCCGTAGAGACGGCAGAAAATGCGCAGGAGCAAGTGCAGCGGGCTGCAGAAAACGCCCTGGAGCCGCAGAAGCCGCGCCCATAGCCGCCCCACATTGCACCACCCCTGTTTGGCCTGGGTGCATTCCGGCAGAAATTGGCCGGGGCCAACGGGGTATGTCACCAATCAGCAAAAAGCTTCTTACGAGGCTGTTTTCATAACGATAGGGAGACAATGCAATGAACCGACTGGCAGCCAAGGCCGCCATCATGCAACCGGCTGCGGGGCCGCTATAGCCTTGATGGGCGCGACCTGCATGGCCTGTGTGCAGGGGCGACTTAGGGAGCAGGCATTTCTCAGTACGCTGGCGAAGGTCAGCAGCTTTGCGGTGCAGGGTCAGCTGGTGCTGACCGATGCCGATGCTCAGGCGCTGCTGCGCTTTGAGGCGGTGTAGCGTCAGTGTGCAAGGGATGTAGCCCCGCGTCCGGGGGCGCTGGTCAGCGAGCGCACCGGTATGCCCATGTCCTGCGGAATCTCCCCCGACAGCTGCATCGCTAGATAGCGGGTGCAGCACACGCGCAAAAAAGAGCTGAAGTTATCCACCGCGCCCCGCTCGGCGATCAGTTCGTCATAGAGTCTGGTGCATAGCTGCGGCACGCTGAATCCATCGCGGGTGGCGATTTCCTCCAGCACCTGCCAGAACAGGTTTTCCAGCCGGATGCTGGTCGCCACCCCGTGCAGGCGGATGGAGCGGGCCCGGTGGCTCCAGAGTTGTGGGTCGGCGCTGATAAAGACCTGGCACATGGCGCGGCTCTCCAAAACAAAACCGAGCCATGGTGTGGCCCGGTTTGCATGCAGTCAAGAGGCAGACTCTTGAATTGATAGTTGCTTGTGCTTGATGGGTAGGCGACTAAGGCCTTTTTGAAGAGAAAATTATCTCCCGTGAAGCATGCGCCAAGCCAGGGATGCCGAGCAAGGGCCGCCCCTTACGCTTAGGGCATCGTGCCCCTCCCGCGTAGCGAGAGAGGGGGAAGGCGCAAAGCGCCTCAGGGGGTGATTTTGGTTCCCAGCAAGGCCAGGAACTGCGCAATCCATGCCGGGTGTGCCGGCCAGGCGGGGGCGCTGACCAGATTGCCTTCGGTATGGGCCTGATCGACGGGGATGTCGGCATAGGTTCCGCCGGCCAGTTCCACCTCGGCGCGGCAGGCCGGGTAGGCGGAGCAGGTGCGGCCCTTGAGCACGCCGGCGCCGGCCAGCAGTTGCGCGCCATGGCAGACGGCGGCCACGGGCTTGTTGGTGTCGAAGAAATGGCGCACGGCAGCACGCACGCTTTCATAGCCGCGCAGATATTCGGGGCCGCGGCCGCCGGGAATCACCAGCGCGTCGTAATCGGCAACTTTCACCTCGGCAAACGTGGCGTTGAGCGTGAAGTTATGGCCGGGCTTTTCGCTATAGGTCTGGGCGCCTTCAAAGTCGTGAATCGCGGTCTTGATCTGGTCGCCGGCTTTTTTGTCGGGGCAGACGGCGTGCACCGTGTGGCCCACGGCCAGCAGGGCCTGGAACGGCACCATGGTCTCGTAGTCCTCGCAGTAGTCGCCGCAAATCATCAAAATCTTCTTACCTGCCATGGTCTGTCTCCTTTGTAGGTGGTCTGGCCATTGTGGGCAGGCAAGGGTCGTAGCAGGTGTTAATGGGCTACTACATTGCCAAGTCACCAGTGAGGAGGCGCGGGGGGCAGCAAGCAAGGGCCGCCCCGCAGCGTGGCTGCCGTCCCCCTCCCGCAAAGCGAGAAAGGGGGAAGGCGCGAAGCGCCTCAGGGGGTGGGCATGGAATAGTGCATGCCGTAGTCCGACGAGCGTTGGTAGAGCTTGAGGCCGAACTGCGGCAGCATGGCGATCAGGTGGTCGAAAATTTCGCCTTGCACGGCTTCGTACTCCACCCAGATGGTGGTGTTGGTATAGCAATACAGCTGCAGCGGCACGCCCTGGGGCGATGGCTCCAGCGTGCGGGCCAGCAAAAACATGCCCGGCCCCTGGTGAATGCGCGGGTGGGCCAGCAGATAGGCGTAGGCATAGGCCTTGAAAGCGGCCAGATTGCTGACCTGGTCGGGGGCGATCAAATGGCCGCTTTGGGCCGTGATGGTGCCGGGCTGGGCATCGTCCACGGCGCGCAAGCCGGCTTTTTCACTCCAATAATCACGCAGTAGCGCAATGCCGGAGAGCGTATGTTGCTCCTCTTTAGAGAGCAGATGAATGCTGTGGGCGTCTATGGACAGCGAGCGCTGAATACGGCGCCCGCCCGACTCGAACATGCCGCGCCAGTTCTTGAAGCTGTCCGTCATCAGCCGCCAGGTGGGAATGGTGGTGATGGTCTTGTCGAAGTTTTGCACCTTGACCGTGTTGAGCGCGATATCGGTCACAAAGCCATCGGCGCCCACCTGGGGCATTTCTATCCAGTCGCCCACGCGCAGCATGTCGTTACTGCCCAGTTGCACGCCGGCGACAAAGGACAGGATGGTGTCCTTGAATACCAGCATCAGCACCGCCGACATGGCGCCCAGGCCTGAGAGCAGCAGCAGCGGCGAGCGGTTGAGCAGGGTGGCGACGATGAGCACGCCGGCAAAACTGCAGATCAGCAGCTTGCCCAGTTGCACATAGCTTTTGATGGAGTGGGTGGAGGTGGCCTTACGGGCCTCCTTGCGGTCATGGGCCTCGTTCATGGCATTGAGCAGATTGCACAGCGCCCGGGCCAGGTGATAAATGGTGAAGCTACCGGCCAGATTGGTGATGACATTCGTCCAGCTGGCCTGCATAAAAGGCACGCCGTGGATGCCGAACTGCACGATCAGCGAGGGAATCACCTTGGCCAGGCGGCGCAGCACCTTGTCGTGCAAAAAGACCTGGGCCCAGTCGGTGTTGAGCGTCTCGCGCATATGGTGAAACGCACGCGGCACCAGCCACTGGGACAGCCAGCCTGCAATCAGGGCCGCCAGGGCCAGCAGGCACAGGCCGGCGGCGGTTTGCATGGCGGGGTCCCAATCGGAAAGCGAAAACCATGAGGAAAGCAACCAAAGCTCCTTGGGGGTAGAGAGAGGGGGTAGGGGAGAAGGAGTCGCGGGCCAAAGACCTGGCGGCGAACCGAGAGTCCGTGTTGGAGCCTGAGCCCGCAGGGAAGTTCAGTCCAAAGCATACGCAAGAGCGCTTTTCTCAGTGATTTGCCTCACTAAACACGTTCTAAACGCCGGCGCTAAGGCGCACCGGGTTTTGCGGTCATGAAGGGCTAAAGCTGCACAAGCGGGCGGGGGGCCTAAAATCCTCGGTTAATTCCGGATTTCCACCTTGTCGGTGCCCATGGGGCCACCGGCCACCGCTAAGCACCATGCAAGAAAAGTACAACCACATTGAGGTCGAGCGCGCAGCGCAGGGCCACTGGATCGCCAACGACGCCTACCGCGTCACCGAAGACAACAGCAAGCCCAAGTACTACGCCTGCTCCATGCTGCCCTACCCCAGCGGCAAGCTGCACATGGGCCATGTGCGCAACTACACCATCAACGACATGCTCGCGCGCCAGTTGCGCATGAAGGGCTTCAACGTCTTGATGCCCATGGGCTGGGATGCCTTCGGCCTGCCCGCTGAAAACGCGGCGCTCAAGAACAAGGTGCCGCCCGCCCAGTGGACGTACGACAACATCGCGTACATGAAAAAGCAGATGCAGGCCATGGGCCTGGCCATCGACTGGAGCCGCGAAGTCGCCACCTGCGACCCCGAGTACTACAAGTGGAACCAGTGGCTGTTCCTGAAGATGCTGGACAAGGGCATTGCCTACCGCAAGACCCAGGTGGTGAACTGGGACCCGGTGGACCAGACCGTGCTGGCCAACGAGCAGGTGATTGACGGCCGTGGCTGGCGCACCGGCGCGCTGGTGGAAAAGCGCGAGATCCCCGGCTACTACCTGGCGATCACCAACTATGCGCAAGAGCTGCTCGACCATGTGCAGATGGGCAACGACAAGGCCACGCTGACCGGCTGGCCCGACAAGGTGCGCCTGATGCAGGAAAACTGGATCGGCAAGAGCGCCGGCGTGCGCTTTGCGTTCACGCACGACATCAAGGGTGCTGACGGCAACTTGATTCAAGACGGCAAGATGTATGTCTTCACCACCCGTGCCGACACCATCATGGGCGTGACCTTCTGCGCCGTGGCGCCCGAGCATCCGCTGGCCCAGCACGCTGCGGCAGGCAAGCCCGAGCTGGCTGCCTTCATCGAAGAATGCAAAAAGGGCGGCACGACCGAGGCTGAACTGGCCGTCAAGGAAAAGGAAGGCAAGCCCACGGGCCTGTTCGTCACGCACCCCATCACCGGCGCGCAAGTCGAGGTGTGGATCGGCAACTATGTGCTGATGAGCTATGGCGATGGCGCCGTGATGGGCGTGCCCGCCCACGACGAACGCGACTTTGCCTTTGCCAACAAGTACAGCCTGCCCATCAAGCAAGTGGTGGCTGTCGAAGGCCAGACCGCTTATGACGACAAGCAGTGGAGCGACTGGTATGGCGACAAGGAACGCGGTGTACTGATCAACTCCGGCGAGCTCAACGGTCTGAGCTATCAGGATGCCGTGCAGGCCGTGGCCCAAATTCTGGGCGACAAGGGTCTGGGCGAGCTCAAGACCACCTGGCGCCTGCGCGACTGGGGCGTGAGCCGTCAGCGCTACTGGGGCACGCCCATCCCTATCATCCACTGCGAAGACTGCGGTGCCCAGCCCGTGCCCGAGAAGGATCTGCCGGTCGTGCTGCCGCAGGATCTGGTGCCGGACGGCTCCGGCAATCCGCTGATCAAGAGCGAAGCCTTCCACGCCGGCGTGGTCTGCCCCTGCTGCGGCAAGAGCGCCCGCCGCGAGACCGACACCATGGACACCTTCGTGGACAGCTCCTGGTACTTCATGCGCTATTGCGACGCCAAGAACAGCGAGCAAATGGTGGGTGACGGCGCCGACTACTGGATGCCGATGGATCAATACATCGGCGGCGTGGAACATGCCATCCTGCACTTGCTGTACGCACGCTTCTGGACCAAGGTGATGCGCGATCTGGGCCTGCTCAAGATCGACGAGCCTTTCACCAAGCTGCTGACTCAGGGCATGGTGCTCAACCACATCTACAGCCGTCGCACGGCCAAGGGTGCCAAGGAGTACTTCTGGCCCAAGGATGTGGAGCATGTGTTCGACGACACCGGCAAGATCATTGCTGCCAAGCTCAAGGTGGAAGTGGACAGTGCCGACGGCCTGCTGCCCGTGGGAACCACCATCGACTACGAGGGCGTGGGCACCATGTCCAAGTCCAAGAACAACGGTATCGATCCGCAGGAGCTGATCGAGAAGTACGGCGCCGATACCGCCCGCCTGTACACCATGTTCACCGCGCCGCCCGAGCTGACGCTGGAGTGGAACGATGCCGCCGTGGAAGGCAGCTACCGTTTCCTGCGCCGCGTCTACAACTTCGGCGCCAAGCTGTCGGCCATGGACATGGCGGCTGCCATCTCCAGCGCAGCCGGTGCCAAGTCGCTGGACGATGTGGAGTTCGGCAAGGCGGCCAAGGCCTTGCGCCTGGAAATCCATACCGTGCTCAAGCAGGTCGAGTACGACTACTCGCGCATGCAGTACAACACCGTGGTCTCCGGCGCCATGAAGATGATCAATGCGCTGGAAGACTTCAAAGCCCTGGACGATGCCGGTGCCAAGGTGGCGCTGATCGAAGGCTTTGGCATCTTGCTGCGCGTGCTCTACCCCGCCACCCCCCACCTGTCCCATGTGCTGTGGAGCGAGCTCGGTTATGCCGGCAAGCTGGGCGAGCTGCTGGATGCCGCCTGGCCCGAGGTGGATGCCAAGGCACTGGTGCAGGACGAGATTCAGCTCATGCTGCAGGTCAACGGCAAGCTGCGCGGAGCCATCCTGGTGCCTGCCGCCGCCGACAAGGCCGCCATCGAAGCTGCCGCGCTGGCCAATGAGGACTATCTGAAGTTCGTCAACGGTGCCACACCCAAGAAGGTCATCATCGTTCCCGGCCGTCTGGTGAATGTGGTGATCTGATGAGGCCATGCCCTGCCGGCACACTGTGGTGCGGCAGGGCATTTTGATAGCAAGGACAGTTGATGCAAAAACGTACGCTGCTGGCCGCCATGGCCTTGTCTCCCCTGCTGGGAGCTTGCGGCTTTCGCCTGCGGGGTGTGCCCAATTTCGTGTTCAGCTCGATCTACATCCAGGCCGGGCGCGGTGCGCCCGTGGGCCGCGATCTGATGCGCAATCTGGAGTCGTCCAGCGACAAACTCACCGTGCTCAAGGACCCGGCCTCGCCCGACCAGGCCGATGTGATCTGCCAGATCATCAGCGAGCTGCAAGAGCGTGTGATCGTGGGCTCGAACGTGGCCGGCCAGGTGCGTGAAGTGCAGCTGCGCCTGATCGTCACCTTCTCGTTGCGCACGCCAGGCGGCGACGAGCTGATCCCGCCCACCCAGATTCGCCAACAGCGCGACGTAACCTATAACGAGACCAATGCATCGTCCAAGGCGGCGGAAGAAGTGATGCTGACCAACGATATGCGCAAGGACATCGTGCAGCAGCTGATTCGCCGTCTCTCGGCCGTTAAAAGCCTGAACCCATCTGATTTGATAGCTAGAGACGCTTGATTGGCGGTCTCTGATAGCTTTTTTGACTAGAAATTCACCCATGCAACTTGCCTTGAACCAGCTCCAAGCCCATTTGGCCAAGGGCCTGCGTTCGCTCTATGTCTTGCATGGGGATGAGCCGTTGCAGCAGCAGGAAGCCGCAGACGCGATTCGCGCTGCGGCGCGTGCCCAAGGGTTTACCGAGCGCAGCAGCTACACCGTGGCCGGCGCCCACTTTGACTGGAGTGCGGTGCTGGCGGCGGGCGGTTCGCTGTCGCTGTTTGCCGACAAGCAGATTCTGGAAGTGCGCATTCCCAGCGGCAAGCCGGGCAAGGACGGCAGCACGGCCTTGCAGCAGCTGGCCAGCAGTGCCCAGGGTAATGACAGCACGCTGACCCTCATCACCTTGCCGCGTCTGGACAAGGCCACCAAAACGGGGGCTTGGTTTGCTGCGCTTGATGGCGTGGGTGTCTCCATTCAGGTGGAGCCCATAGAGCGGGCCATGCTACCCAACTGGATTGCGCAGCGTCTGGCTGCCCAGGGCCAGCGTGTGGCCGCCGGCGAGGAAGGCCAGCGCACGCTGCAGTTCTTTGCCGACCGGGTGGAAGGCAATCTGCTGGCCGCGCACCAGGAAATCCAGAAGCTGGCGCTGTTGCATCCCCAGGACGAGCTGGGCTTTGAGCCGGTCGAGCAAGCCGTGCTCAATGTGGCACGCTATGACGTGTTCAAGCTGTCGGAAGCCGTGCTCTCGGGCCAGGTGGCGCGCAGCATGCGCATGCTGGACGGCCTGCAGGCGGAAGGCGAGGCCGAGGTGCTGGTGCACTGGTCGCTGGCCGAGGATATTCGCAATATCAAGCGCGTCAAGGACGCCATGGCTGCCGGCAAGCCCCTGCCCATGGCGCTGCGCGAAAACCGTATCTGGGGCCCCAAGGAGCGCTTGTTCGAGCGCCTGCTGCCGCGAATCTCGGAGGCCCAGGCCGCCCATTTGCTGCAATCGGCGCATATCGTGGACGGCATTGTCAAAGGCCTGCCCAGCAAGGACTGGCCGCGCGATGGCTGGCAGGCCCTGCGGCAACTGGCCATGCAGCTGGCAAGCGCCGGGCGTGCCGCCTGAGTTCAGGCCGCCGGTCGATCCAGCTGGGCCTGCGCTTTTTCGCCCCAGAGCGTGAGGTTGTCCAGCAAGTCCTTCTGGCTGAAGGAGCAGCTTTCTTCGGTGAACAAGGCACTGGATTCCAGCCTGTCCAGCAGGTTGAGCAGCACTTGGGCATAGCGGTCGGGCAGTGCTTGCAGCAGTGCCGTCGCGGCGCGGGCCTGCTGGCCCAGGGCGGCCGGGCTCATTTGCTGCAGGGCCAGTTGCTCAAAACCAGAGCGCAGTTGCTGCAGCTGCTGGGTGGCTTGCATGGTGTTCATGGAGGTCTCCGAAGTTGGCTGAAGTGTAGAAGCCCGGCATCCGCCGCCAGTCCGATTTCTGCTGCAAAAAGCGGCTGTTCAGGGTTTATCTGGGCAAAGCCGTCCATCTAGGCGAAAATTGCACCATGAACGCGCTCAACACCGTCGAATACATGCATCACCTTGGCGCACAGGCAAAGCAGGCCTCTGCGTTGATGGCTCGTGCGTCTGCAGCTACTAAAAACAAAGCACTCAAGGCCCTGGCCCGTCTGCTGCGCGAGCACATGGAGCCGCTGCAGATCGATAACGCCAAGGATCTGGAGCGTGCCGTGGCCAATGGTTTGTCGGATCCCATGGTGGATAGACTGCGCCTGACGCCCAAGGTGCTGGAAACCTGCGCCCTGGGTTGCGAGCAACTGGCGGCCATGCCCGAGGTGATTGGCGAGATCGTCGGCCTCAAGCAGCAGCCCACCGGTATCCGTGTGGGCCAGATGCGTGTACCTCTGGGTGTGTTCGGCATGATTTACGAGAGCCGCCCCAATGTGACGATTGAAGCGGCCAGCCTGTCCATCAAGAGCGGCAATGCCTGCATCTTGCGCGGCGGCTCCGAAGCCATTGACTCCAACAAGGCGCTGGCCAAGCTGGTAGTCCAGGCCATGGCTGAGGCCGGCCTGCCCGAGCAGGGTGTGCAACTGGTGGAAACCACGGACCGCGATGCCGTGGGCCAGCTGATCGCCATGCCCGACTATGTGGATGTGATCATTCCCCGAGGCGGCAAAGGCCTGATCGAGCGCATCAGCCGCGAAGCCAAGGTGCCCGTCATCAAGCACCTGGACGGCAACTGCCACACCTATGTGGACCAGCCTTGCGACATCGCCATGGCCGTGAAGGTGGCGGACAACGCCAAGACCCACAAATACAGCCCCTGCAATGCCAGCGAGAGCCTGCTGGTTGCGCGTGGCGTGGCGGCTGAATTCCTGCCCCTGATTGGTGCCGTCTATGCGGCCAAGGGCGTGGAAATGCGCTGCGACCCCCAGGCGCTGGCGATTCTCCAAAGCGTCAAGGATGCCAAACTCGCTGAGGCGGTAGAGCAGGACTGGTACGAGGAATATCTGGCACCCATCATCAGCATCAAGCTGGTCGATGGCGTGGATGAGGCGATTGCCCACATCAACAAATATTCCAGCCACCACACCGAGGCGATTTTGACCACCGATCACCAGCATGCGCAGAAGTTTCTGCGCGAGGTGGACTCGGCCAGCGTCATGGTCAATGCCAGCACGCGCTTTGCCGACGGCTTCGAGTACGGGCTAGGGGCCGAGATCGGCATCAGCACCGACAAGTTCCATGCGCGCGGTCCGGTGGGCATCGAGGGGCTGACCTCGCTCAAATACGTGGTGCTGGGCGACGGCGAGGTGCGCAACTAGCCTCGGGCTGCCGCGCAGGCCAGGCGATGGCTGTGCGGCAGGTCGCAGACATGATCGCCACTGCTTGGATCCAACAAAACAACATCATGAAAATCATTATTTTGGGTGCCGGGCGTGTGGGCCAGAGCGTGGCCGAGAGCTTGGTTTCCGAGCAAAACGGCATCACCGTCATCGATACCGATGCCCGTGCCGTGCGTGAGCTGGAAGCCCGTTATGACTTGCGTGGCGTGGTGGGCAACGGCATAGACCCCCGGGTGCTGGCCGAGGCCGGGGCCAAGGACACCGATCTGCTGATTGCCTGCGCTTCCATGGACGAGACCAATCTGGTCTGCTGCAAGATCGCCCAGGCCGTGTTCGAGATTCCCACCCGGATTGCGCGCGTGCGCTCTTCGGGCTTTGTCTCGCATGATCCGGTGCTGGGCAAGGACGGCTTTGCCGTGGATCGCATCATCTGCCCCGAAGAGTCGGTCACCAACTACATACGCAAGCTCATCGAGTATCCCGAGGCCATGCAGGTGCGTGCTTTTGCCGGCGGCCTCGCGGCCCTGGCTTCCGTGCGTGCCCGCGCCGGTGCGCCTGCGGTGGGTCTGCAGATCGGCCAGGTACGGGAGCGCATGCCGGATCTGGCCATGCGCATCGTGGCCATTTACCGGCGCTTCATGGATGAGCCCGACCGTTTTGTGCGCTGCGACGGCTCCACGCGTATCGAGCCCGGCGACGAGGTCTTTATCCTGGCAGCTACCGAACATGTGCCGCAGGCGCTGCGTGCCATTCACAGCCCGCAAGGCCGTGAGGCGCGCCCCGTATACCGCATCATGATGGCGGGCGGCGGTCAGGTCAGCTTGCGGCTGGCCCAGAAACTGTCGCAAATTCCGGGGCGCTTTCACGTCAAGATTGTGGAAAACAGCGAGAGGCAATGCATGTCTCTGGCTTCGGTGCTGCCCGCCGAGGTGCTGGTGCTGGAAGGCGATGCCACGGACGAGGATGTGCTGGAAGAAGAGGGCATCGAGGAGGTGGATCTGTTTCTGGCGCTCACCGATGACGATGAGGACAACATCATGTCCAGCCTGCTGGCCAAGCGCATGGGTGCGCGCCGAGTGCTCTCGCTCATCAACCGCCGCGCCTATGCCGATCTGATGCACGGCACGCAGATCGATATTGCGCTGTCGCCTGCGCAGGCCATGCTGGGCGAGTTGCTGGCCTATGTGCGCCGTGGCGATGTACAGGCCGTACACAGCTTGCGCCGCGGCGTGGCCGAAGCGCTGGAGATCGTGGCGCGCGGCGACCGGAAAAGCTCGCGCGTCGTAGGTCGCAAGGTGGAAGACCTGAGCCTGCCCGAGGATGTGCATATAGGCCTCATCGTGCGCGGCATTCCTGCAGGCAAGTCCTCCGATGAAAAGCAGAGTGAAGTAACGACCGAGGTCATCATTCCGCGCAGTCATACCGTGATCGAAAGCGGGGATCACGTGGTGTTTTTCCTGCCCAACAAGCGGCTGGTGCGCAATGTGGAAAATCTGTTCCGCGTGAGCGCAACTTTCTTCTAGGCTGCCCAGATGCGAGATTTGCTTCCCGTTCTGCGCGTGCTGGGCATGCTGATGGTGATGTTCGCCCTGTCCATGCTGCTGCCGTTTGGCGTGTCCTGGTTCACCCAGGATGGCATCTGGCGCATCTACCCCTGGGCCATGGGTATCACCATGGCGGCGGGGCTGCTGCTGTGGGGCGGTCTGCATCGCCACAAACAGGACTTGCAGCCGCGCCATGGTGTGATCCTGGTCACCCTGGTGTGGGTGGTCTTGCCGCTGTGCGCCATGCTGCCGCTGATGCTGGGCCTGATGCATATCGGCATCCAGATCAGCTTTACCCATGCGTATTTCGAAGCGGTATCGGGCCTGACCACGGCGGGGGCGACGATTCTGACCGGCCTGGACCAGCTACCGGTGTCCATCAATATCTGGCGCACCTTTTTGCAATGGGTGGGCGGCATGGGCATTCTGATTCTGGCCGTGGCCATTTTGCCGCTGCTGGGTGTAGGGGGGGCGCAGCTGTTCAGGGCTGAAGCTGCCGGCCCCGTCAAAGACACGAAGCTGACGCCGCGCATCACGGAAACGGCCAAGGGCTTGTGGGGCGTGTATGCCAGCTTCTCCATTGCCTGTGCCCTGGCGTTCTGGGCTGCAGGCATGACGCCGCTGGATGCGTTGATGCACATGTTCTCCACGGTGAGCCTGGGCGGACTGTCTTCGCATGATGCGAGCTTTGCCTATTTCGACTCGCCGCTGCTGGAGTTCATTGCCCTCATCTTCATGCTGCTGGCCAGTTGCAACTTTGCCCTGTACTTTGTGGCCTTGCGTAAAGGGCGGTTCGATGCCTTCTGGCGCGACCCCGAGGCCAAGGCCACCATCTATGTGCTGGTGGGCGCCGGTTTGTTCGCTGCCGCGCTGTTGTGGATCAAAGGCGTTTACGGGCCGCTGGATGCCTTGCGCTACGGCATGTTCCATACCGTGTCGGTCGCTTCCACCACGGGCTATTCCACTACCGACTATCTGGCATGGCCGGTGTTCCTGCCGGTGCTGCTGCTGCTGCTGTCGGGGGTTGCCACCAGTGCCGGTTCCACCGGTGGCGGTATCAAAATGGTTCGCATGCTGATACTTGTCAAACAGGCCCGACGCGAGATGACCCGCCTAGTTCATCCGCGCGCGGTGCAGCCTGTGCGCCTGGGCAGTGCGGTCGTCGACAACCACATGATTTTCTCGGTGCTGGCCTATATGCTGGTCTACGGTGGCACGGTCATCGTATTGAGCATGATCTTGTTGCTGACCGATCTGGACCCCGTTACCGCCTTTTCGGCGGCGCTGGCCAGTGTGCATTGCCTGGGGCCGGGGCTGGGTGCGATCGGCCCGGTGTCCAACTACACGGTGTTGACGGATTTTCAGATGTGGGTATGTACTCTGGGCATGTTGTTGGGACGCCTAGAGATATTGAGTTTCATGGCTTTGCTGTCCCCTGCGTTCTGGCGTCGTTAGCGTGAAACCTAGGGTAAACACCATCTTCTCGCGCAAAACCCTACAATTGCCACCCACCAGCCACCCACCATCGTCTCCTAAGGGTCTTTATGGTTCCACATCTTGTCACGGCTCTGACCGGCCCCATTAATGAGCTTGAGCAGCGCATTCTCGACTCCATGCCTGCGATTGAGCGCTGGTTCCGCCTGGAGTGGATGGAGCACACGCCGCCCTTCTATTGCTCGGTGGATATTCGCAATGCGGGTTTCAAGCTGGCGCCGGTAGACACCAACCTCTTTCCCGGAGGCTGGAACAACCTGACGGATGAAATGCTGCCGCTGGCCGTACAGGCTGCGATGGCTGCTATCGAAAAGATATGCCCTGAAGCACGCAATCTGCTCATCATCCCCGAGAACCACACACGCAACACCCACTATCTGGCCAGCGTGCTACAGCTCAAGCGCATTTTCTCGATGGCGGGCCTGAATGTCCGGATTGGCTCCATCAGCCCCGAAATCAAGAAGACCTTGTCCATCACGCTGCCGCATGGCGACGAGATCAAGCTGGAGCCGGTGATCCGCAGCAAGCGCCGCCTGGGTCTCAAGGATTTCGACCCCTGTACCATCTTGCTCAACAACGACCTTTCCACCGGCGTGCCCGGCATCATCGAGGAGTTGTACGAGCAATACCTGCTGCCGCCCCTGCACGCGGGCTGGAATGTGCGTCGCAAGAGCCGTCACTTCCAGAGCTACGAAGAAGTGGGCAAGCGCTTTGGCAAGCTGCTGGGCATCGACCCTTGGCTGATCAACCCCTTGTTCGGTCATGTGAACAACATCGACTTTGCCGACGGCGTAGGCATGGATGCCCTGGCAGAGCAGGTGGATGTCGTTCTTTCCAAGGTGCGCCGCAAGTACAAGGAATACGGCATCAAGGAAAAACCGTTTGCCGTGGTCAAGGCCGACAACGGCACCTATGGCATGGGCGTGATGACGGTGCGCGATGCCAAGGAACTGGCGGATTTGCCGCGCAAAAGCCGCAACAAGATGGGGCTCATCAAGGACGGGCAGACCGTGCACGATGTCATCGTGCAAGAAGGTGTGCTGACCCAGGAGCGCATGCACAACGCCGTGGCCGAGCCCGTGGTCTACATGATGGATCGCTATGTGGTGGGCGGCTTCTACCGCATGCACCCCGAGCGGGATGTGGATGAGAACCTCAACGCGCCTGGCGCCGGTTATGTGCCGCTGGCCTTCCAGCAGAGCAACCACCTGCCTCAGGCCGGTGTGCGCCCGGGTGCCAGCGCCCCCAATCGCTTTTACATGTATGGCGTGGTGGCGCGTCTGGCCATGCTGGCGGCCAGTTACGAGCTGGAAGCGACCAATCCTGACGCCGAAATTTACGACTGATGAAGCTTTGCGCCCACAAGCGCACAATTCTGAAACGCTGAAACTGGTGACTGCCTTACGAGTCGCTCCCTGACCTGTGCAAAATTCGAAATCCTCACTGCCCGCCCTTACCCTGGGCGCAATTGGCGTTGTCTATGGAGACATAGGCACCAGTGTTTTGTACTCGGTCAAGGAGGTGTTCGGCTCGGGCTATGTGCCCTTCACGCCGGCCAACGTCTATGGCGTGCTGTCGGTGCTGTTCTGGACGCTGACCGTCATCGTTTCGCTCAAATATGTGACGCTGGTGCTGCGGGCCGACAACAACGGCGAAGGCGGACTGGTGGCCATGCTGGCCCTGGCCTCGCAAACCGTGAAAGACAAGCCGCGCCTGAGTAGCGCCTTGTTTCTGGTGGGCATGTTCGGCACCTCGCTGTTTTATGGTGATGGCGTCATCACCCCGGCCATCTCCGTGCTCTCGGCCGTGGAGGGTTTGGAGGTCATCTCTCCGCACTTCACCAAGGCCGTGATTCCGCTGACTCTGGTGATTTTGTTTCTGCTGTTTGTGGTGCAAAAGCGCGGAACCGCAGGCATTGGCAAGTTCTTTGGCCCGATTACGTTGATCTGGTTTTTCTGCATCGCATCGCTGGGTGTGCATCAGATCGTCGGTCACCCCGAAATTCTGGCGGCGCTCAGTCCGTATTACGCGGTTGCCTTTATCTGGAACAACCCAGGCACCAGTTTCATCATTTTGGGTTCGGTGGTGTTGTGCGTGACAGGTGCCGAGGCGCTGTATGCCGACCTGGGGCACTTTGGCAAAAAGCCGATTCGTCTGGCCTGGTTCAGCGTGGCCATGCCGGCGCTGACCTTGAACTACTTTGGTCAGGGCGCGCTGCTGCTGGCCAATCCGGATGCGGTCAAGAACCCGTTTTTCATGATGGCACCGGGCTGGGCGCTGCTGCCGCTGGTCATCATGGCCACCATGGCCACCGTGATCGCTTCGCAGGCGCTGATCACGGGCGCCTTCAGTGTGACGCGCCAAGTCATCCAACTGGGCTACTTCCCCCGTTTTGAGGTGCGGCACACCAGTGTCAAGGAGACCGGGCAGATCTATATGCCACTGGTCAACTGGGGCCTGTTTGTGGCGATCGCGCTGGCCGTGGTGCTGTTTCGCAGCAGCGGCAATCTGGCAGCAGCCTACGGTATCGCGGTCACGTTGGACATGCTGATCACCACCATGCTGACCTTCTTCGTGATCCGTTACCGCTGGAAGTACCCGCTGGCCCTGTGTCTGTTGGCCACGGGCTTCTTCTTTGTGGTGGACCTGGCTTTCTTTGCTTCCAATCTGCTCAAGCTGTTCGAGGGCGGCTGGTTCCCGCTGCTCATAGGCGGTACCATCTTCACCCTGATGATGACCTGGCGCCGTGGTCGCGAGGCACTGCACAAAAAATTGCAAGCCGATGCCTTGAATCTGCGTGATTTCCTGGAGTCCGCCTGGCGTCATCCGCCCACACGCGTGCCGGGCACTGCCGTCTTTCTGTCTGGAGAGCCGGGTACCGTGCCCAATGCCTTGCTGCACAACCTCAAGCACAACAAGGTGTTGCATGAGAGAAACATCTTTGTGACGGTGCGCAACCACGAAGTGCCCTGGGTCGGTTTGGACAAGCGGGTGGAGGCGGAGGCGCTGGGCGGCGATTGTTGGGAGGTCATTATTCACTATGGTTTCAAGAATGAGCCTGATGTGCCGGCGGCCCTGGCCTTGTTGCGTACCCGGGGTTGCAAGTTCGAGACCATGGAGACTAGCTACTTCCTCTCGCGCGATCTGATCATTCCGCGCATGAACAACTCCATGGCGCACTGGCGCGAGAAGCTTTTTGCCCAGATGCACAAGAATGCCAGTCGGGTTTCTGATTTTCTGCACCTTCCCAGCAATGCCGTGGTGGAGCTGGGTTCCAAGATCGAACTCTAGAAATTCAAGTCAAATCATGCTCTTTGGCTTATTTATCAAGTGTGAAAAGCTATTGATTCAGGAGTAATGGCGGTCTTCGTGATTCCAGGTCGCTCAGGCGGTAGAGCTTCTGGCGAGTCAGATGCCAGAATGCGCAGATGCGCTTTTTCAAAGACTTGAGCCCTGCCGCATTGGCTGCGGGCTTTGTGGCGGTGCTGGTGGGCTTTACCAGCTCGGTGGCCCTGGTGTTTCAGGCGGCTCAGGCTTTCCATGCCACGCCCGAGCAAATCACTTCGTGGATCTGGGCCCTGGGTCTGGGCATGGGGCTGTGCTCGCTTGTGCCCTCGCTTGTTTTGCGCATGCCGGTGATGGTGGCGTGGTCCACGCCCGGAGCCGCTGTGTTGGCCACTGCAGGGCTGGCCGGCGGTTTTTCCATGCACGAGGCGGTAGGGGCCTTTATCGCCTGCGCAGCGCTGATCATGCTGGCCGGGCTCACGGGCTGGTTCGAGCGCATCATGAACCGTATCCCCATGGAGATCGCAGCTGCCCTGTTGGCCGGTGTGCTCGCCAAATTCGGCATGCAGGCTTTTTCCGCGGCCGAGACCAACCTCCCGTTGGTGCTGGTCATGCTGTTGTCCTATCTGTTCTCGCGCAGGCTGGCGCCTCGCTATGCGGTCATCATCACTTTGGCAGCCGGTATGGCGTGGGCGGCACTGCGCGGGCAAATGCAATGGTCTGCCGTGCACGCAGGTTTTGCCGTTCCGGTCTATACCGCTCCGCATTTCTCGCTGGCGGCCTTTGTCAGTCTGGCTCTGCCGCTGTTCGTGGTCACCATGGCTTCGCAAAATCTGCCGGGTGTGGCGGTGATCCGTGCCACGGGTTACCCCATTCCGGTCTCGCGCATCATCAGCATGACGGGTTTTGCCACCCTGGTGCTGGCGCCGTTTGGTGCCTACGCTCTCAATCTGAGTGCTATCACGGCGGCCATCTGCATGGGGCCCGAGGCGCATGAGGACAAATCCAAGCGCTATACCGCTGCGGCGGTCTGCGGCCTGCTCTATATCGTGTTGGGTATTTTTGGAGCCGTGGTGACGGGCTTGCTGACGGCCTTCCCCAAGGAATTGGTGGCCTGTATTGCCGGCCTGGCCCTGCTGGGCTCCATCGGCGGTGGAATGGCCACGGCTTTCAAGGAAGAACAACACCGCGAGGCGGCTCTCATCACCTTTTTGGTGACGCTCAGCGGTGTCGTCGTTGCGGGCATTGGCTCTGCCTTCTGGGGCGTGGTCGCCGGTAGCGTGGCCTTGTGCATTCAGCATGCGCGCCGCCGTGTCGCAAGCTGATTTCCGTCGCTTTGTGCTGTTATGCCAAGCCGGGCATCATGCTTGGCAAGCCTCTTGTTCAGATTGAGTCATCACCATGCAAATACTGTTTGTCGCCGATCCCCTGGAATCCTTTGTGATCTACAAGGACTCCACTTTCGCCATGATGCGCGAAGCGCAGCGACGCGGTCACCAGATCGTGGCCTGCCATCCCGAAGACATTTCATGGCAAAGCGGCGGCAAGGTGCAAGCCAAAATGCGCTTCATCACGCTCACAGGTGACAAAAACCATTGGTTCGAGGAGACGGCGACCGAGATCAAGGCTCTGGCGGATCTGGATGCCGTCATCATGCGCAAGGATCCTCCGTTTGATTCGGAGTTTTTCTATGCAACCCATATGCTGGGCCAAGCCGAGCGGGAGGGTGCCAAGGTTTTCAACAAACCCAGCGCCTTGCGTGAACATCCGGAAAAGCTGGCCATCATGGAGTTTGCGCAGTTCATTTCGCCAACTCTGGTGACTCGCAATGCCCAGGACATCCGTGCCTTTCATGCGGAGCACAAGGATGTCATTCT
Organism: Comamonas aquatilis; assembly: GCF_965139575.1. Taxonomy (NCBI): domain Bacteria; kingdom Pseudomonadati; phylum Pseudomonadota; class Betaproteobacteria; order Burkholderiales; family Comamonadaceae; genus Comamonas; species Comamonas aquatilis. The sequence goes on along the minus strand of NZ_CBCSIW010000023.1, from coordinate 928 downwards.
CAAGCCTCTGGATGGCATGGGTGGCATGGGTATCTTCCGCGTGGGTGAAGATGGTCGCAACCTGGGTAGCATCATCGAAACCCTGAACCATGGCGGCGCCACCAGTGTCATGGTGCAGAAATTCCTGCCCGACATCGTGCATGGCGACAAGCGTGTGCTCATCATCGGCGGCAAGCCTGTTCCCTATTGCCTAGCCCGTATCCCTCAAGGCAATGAGGTGCGCGGCAATCTGGCAGCAGGCGGCAAAGGCGTGGCTCAAGCACTTGGCGAGCAGGACAAGGCGATTGCCGAACATATTGGTGAGCTGTTGGTCAAGCGAGGACTGCTGCTCATCGGTCTGGACATCATTGGTCACAATGTCACGGAGATCAATGTGACCAGTCCCACGTGCTTCCAGGAGATCTTTGATCAGACGGGCTGCGATGTGGCGGCTCTGTTTGTGGATGCTCTGGAGCAGGCTGCCAAGGCATAGTCTTATAGAAAGCAAGAGAGGGCAGGCAAGCCTGCCCTCTCTTGCTTTGGCTTTTCTCGTGCTGGTTCATTCACGAGTTGTCAGATGGTGAAGAATCTGTGTAGAATGCAAGGCTGCACTGAGCGAAACGCAAGATTCGCTAGTCCCCAAGAGATTGAGAAGTCTTCCTCTTGTTGGCGAAAATGGTGCTACAATGCAAGGCTTCGCTGATCACAGCAAGCAAAGAAATGAAAGCCGGTTTAGATTGGTTTTTGTTCTCGGATCCTTAACAAGATACAGCCGATAAGCGTGGGCGTTTGATGGCAAGCAGCCAAGTTCTTTAGAACTAAATCAAACGCTCATGGAAATAGAAGTGAAGTTCACTTCAATTCCGTTTTTATGAGTGAGTCGCAAGACTTTAAATTCAAGATCGAACTATAGAGTTTGATCCTGGCTCAGATTGAACGCTGGCGGCAT